>CAIPHQ010000033.1 GCA_903864895.1 uncultured Rhodospirillales bacterium
GCCTCGGCGTCGCGCGACATGTCCAAGAACGGCGCGCCGTGGGGCATCCCCGGCGTGCAGGTCGATGGCATGGATGTCGAGGCGGTGCATGAGGCCAGCCAGCTTGCTGTGGCGCATTGCCGCGCGGGCAAGGGGCCGTACCTGCTGGAAATGAAGACCTACCGCTATCGCGGCCACTCGATGTCCGACCCCAGCAAATACCGCACGCGGGAGGAGGTGCAGAAAATGCGCTCCGAGCGCGACTGCATCGAATCGGCCCGCCACAAGCTGGAAAGCCTTGGCGTCGAGGAAGCCGCGTTCAAGGCGGTGGATGACGAGGTCAAGGGGATCGTGCAGGAAGCCGCCGATTTTGCCCAGACCAGCCCGGAGCCGGATGCGGCCGAACTCTGGACCGATATTCTGGTGGAGGGCTGAGCCATGGGCGTGCAAATCCTGATGCCGGCCCTGTCGCCCACCATGACCGAGGGCAAGCTGTCCCGCTGGCTGAAGAAAGTCGGCGACGACATCAAGGCAGGCGAGGTGATTGCCGAAATCGAGACCGACAAGGCGACCATGGAGGTCGAGGCTGTCGATGAGGGCAAACTGGCGAAAATCCTCGTTGAGGAAGGCGCCGAAGGTGTCGCCGTGAATACGCCGATTGCCGAACTGGCAGGCGACGACACACAGGCCGCCGCCCCGGCGCCCGCACCGGTGGCTGCCCCTGCGCCCGCCCCGGTGGCGCACGCCGCTCCCGCAGCCGCCGTGTCCGCCCCGGAGAAGGATTGGGGTGCGGCCGCGCCGCTGACGGTGCGTGAGGCGCTGCGCGATGCGATGGCGGCCGAAATGCGCGCCGATGACACCGTGTTCCTGCTCGGTGAGGAAGTCGCCCAGTATCAGGGCGCCTACAAGATCAGCCAGGGCCTGCTGGCCGAATTCGGCGAGCGCCGGGTGATCGACACGCCGATCACCGAACATGGCTTTACCGGCATGGCCGTCGGCGCGGCGATGAACGGCCTGCGCCCCATCGTGGAGTTCATGACGTTCAACTTTTCGATGCAGGCGATTGACCACATCATCAACTCGGCGGCCAAGACGCTGTACATGTCGGGCGGCCAGATGGGCTGCCCCATCGTGTTCCGCGGCCCGAACGGGGCGGCGTCGCGCGTCGGCGCGCAGCACAGCCAGTGCTATGCCTCGTGGTACGCGCATGTGCCCGGCCTGAAAGTGGTGGCCCCGTGGTCGTCGGCTGACGCCAAGGGCCTTTTGCGCGCGGCGATCCGCGACCCGAACCCGGTGGTGTTCCTCGAAAACGAAATCCTCTACGGCCAGAGCTTCGACTGCCCGACGGCCGAGGATTTTGTGCTTCCCATCGGCAAGGCCAAGGTGGAGCGCACCGGCACCGATGTGACCATCGTGGCGTTCTCGATCATGGTGGGCGTGGCGATGAAAGCCGCCGAAGTGTTGGCCGGGCAGGGCATTTCCGCCGAGGTGATCAACCTGCGCTCACTGCGCCCGCTCGACACCGCGACGGTTGTGGAGAGCGTGAAGAAGACCAACCGCATCGTGACGGTGGAAGAAGGCTGGCCGTTTGCGGGCATCGGGGCCGAAGTGAACATGCAGATTGTCGAGCATTGCTTCGACTGGCTGGATGCGCCGCCGGTGCGCGTCACGGGGCTGGACGTGCCGCTGCCCTATGCCGCCAATCTGGAAAAGCTGGCGCTGCCGCAGCCCGACTGGGTCGTGACCGCCGTCAAGAAGCTGTTCTGAGACACAGCGCCGAACGAGGGAACCGCAGCCAATGGCCACCAACATTCTGATGCCGGCGCTCAGCCCGACGATGACCGAGGGCACGCTGGCCCGCTGGCTCAAGAAGGAAGGCGACGTGATCAAGGCGGGCGACGTGATCGCCGAGATCGAGACCGACAAGGCGACCATGGAGGTCGAGGCGGTCGATGAGGGCATTCTGGGCAAGATCCTTGTGCCGGACGGCACCGCAGGCGTGAAGGTCAACGACCCGATTGCCGTTCTGGTGGAAAAGGGCGAGGCGGTTCCCGCCGCGGCACCATCCGCCGCCCCCGCACCCGTTGCTGCCGCCCCCGCGCCGGCCGCCGTTGCCGTACCGGCCACCGCACCGGTGCCCGCTCCGGCACCCGCCCTAGCCCCCACCCCGGCGGCGCAAGCTGCCAGCATCGATGACAGCCGCATCGTGGCCTCGCCGCTGGCCAAGCGGATGGCGCTGCAAGCGGGCATCAATCTGGCTGGCGTGACCGGCAGCGGTCCGGGCGGGCGGATTGTGAAGGCCGATATTGAAGCGGTACAGGCCCGCCCGGCGGCTGCGGCCCCGGTGGCTGCGTCCCCGGCTGCCGCCGCCCCCGTTGCGGCACCCGCCGCAGCACCCGCGCCGAAGCCTGCCGCGCCGGTCATCACCGCGCCGCACACGCTGGTGCCCAACAGCAACATGCGCAAGGTCATCGCCCGCCGCCTGTCCGAGGCCAAGCAGACGGTGCCGCATTTCTACGTCTCGATGGACATCGAACTCGACGCGCTGCTGAAACTGCGCGCCGACCTGAATGCCCGCAGCGCCAAGGATGGGCCGGGCGCGTTCAAGCTGTCGGTCAACGACCTGATCATCAAGGCCGCCGCCATCACGCTGCGCCGCGTGCCGAAGGTGAATGCCAGCTACACCGAGGACAACACCGTGCTGTACCACGACGTGGACATCTCGGTTGCGGTGTCGATCCCGGACGGGTTGATCACACCGATCATCCGCCACGCCGACACCAAGGGCCTGTCGGCCATCAGCAACGAGATGAAGGATCTGGCCGCCCGCGCCAAGGCGGGCAAGCTGAAGCCCGAGGAGTTTCAGGGCGGCGGCTTTTCGATCTCCAACATGGGCATGTTCGGCGTGTCCAGCTTCGCCGCCATCATCAACCCGCCGCAGGCCGGTATCCTGGCCGTCGGCGCTGGCACGCAGCGCGCGGTGGTGAAGGATGGCGCGCTGGCCATCGCCACCGTGATGACCTGCACGCTGAGCGTGGATCACCGCGTGGTCGATGGCGCGCTCGGGGCCGAATGGCTGGCCGAGTTCAGGAAGATCGTCGAAGACCCGTTGAGCCTGATGCTGTGAGCCATTTTTCGTTCCGCGATGCGGTGCCGGGCGATGAGGCGCTGATCCTGCGTTTCATCTGCGAACTCGCCACCTATGAGAACATGCTCGATCAGGTGGAAACCGATGAGGCGGCGTTGCAGCGCGCCCTGTTCGGGCCGAAGCCGCGCGCCGAGGCGCTGATTATCGAAAAGGGCGGAGAGGCGGTGGGCTTCTCGCTGTGGCACTACAGCTTCAGCACCTTCAGCGGCGCGCCCAGCCTGTATGTGGAAGACGTGTTTGTGCGCGAGGCGCATCGCGGCGGCGGGATCGGCCGGGCAGTGTTCAAGCATCTGGCCCGCATCGCGCTGGCGCAGGGCTGCAAGCGCATGGACTGGTCGGTGCTCGATTGGAACGCGCCCGCCATCGGCTTCTACCGCAGCATCGGCGCCAAACCCATCGAGGGCTGGACCGGCCAGCGGCTGACCGGTGAGGCGCTTGCGGCGCTCGCTTCCTGACCAACGGAGAACAGACGATGGCCGACCAGACCTTCGACCTCGTGGTGATCGGCGGCGGCCCCGGCGGCTATGTGGCAGCCATTCGCGCTGCCCAGCTTGGCCTGAAAACCGCCGTGGTGGAGCGCGAGCATCTGGGCGGTATCTGCCTGAACTGGGGCTGCATCCCCACCAAGGCACTGCTGCGCTCGTCGGAAATCAACCATCTGCTGCATCATCTGGACGAGTACGGCTTCGCGGCCGACAACATCCGTTTCGATCTGGCCAAAGTGGTCAAGCGTTCGCGGGGCGTGGCCAAGCAGCTTTCTTCCGGCGTGGCGCATTTGCTGAAGAAGAACAAGGTGGCCGTGTTCGACGGGGCCGGGAAACTGGCCGGGAAGGGCACCGTGGCGGTCGAGAAGGACGGCAAGCCGGTCGCGACGCTGGCCGCCAGGCACATCGTGCTGGCCACCGGCGCGCGGGCGCGGCAATTGCCGGGCATCGAGGCCGACGGCAAGCTGATCTGGACCTACAAGGAAGCTATGGTCCCCGCCGCCATGCCGAAATCGCTGCTGGTGATCGGCTCCGGCGCCATCGGCATCGAATTTGCCAGCTTCTACCGCAACATGGGCGCGGACGTGACCGTGGTTGAGTTGATGGACCGGGTGCTGCCGGTCGAGGACGAGGAAATCTCGGCCTTCGCGCGCAAGGCGTTCGAAAAGCAGGGCATGAAGATCATCACCTCCGCCGCCGTGAAGGGCGTGACCAAGGGTGCCGAAAGCGTGACCGTGACGGTCGAGGCAGGCGGCACGTCCAGCCAGATCACGGTGGACCGGGTGATTTCCGCCGTCGGTATCGTCGGCAACGTGGAAAACCTCGGGCTTGAGGGCACCGGCGTGAAGGTGGACCGCACGCATGTGGTGATCGACGAATTCTGCCGCACCGGTGAGCCGGGCGTGTACGCCATCGGCGATCTGTGCGGCCCGCCGTGGCTGGCGCACAAGGCGAGCCACGAGGCAGTGATCTGCGTGGAAGCCATCGCGGGCAAGCACCCGCACCCGATGGATTTCGGCAACATCCCCGGCTGCACCTATTGCCGCCCGCAGGTGGCCTCGGTCGGCATGACGGAGGCAAAGGCCAGGGCGGCGGGGCACGAGGTGCGTGTCGGCCGCTTCCCGTTCATCGGCAACGGCAAGGCCATCGCGATGGGCGAGCCGGAAGGTCTGGTGAAGACCGTGTTCGACGCCAAGACCGGCGAATTGCTTGGCGCGCACATGATCGGCGCGGAAGTGACCGAGATGATTCAGGGCTACGTGATCGCCCGCACGCTGGAAACCACCGAGGCGGACCTGATGCACACGGTGTTTCCGCATCCCACAGTCAGCGAAACCATGCACGAAGCGGTGCTTGACGCGTACGGCCGGGCCATCCACTTCTAGGACGTCGTAATTCTCAGAGGCCGCCTCCATGACCGTGCGAGTCTTGGTCGACCACCGCGCGGGCGAGCCGAAACTGGTGCGCCACCCCGAGAAGCAGCATCGCCCGGATAACCCGATCCAGCGCAAGCCAAGCTGGATCCGGGTGAAGGCGCCCAACCACCCGGTCTATCACGAGACCCACGCGCTGATGCGCGCCAACGGTCTGGTGACGGTGTGCGAGGAAGCCGCCTGCCCGAACATTGGCGAATGCTGGTCGCAGCGCCACGCCACCATGATGATCATGGGCGAGACCTGTACGCGTGCGTGCAGCTTCTGCAATGTCGCCACCGGACAGCCGGACGCGCAGGATGCCAGCGAACCGGCCCGCGTGGCCGATGCGGTGGCCAAGCTGGGGCTGCGCCACGTGGTGATCACCTCGGTGGACCGCGACGATCTCGCCGATGGCGGGGCAGCGCATTTCGCCGCCGTTATTCGCGCCGTGCGCGCTGCCGCCCCCGGTACCACCATTGAAGTGCTGACCCCGGACTTCCTGCGCAAGCCGGGTGCCATCGAGGTTGTGGTGCAGGCGCGCCCGGACGTGTTCAACCACAATCTGGAAACCGTGCCCCGGCTGTATCCCACCATCCGGCCCGGTGCGCGCTACTTCCAGTCGCTGCGTCTGCTGGACACCGTGAAGCAGCTTGACCCAACCATTTTCACCAAATCCGGCCTGATGGTGGGTCTGGGGGAAGCCAAACCCGAGATCATGCAGGTGATGGACGATCTGCGGGTGGCGGATGTGGATTTTCTGACGCTGGGGCAATACCTGCAACCCACCGTCAAGCACGCCGCAGTGGCCGAGTTCGTGACGCCCGAGGCGTTCGAGGATTACGCCCGCGTGGCGCGCGGCAAGGGCTTCCTGCTGGTGTCTGCCACGCCACTGACCCGCAGCAGCTACCATGCCGACGCCGATTTCGCTGCGTTGCGCGCGGCGCGGCAGGCGCGGCTGGCCGGGGTTGCGGCTTAAGCCATGCCAACACACGCCGAAATCAAGGTGGTTCCCTACCGGCCCGAACAATTGTTCGATCTGGTCGCCGACGTGGCCAAATACCCGCAATTCCTGCCGTGGTGCGTAGGCGCGCGTGTCCGCACGCAGACGTCGTCGGAACTGGTGGCCGACCTGACCATCGGCTTCGGCCCGTTCCGGGAAAGCTTTACCAGCCGCGTTGTGCTGGACCGCCCGCACCAGGTGCGTGTGCGCTACGAGAACGGCCCGTTCAAGTATCTGAAAAACCAGTGGACCTTCGCGCCCGACCCGCGCGGCTGCAAGGTGGATTTCTTCGTCGATTTCGAGTTCCGCAGCCGCATCCTGCAAGCCGCGATTGGCGTGGTGTTTCATGAGGCGGTGCGCCTGATGGTGAACGCCTTCATCAAGCGCGCCCGCGAGGTGTACGGCCCGCCGCCGGTCACCACCGATGCCGCCCCGCCCCGCCGTCCTTTGCCGCCGACGACGCAGGACGCCTGAGTCTCTCCCTTACTCCGCCGCAGGAAATCCCATGGTCCACGCCCCGCCGCGACCCACGCCCGGCCTGCCGCCGGTTCGCGTCAATCTGTATTCCGACACGCAGACCCGCCCCACCGCCGCCATGAAGGCCGCGATGATGGAGGCCGAGGTCGGCGATGAGCAGGCCGGGCTGGACCCGACCATCGACGCGCTGTGCGAGCGGATGGCCGCCCTGATGGGCAAGGAAGCCGCCGTGTTCCTGCCCACCGGGACGATGTGCAACCAGATATCCATTCTGACCCATTGCCGCCCGGGCGACGCCATTCTGGCGCACCGCACCGCGCATATCCTGACCGCCGAGGGCGGTGCCGCAGCGGCGCTGACCGGGGCGCAGATCATGCCGCTGGAAGGGGCGGACGGGCAGTATTCCGCCGAGACGCTGGCGGCGGCGTTCAATGGCGGTTCGCGCTACGACATGCCGCAGACGCTGGTGGAAGTGGAACAGACCGCCAATCTGGGCGGCGGCACGGTGTGGCCACTGGCCGCGCTGAACGCGGTGGCCGACATGGCCCATGCGCGCGGCATCTCCACGCACATGGACGGCGCACGCCTGATGAACGCCGTGGTGGCGGCCGGCGTGCCGGTGGCCGAGATGGTGGCCGGGTATGACAGCGTGTGGCTGGATTTCACCAAGGGTCTCGGCGCGCCCTTGGGGGCGGTGCTGTGCGGCTCGGCTTCGTTCATCGACCGGGCGTGGCGCTGGAAGCAGCGGATGGGCGGGTCATTGCGGCAGGGCGGCATCTGCGCGGCCGCCTGCCTGTATGCGCTGGATCACAATATCGACAGGCTGGCCGAGGACCACGCCAACGCCGCCGTACTGGCGCGCGGTCTGGCGCAGATCGAGGGGCTGAAGGTGAAGGCGCCGCAGACCAATCTGGTGTATTTCGACACCACTGGCACCGGGCTGACCGCCGGTGAGGTCACGGCAGCCCTGCGCCAGCACGGCGTGATGATGTCGGTGATGGGCCCGCATCTCGGCCGTGCCTGCACGCATCTTGACGTGACTCGCACGCAGGTTGACGAGGCTGTGCAGACGATGCGGCAGGTGCTTGCGGCCTGATCCGGCCGCAGCGACTGCCCGCCACCCGGCAAGGAGAGTGCCCGATGCGTATGATGTCCGCCACCGCCGCGCTGTTGCTGTTTGCAGCACAGGCTACTGCCGAGACCACCTCGCCGGTCACTTCTGCGCCGCTCGCACCGCCTGCCGGGGCTGCCGCAGCCCCTGCGGCCACCCCGGCCCCGGCACCCGCGCCGGCCGCCGCTGCCCCCGCAGCACCGGCGGCCACGCCCGCACCGGCCCCGGCTGCCAAGGCGGCACCCGCGCAGAAGCCACCTTCCACCAAGAAGCCCAAGCAGACGCTGCAACAGCGCTTCGACGCGGCAAACACCACGCATGACGGCAAGCTCACCAAGGATCAGGCGGTGGCCGCCAAGTGGGGCTACGTGACCAGCAATTTCAGCAAGATCGACAAGCCGCGCAAAGGCTACGTGACGGTGGCCGACATTCAGGCCTACGCCAAGGCGCAGAAGGCCAAGGGCAAGACCACCACCACGACCCCGGCCGCGACCGCACCGGCGAACTGAGCCTCAGCGCCGGGCGCTGCCGAAGGCCGCAAGCCACGTGTCCACCGCTGCGGCAACGGTGGACACGATCTCTTGTTCGGTAGCTGCCGGTTGCAGGCCCAGCGTGGCGCGCAGGAATGTGCCGCTGCGCATCAGGGCCATGAATTGCTGCGTTGCAATTTCCAGATCATCGGCCCGCACCAGACCTGCATTTTGCTGCACTGCCAGCCAGCCGCCCACCCGGTCGCAGAAGCGCTGCGGACCTGCGGCATGGAAGGCGGCACCGAGTTCGGGGAAGCGCACGCTTTCAGCAATGGTGATCCGGTAGATCGCCAGCGTGCGGGCACTCATCATGAAGCGCAGCACCCGTTCACCAATCCGCAGCATCGCCGCCCGCAGATCATCCACCGGACCGTCCGGCAGCAAATCCTCGATCTGCGCCACCACGCCGCGCTCACTGACAATGGTGGCGAATAACTGGTCCTTGGAGGCGAAATACGCATACAGCGTGGCCTTCGACACGCCCGCGCTGCGCGCCACCGCGTCCATGCTGACCGCCCCATAGCCATTGGCCAGAAACAGCGCCTCTGCCGCCTCCACCACCTGCTTGCGCTTGGGAGAGGCGTCGTGCGGCGCGGTCAGGGCGTGGGCGGCGGAACTGTCCATGCGGGACAAGTGGGGCCGGAGTCATCACATCGTCAAGACTGAACTGAACGGTTCAGTCTTGACGGATCGGCCAGGCACCGCCATGTCCCCCGCAGTGAACTGAACCGTTCGGTTCAGCGGGATACCCATCGTATGAACGCCGTCACCGACAAGCCTGTCCCGGCCTCGTCAGCCCCCATGAGCACCGCCGCGGCACGCCCCGGACGCGCCCGCAAGCGGGTCATTCAGCTTGCCGTGCTGGCGGTACTGCTGGCAGGTGGCGCGGTGGCCTTCAACTGGTGGCGGCAGGAAGGCCGGTTCATCGAAAGCACCGACAACGCCTATGTGCAGGGCGACATCGCCGTGCTCGGCCCGCGCATCGAGGGGGATGTGGTGGCCATCCATGTCACCGACAATCAGGCGGTGAAGGCGGGCGACCCGCTGATTTCGCTGGATGCCGCCGACTGGCAGTTGCGGCTGGAACAGGCCCGTGATGCCGATGCCGAGGCGGCGGCGGCCATCGAGACCGCACAGCGGCAGGTGGTGCAGGCGGGGGCTGCCATCGTCACCACCGAGGCGATGATCGGTCAGGCCGAAGCCGAGTGGAACCGGGCCGAAGCCGATGCCGGGCGCACCGGCACGCTGGCCACCGCCGGGTGGGCCTCGAAACAGACCAACGAGACCAAGATTGCCGACCAGCGCAAATCGCAGGCGCTGCTGGCCGCCGCGCGCGCGCAGCGTGACAGCGCTGTGCAGACGCTGGCCGTGGCCCGATCCGCCGTGGTGCAGGCGGAGGCGCATAAACTCACCGCCGACGCTGCGGTGAAACTGGCTGAGCGGAATCTGGGCTACACCGTCATCCGCGCCCCGTTCGACGGCACCGTGGGCAATCGCGCGGCCCAACTCGGCCAGCATGTCAACCCGATGCTGCAACTGATCTCGGTCACGCCGACGCGCGAGCACCTATACGTGGTCGCTAACTTCAAGGAGACCCAGTTGCGCGCCATGCAACCGGGCCAGAAAGTGCTGCTGATCCCGGATATCGATAGCGGGGCCGCCATTGAAGCGCGGCTGGACAGTCTGGCGCCGGCCACCGGCGCGCTGTTCTCCCTGCTGCCGCCCGAGAACGCCACCGGCAACTTCACCAAGGTGGTGCAGCGCGTGCCGGTGAAGGTCAGCATTCCCGCCGCTGCCGCAGCGAAGGCCGGATGGCTGCGCGCCGGGCTGTCGGTGACCGCCGAAGTGGATACGCGCGGCCCGGATGCGGTGCGCCACGGCCTGTTCGGCAGCCTGATGGCGCTGCTCGGTCTGGCCTGACATGCCCCCGCCCGCCCAAGCCGAGCGCACGCTGACCTGGCGTGACTGGGTTGGCTTCATGGCGATGGTGTTCGGCATGTTCATGGCGATTCTGGACATCCAGATCGTCAGCGCCTCGATCAGCGAAATTCAGGCGGGCCTGTCGGCCAGCCCTGACGAAGCAGCGTGGGTGCAGACCAGCTATCTGATCGCTGAAATCGTGATGATCCCGCTGTCCGGCTGGCTGTCGCGCCTGCTGTCCACGCGGGTGCTGTTTGCGCTGAGTTGTGCCGGGTTCACCCTGTTCTCATTGGCCTGCGCGTTCTCGACCTCATTGGGCGCGATGATCGTGTTCCGCGCGGCACAGGGCTTCCTCGGCGGCGCGATGATCCCGACCGTGTTTGCCACCACATACTTGCTGTTCCCGCCATCGCGCCGCACCTCCATGTCGGTGCTGATCGGCCTGACCGCGACACTGGCGCCCACCATCGGCCCGACGCTGGGCGGGTGGCTGACGCAGGCGCTGTCGTGGCATTGGCTGTTCCTGATCAACATCCCGTTCGGTCTGGCGGTGGTGGTGGTGGTGTGGCTGCTGCTGGACGTGGACAAGCCGAATTACAAGCTGCTGCGCACGTTCGATTCGGTGGGGCTGGCGCTGATGGCCACCTTCCTCGGTTCGCTGGAATATGTGCTGGAGGAAGGCAACCGCAACGACTGGTTTCAGGATGCAACCATCGCTTGGCTGTCGGTGACGGCGGCCGTGGCGGGGGCTTTGTTCTTCTGGCGCATGCTGGTCCGCCCCGACCCGCTGGTGGATTTGCGGGCCTTCCGCAACGCCAATTTCGCCGCCGGGTGCGCGTTCTCGCTGGTGCTGGGGCTGGGGCTGTATGGCGCGGTGTATGTGATCCCGCTGTTTCTGGGCCGGGTGCGCGCCTACAACTCGATGCAGATCGGTGAGACGATGTTCGTCACCGGGCTGGCGATGTTCATTGCCTCGCCCATCGCCGGGCGGCTGTCCGCCACGCTGGACAAGCGGCGGATGCTGGCCGCAGGCCTGTTCATGTTCGGCATTTCGTTGTGGTGGCTGGCGCATCTGACCAATCAGTCCTCGTTCTACGAGATGCTCTGGCCGCAGGCGCTGCGCGGGTTCTCGCTGATGTTCATCATGCTGCCCACCAACCAATTGGCGCTGGGCACGCTGCCGCCGCAGCAGCTCAAGAATGCCTCGGGTTTGTACAACCTGATGCGCAACCTCGGCGGTGCCATCGGGCTGGCGCTGATCAACACCATCGCCACCAGCCGGGCAGCGATCCACACCCAGCATCTGGACGAGCAGATCACCTGGGCGCGCCCGGCGGCGGCCAACATGGTCAACGAGATGACCTGGGCGCTGACCCCCGGCCTTGGCGGCAACGCGCAACTGGCGGCGCTGAAGCGCATGGCGATGATGGTGCAGCGGGAGGCGCTGACGCTGTCGTACAACGACGTGCTGCTGCTGATGGCCGCTGCGTTTTTCTGCGCCATCCCGCTGACATTGCTGCTGGCCAAGCCCGCGCCCGTGGGCGGCGGGGGCGGCGCGCATTGATTGGCCGGTCAGATGCCGGGGAGGGTGGACTTGTAACCTTTGCCGGGCCACTTAACCTCCCCGTCTAGGAGGACTGCATGGCCTATATCCGCAATGACGACGACGATCCCGATGTGCCCGCCCCGGAAGGCAACCCGCCCCAGGAGCCGGACGTCAACAAGACCCTGAACTCGCCGATCAACGAGCTTGAGACGCGGCTGTTCAACCAGCGCAAGGTGCTGGTGTTCGGCGCGATCAACGACCGGCTGGCGCGTGATGTCACCGGCCGCCTGCTGGCGCTGGCCGGGGCCTCGTCCGACCCGATCGACGTGTATATCAACTCGCCCGGCGGCCATGTGGAAAGCGGCGACACCATCCACGACATGATCCGTTTCGTGGCCAGTGAAGCCCCGGTGCGTATCATCGGCACCGGCTGGGTTGCCTCCGCAGGCGCGCTGATCTTTCTGGCCGGCCAGAAGGACCGCCGGTTCTGCCTGCCGAAAACCCGCTTCCTGCTGCATCAGCCCATGGGCGGCGTGCGCGGCCCGGCGACCGACATCGACATCGAAGCCCGCGAGATCGGCAAGATGCGCGAACGGCTGAACCGGCTGATTGCCGAGGAAACCGGCCAGACGCTGGAAAAAGTCACCACCGACACCGACCGCAACTACTGGATGAGCCCCGAGGAAGCCATTGCCTATGGCATGGTGACCAAGGTGATCGCCTCCGCGGCGGAACTGCCGAAGCTCTAGCGGCCCCGGCCTGCCCGCGCTATCGCTCCTCCCTCAAATCAGGGGAGGAGCGAGCATGGCCAGCAAAATGGCGTGGGGCGTCATCAGCACCGCGAAAATCGGGCGCAAGCATGTCATCCCGGCGATGCAGAATTCGGCGCTGTGCCGGATCGACGCCATCGCCTCCCGCGATCTGGCCACGGCGCGCACCACGGCGGACGAACTCGGTATTGCCCGCGCCTATGGCAGTTACGAGGAACTGCTCGCCGACCCGGCCATCGAGGCCATCTACAACCCGCTGCCCAACCACCTGCATGTGCCGTGGACCATCAAGGCGATGGAAGCGGGCAAGCATGTGCTGTGCGAGAAGCCGATTGCGCTGACCGCCGAGGAAGCCCGCCTGCTGATCGGCGCGCGCGCCCGCACCGGCAAGGTGGTGGCCGAGGCGTTCATGGTGCGGCAGAACCCGCAATGGCAGCGCGCCCGCGACATCGTCCGCTCGGGCGAGATCGGTGAGGTCCGCGCTATTCAGACCATGTTCAGCTATTTCCTCACCGACCCCGCCAACGTGCGCAATCAGGCCGATATTGGCGGCGGCGGGCTGATGGATATCGGCTGCTACGCCATCGCCACCGCGCGCTACATCTTCGGGGCGGAGCCAAGCCGCATGGTCAGCGTGATCGACCGTGACCCGCAGATGCACACGGACCGGCTGACCAGTGCCATTCTGGAATTTCCCGGTGCGCGGCATCTGACCTTCACCGTGTCCACCCAGATGTCACCGCACCAGCGCGTGACCATCATGGGCACCACCGGGCGCATCGAAATTCTGGTGCCGTTCAATGCGCCCAACCAGCGCCCCTGCCAGATCATCGTCGATGACGGCCGCGACCTGTTCGGCGGCGGCGCGCGCGTCGAGGATCTGCCGGTCAACGATCAATACGCCTTGCAGGGCGATGCCTTCGCCCGCGTGGTGCGTGGCGAGACCGAACTGGAATTCCCCATCGAGGACGCGGTGCAGAACATGCGCTGCATTGAAGCGGTATTCCGCTCGGGTGCCACAGGGCAGTGGACCAGCCCGTAATCCGGGCAGCACACAAAAAAAATCCCTGACCGGCTGGGGCGACCGGTCAGGGCCTAGGTGTGCGCCGCTTCGGCTCTCGCGGCCGGAGCGGCATCGGCGGAGAAGTTCGCCGCCAGTGACCAGACGGTTATGCGGGATGAGGCTGACGCGAAGCTGACGATTCGCGCGAAATTGCACGATCACGCATGAGTTTACCAAACTGTCACACGGCGGGGTGTCTCGTTAATTTTATATAGATACGTTAACGCACTCTTGACAAATCAGTAAGGAAAAGCCAGTATCTGCCGCGATGCAGCAATGTGCCGGGGCGCGCCCCGGCGACGCCAGGCAGGAGCCGCGACGATGACTCTCAAGACCCGCACCGCCGCCGGCTGCTTGTGGCTCGCCGCCGCCCCGTTGTTGGCAGGCGGCGCTGCGGCGACGCCGCTGAAGGCGTCCGACCTGCTGTCCGGCTATAACCTGATCACCGGCGGCAGCGTGTCGCAGGGGCAGGATATCGAGGGCAAGGCGATCATCGGCGGCAGCCTCAGCGGCAGCGGCACATTTTTCAACAACAACGTGCCCACGGCGCCGTCGGTTTCCGTGTATGGCTCGGTCAGCGGCAACTTCAACCTGAATGCTGGCGGCAACCTGTATGTTGGTGGCGCGGTCAGCGGCAACATCAACTACAATGGCGGCGGCAAGCTGGTGCCCGGCGGGCCGGTACAACCCATCACGGATTACACGTCACCGCTGGCGCAACTGGCCAATAATCTGGCCAGTCTGACCAACAACGGCTCCTACACCACCGCCAACAACACGCTCACCTTCAAGACCAGCGGCACCGGCGTTTCGGTGATCGTGCTGAAAGGCTCGGCGCTGGATGCGGCCATGGCCAGCGTGTCCAACATCGCCTTCAGCATCGGCCCGGGCGTGTCCTCGGTGATCATCGACGTGCTGGCCGACAACGGCACCACCTTCACCGAACCCAGCGGCACCAACTGGAACGGGTCGCCGCTGCGCGACGTGCTGTTCAATTTCATCGGCTACAGCAAGGTTACCGTCGGCAACTGGCAAAGCTCGCTGATGGCCGAAGGCGCCACGGTGGCCATCGCCAACGGCGCCATCAACGGCACGGTGGTGGCGCAAAGCTTCACCGGCGGTGGTGAGTTGCACAACTACACCTTCACTGGCGCGCTGCCGGATTTCGCCGCCGTACCGGAACCCGCCTCCGCCGGGCTGATCGCCATGGCCGGTGTGGCATTGACCGGATGGCTGCGCCGCCGCCGCCGCGCGCCACGCTAGGTCAGATGGCGGCGGGCAGGCGGCCTTCGCGGATCGCCCGGACGAAGGCGCGATGGTCGCGCTCGGTCTGGTCGGCATATTCCATTGCGAATTCCGTAATGGCGTCGTCGAACACGGCGCTGGCTCCCATGTAGCCGGCAATTTTGGCCGGGTCGCCGGAACGGGCATGGGCCTTGGCCAGCACCCATCCGCACAGTCTGCCGTACTCGCGCAGTAATTCGGCATCCCAGTCGTCAATCACGGCCGACAGCTTTACGTCGCGCAATTGACGCACATACTGGCCCTCACTCTTCGTGCGATACTCGGCACGGGAGCATTCGATCAACAATAAATATCACGATGAATTCGTTGATTCAGGTCAATATACGATAGTTTTTCAAGGCCGCCGAATGCTAGTGGTTCCTTGCCACGTTGCACCGCCCCGGCAAATCCATTGCTAGGCGAGCGGCACCAGCCGCACCACGAAGCGCGCGCCGCCGCCGGGCCGGTCCTCCACCCACACATCGCCGCCGTGCAATTGTGCCACCCGCCGCACCAGTGCCAAACCCAGCCCCGCCCCCTCGCGGCGCTGCCGCTCGGCCCGCCAGTGCCGCCCGAACACGGCGGATTTCTGCGCATCCGGCACGCCGGGGCCTTCGTCTTCCACAATGATGAAACCGGGTGCACGCACATGGATGGTCACTGTGGTGCCGGGTTGAGAGACGCCCAGCGCATTGTCCACCAGATTGCGCACCATGGCCCCCAGCAACTCGGCGTGGCTGGGCAGAACCAGCCCCTCATCCGGTGCTTCCAGCGCCAGCGACTGATCGCGCAGCACCGCCTTGGCCGCCAGCTTGCCGCACGCGTCGCGCACCACGGCCACCACGTCCAGCGGGGTGCGGTCAGAGGCCATCACGTCCTCGGCATGGGCAAAGCGCAGCAATTCGTCCACCAGATGCGCCAGTGCTGCCAACTCGCCGTCCAGTTCACGCGCCATCGCCGTATCGGGTAGCGTGCTGACCCGCAGGCGCAGCACCGCGATGGGCGTGCGCAGTTCATGTGCGGCGTCCGAGGCGAACTGGCGCTGCCGGGCCAGCGAGTGACCAAGCCGGTCCAGCATGGCGTTCAGCGCCGTGACCACGTCGGCAAATTCGCGTGGCAGCCTGCCGGATTCCAGCGGCGTCAGCGCCTGCCCGGACCCGGCCGATTCCCCCAACTGGCGCGCCTGCTGGGCAATCTGGCTCAATGGCTGCAACGCGCGCCGGGTGGTCAGCAGAATGGCCAGCGTCAGCGCCGGCACCAGCAACCCGATCGGCAATAGCCCATCGGCCAGCATTTCCTTGAACAGCGAGAAGCGCCATAGCCAGGCTGGGTCGCCGCGCATTGCCACATCCACGTGGTAAAGCGCATCGCCTACCTGCACATGTGACGTCAGATGCCAGGCATCGCCGCCCGGTACGGGCACGGACACGAAGCGCTCATCATAGCGCACCCCGGTATCGTCGGCTTCTTCCAGAACCTCAACCAGCGGCGGCAACAATGCTGGATTGGCTCCGGCCAGCAGCCGCTGCCCGCCGGGGGCCAGCCGGTCCACCACGCGAAACGCATACGCATGGGGATAGGTCTGGAACAGATGCCACTGCGCCGGGTCTTCGCCGCGTCCCGCCGCAGCCGCCACGCCCTCGGCCATGTCGGCCAGCGTCTCGTGCCGCAATCCTTCAATGTTGATGCCGTATTCCAGCCCGATGATCAGCAGCAGCCCCGCCGACATGGCCGCAGCGGTCAGCCCCATCCGCACCGCAAGGCGGCGGACAAGTGTCACGGGCTGGCGGATGCGCTGCCGCCCCGTTCGGCCAGAATATATCCAAGCCCGCGCATGGTCGCGACGGCCACGGTGGCCTGATGCTGCTCCAGACGGCGGCGCAGGCGGGAAATGGCGGCTTCAATAGCGTTCGGCGTCACTTCCGCCCCGAACGTGGTGGAGGTCTCCTCCAGTGCAGTGCGGCTGACCACCGTGCCGTAGCGGCGCATCAGCACTTCCAGCATCGCCATTTCCCGGCGTGGAATCTCCATCGGAACGCCGTCCACGCAGACCGTGCCCTGCGCCGGATCCAATGCGAGATTGCCGGCCGTCAGCACCGGCTGCAACGCTTGATGCGGGCGCCGCAGCAGGGCGCGCACGCGGGCCAGCAATTCCTCGGGGGAGAACGGCTTGACCAGATAATCATCGGCTCCCTTGTCCAGCGTACGCACCCGCTCCGTCACGTCCCCGCGCGCGGTGGCCACCAGCACCGGCATGTCCTGCCCGGCGGCGCGCAGCATGCGCAGCACGGAATGGCCATCGCCGTCCGGCAAGGTCAGGTCCAGGATCACAAGGTCATAGCCTGCCATGGCCAGCGATTCACGGGCTTCTTCAACCGTGCCCGCCAAGTCCGCAGCATAACCATGCTCGGTCAACAGCTTCAGCAGCAGCGACGACAGCTTGGGATTGTCTTCGACCAGCAGAATTCGCAAAGCGTCCTCCTTGCGGAAGCATAGGGCAGGCGGCCTCGCTCACGAAGCAGTGAATTTGTCACCGATTGTAGCGCGCACGTCAAGCCGATGCTGCGTTGCCGAGCAGACTGAGCGCCTGTGCCACGGTGGCGCGCCGCACCTCGGCGCGGTCTCCGGGGAATACCGCATGCAAGGTCGAGGTTGCATGTCCGCGCCGGGCCAGACCAAACCACACCAGACCGGCCGGCTTGCCGGCACTGCCGCCACCCGGCCCGGCAATTCCGGTCACAGCCACGGCCAATGCGGCAGCGGAGTGCGCCAGCGCGCCCTCGGCCATCGCCCGCGCCACCGGCTCGCTCACGGCCCCATGCGCCTCGATCATCGCTGCGGGCACGCCCAGCATCTGTGTCTTGGCCGCGTTGGAGTAGGTGACGAAGCCGCGGTCCACCACGTCCGAACTGCCGGCAATCGCGGTCAGTGCCGCTGCGATCAGCCCGCCGGTGCAGCTTTCCGCCGTTGCCACCATCATCCCGGCCGCCCGGCAGGCGGCCAGCACCGCCTCGGCCTGCGCCAGTTCCGCCACGCCGATCATGTCAGATCCTTGCGGGCGGCAAAGGCGGCGTGGTCGGCGCGCACCTGCTCGGCATAGGCGAAGGCAAACTCGGCCAGTGCATCGTCCATCGCGTCACTCTCTCCCATGTAGCCGGCAATCACCGCCGGATCGGCCGAGCGGGCATGGGCGCGGGCCAGAGTCTGGCCGCACAGCTTGGCATAGAACCGCAGCGACTCCTCCTCCAGCGCGGCGCCGATGGCCGCGAGTTTGGCGTCGCGCAGGTGGCGCACATAGAACTGCGGCCCGCCGCCGGGAGTGGGTGTCCAGCCGAGGAACACATCGCTCGCGGCCTGCATCAGCCGCTGCCCCACCACCACGCGCTGGCCCTGATGGGCGTAGGCGCTGGCCCCGGCATATGGCGCCAGCACCGAGGGCTGCGCCTGCTTGAGTTGCAGCAGCAATGGGTCGCCATCGCCGCTGACGAACAGGCCCAGCGCGCAGAACGTGCCGAGCGCGCCGACGCCGACCGCCTTGAACACCACGTCCTGCAACCGGTAGCGCCGCAGCAACGCCTGCCGTTCCTCGCTGAGACTGTCGAGATAGGCGGTAAATGCGGCATGTGCGGTTTGTTCATGCGCGGGCAGGCGGACCATGCCGGGCCGGTCCTCGCGCAGGCGCAGCCCGTCGCCGGCGATCAGCTTGCGGTAATCCGCGCCGCTGGCCTCCACCGCCTCGGTCAGGCGCTGGCGTTCATGGCGGCGCACCGCGCGGTCGGCGATGTCCTCAATGGCGCCGTCCAGCGCGATGCGCGACCGCCAGGCGTCCAGTGGTGGCACCAATGCCAGATCGTGCATGTGCCGCCGGTAGGCATGCGCCGCGCGCCGGGCCAGCGTGCGCGCGATCTTGCCATGGCCGCCGCGCACCAGACTGGCGGCGGCGATGCTGGCCACCAGCCGTTTCAGGTCCCACTCGAACGGGGCGGGCAGGGTTTCGTCGAAGTCGTTGACATCGAACACCGGCTGGCCGTCCGGCGCGGCATAGGCGCCGAAATTCAGCAAATGGCAGTCGCCGCAGGCCTGCACCATCAGCCCGGTATGCGGCTGGCTGCCCAGATCGGCGGCCATCACAATGGCCGAGCCGCGCAGAAAGCCGAACATGTCCGCGCGCATCCTGGCATGGCGCTGCGGCAGCATTGCTTGGAGGCGGCCGTGCTCGGCCTCCAGCACCATCGCCACCGGATCGCGCCGTCCGGGCGGCGGCGACCACACGGCATGGGCCGAGCGCGCAAGCCGTTCCCGCACCGCGTGGCCGCGCGCGCGCCGCTCCGGCAAGGCGGGCAGATCGGGGCCGATGGATGCGCGGGCCTTTGGCATGGGCGGACTGTGCCCGCGCGCGGCGTGCTAGCCAAGCAGTCCGGGTGCGATGGCGCGGACAGCCACCAGCACAACGGCCGCGATCAGCCCGGCGATCACATCGTCGGCCATCACCCACACCGGCCCGTGCCGCCGGTCGGCCCAGCCCACCGGGCCGGGCTTGGTGATGTCGAACAGCCGGAACAACGCAAACGCGGCCAGCACGCCCAAAGGCGAGGGGGACGCCAGACCCAGCAGCGCAATCCACTGCCCGGCAAATTCGTCAATGACGATCCAGCCCGGATCGCCATCGGGCCGGATGGCACCAATCGCCCAAACCCCGGCGGCACAGGCCAGTGCGGCAGCAGCCAGCACCGCCCAAGGCGACCATGCCAGCAGCGCGGCCCCGATCATGACGGCGGCCAGCGACCCGGCGGTGCCCGGCGCTTTCGGCGCATAGCCGCTGCCCAGACCGCTGGCGATCAGCCGGGCGGCGGTTATTTCAGCCATTGCGCCAGCGGATGCGGCAGCACCGTGCCGCGCTTGGCGCGATACACCACCATGTTCTCGATCACCCGCTGCACGTAATTGCGGGTCTCACCGAACGGGATCTGTTCAATCCAGTCCAGCATGTCCACCGCCCCGGTGCGCGGGTCGCCATTGGTGGCGATCCATTCGTTCACCCGGCCCGGCCCGGCGTTGTAGGCGGCCACCGCCATCGGCACGCAGCCGCCATACTGCGCCATCAGATCATACAGATACGCGGTGCCCAGCCGGATGTTCAGGTCGGGTTCCGCCGTCAGGCTGCCCAGTGACGGCGCGCGC
This sequence comes from uncultured Rhodospirillales bacterium, assembly GCA_903864895.1. Lineage (GTDB taxonomy): Bacteria > Pseudomonadota > Alphaproteobacteria > Acetobacterales > Acetobacteraceae > CAIPHQ01. The sequence continues at coordinate 19,910 of CAIPHQ010000033.1, forward strand.
ATGCCGATCTGCTTGGCCACCTGCGCCGCCGTGGCGGGCATGAGTTGCATCAGCCCGCGCGCGCCCACCGGGCTGGTGGTGGTGGTGTCGAAACTGCTTTCCTGCCGGATGATGCCCAGCGCAAGTGCTGCTTCCACCGGCGCGCCGGACGGGATTTGCACCGCCTCCGGCCAGCCGGTGCCCAGCAGCACGGTGCCCTCACGCCCGGCGCGGCGGGCCACCGTGATGGCGGTTTCCGGGGAGGCGAAACCGGTGGCCAGACGCGCCGCCATGGCGCGGTCGGCGGGGTCGGGCACAATATCGGGCAGCCGCAGCACGAAGCCCTGCGCGCGATGCGACTCCCCCCAACTCACCAGCAGCGCCGCCGCGCGGGCCAGTTCGCGCCCGGCGAAATCCAGCGCCTGCTCGCTGTCCCATGAAGGGTCGCGCGCGGCGGCAATGCGCGCAGCCAATCCGGCCGCCCCCTCGCCAAGCGCCAGTGCTGCCAACTGGCCGTAGAACGTGCTGGGGTAGGCGGCGGCC
>CAIPHQ010000034.1 GCA_903864895.1 uncultured Rhodospirillales bacterium
CGCTGGCTGAAGATTGACCGGCCGGCGCCTCAGTAGCGGCGCAGCAGCGCAATCATGCGCCCCTGCACCCGCACCTTGTCCGGCGGCAGGATGCGGGTTTCGAAGTTGCGGTTGGCCGGTTCCAGCGCAATCGAGTTGCCACGCCGCCGCAGGCGTTTCAGCGTCACTTCATTGTCGTCTACCAGGGCCACCACAATCTGCCCGTTCTCGGCGGTCTCGCCGCGGCGGATGATGACGGTGTCGCCGTCCAGAATCCCGGCGTCGATCATCGAATCACCGGCCACTTCCAGTGCGTAGTGCTCGCCGCTGCCCAGCAGTGCCACCGGCACCTCGATTTGCGATGTGGTGTCGCGCAGCGCCTCGATCGGCAGACCGGCGGCGATGCGCCCATACAGCGGCAGTGCCACGGCACCCGCCTCACTGGCCGAGCGCACACCGCTGAGGCGCGCGGAAAAATCACCGCGAATGACATTGGGCTGGAAATGCGCGCCGCCGCCCGGGGGCGTCCGCTCGATGGGTGGTTCCGGCTGCATCGCCTGCGCGGCCATGTCGTCCGGCAGGCGGGTCACTTCCAGTGCCCGCGCACGGTGATGGCGGCGGCGCAGGAAGCCGCGTTCCTCCAGCGCTGAAATCAGCCGGTGAATCCCGGATTTCGACTTCAGTTGCAGCGCTTCCTTCATTTCCTCGAAACTTGGGGAAAACCCGGTCGCCTTGAGGTGCTTGTCGATAAACACCAGCAACTCATGCTGTTTTTTGGTCAGCATCGGCAGCAACTCCGTGCGGCGGGTTTGGAACAAACCGGCAACTGACCCGGCGTTCTATATTGGTTCCCGTTGCCACGTCAAGCGGAGCGCAAGCACGATTTTCGAGACGAAGCCGCTATTTCGGCGCAAACGCAGCCTACAGGCCGAGCGACTCGAGCCGGATGACCTGCACCGGCGCTCCGGCTTGGGCCGCAGGCGCGTTCGGGGCGCGCAGTATCAGCCCGCCTGCCTGCGCCATCAGCCGCAGCATGGCCGAATCCTGCCGCTGGAACGCGGTGGCAACCAGCGTGCCATCGGCCGATTCGTGCAGCGTGGCGCGCAGATGGTCGGCGCGGTGGTCGTTGGCGGGCAGGGGGGCACCCAGCGTCGCGGTGACCTCGGGTGGCGCGGTGTCCGGCAAGCCGGACAGGCGGGCCAGCGCGGGCAGCAGGAACAGCACCGCGCACACAAGCGCACTGACCGGGTTGCCCGGCAGGCCCAGCACCGGCAGGCCGCCGATGCGGCCATGCATCAGCGGCTTGCCGGGGCGCATGGCGATTTTCCAGAAATCCAGCGCCATGCCGCGCTGCGCCAGCCCCGCCTGCACCAGATCATGCGCGCCCACGCTGGCCCCGCCGGTGGTGACCAGCAAATCCGCCCCGCGCGCCGCATCGGCCCCGGCACCGATGGCCTCCAGATCATCGAGCGCAATGGGCAGCACAATCGGCTCACCGCCCAGGGCGCGAACGAAGGCGGCGAGCGCATGGGCGTTGGAACTGACGATGCCGCCGGGCGGAATCGGCTCGCCGGGCAGCGCGATTTCGTCGCCGGTGGCCAGAATGGCGATGCGCGGGCGGCGATGCACGGCCAGCCACGGATGGTTGCCCGCCGCCGCCAGCCCGATATCGCGCGCCGTCAGCCGCCGCCCGGCGGGAATCAAGGGGTTGCCAGCGGCAAAATCCTGCCCGGCGCGGCGGATATGGCGGCCGGGGGTGGCCGCTTCGGTGACCGTGATGAAGTTGCCATCCGCCGTGGTGTCTTCCTGAATCACCACCGCATCCGCGCCCTGCGGCAGCACGCTGCCGGTGAACAGGCGCACCGTTTGCCCCGCCTGTACCGTGCCTGGCCATGGGTGCCCGGCGGGCGCGTTGCCCACCACCTCCAGCCGCGCGCCCAACCCGGCGTCAGCGGCGCGCACGGCAAATCCGTCCATCGCCGACACGTCCGATGGCGGTTGCGACAGGCGCGCGAGCACCGGCGCTGCGGTCACGCGGCCCCAGGCTTCGGCCAGTGCCACGATTTCACGCGGCGCGGCGGGCAACTGGTCCAGCACCCGCGCGCGGGCTTCGGCGACGGAGATCATGGTCAGGCCTGTGCGGAATCGGCAGGATCGGACGGGGGAATTTCGGCGAAAATGTAAATCTCGGACAGTTTCACGCGCAGCGCGATACTGTCCAGGCGCAACTCCGCCTCCGGTCCGCCCAAGGTCTCGAACGTCCACGCGCCATCCGGGGCAAGGCGATACACATGGGCGGCGAAATCGTCCTGGAACAGTTCGACGAATTCCTGGATGCCCTCCAGCGCCTGCAAATGCCGCAGCTTGAGGTCGCGGCCTTGCCAGTCGCGCAGTTCGTGTGGCGAGATCACCTCGAACACCACGCGCGGATGCTGCCCGCAGCGCACCATCACGTCGGGGATGCGCGCGGTGTTGCGCCGGGCGGTTTTCGGCGCCGCCCCGCTGCCGATCTCCGGCCGGCAACCGCCGGGTTTGCCGGCGAGCAAACGGGCCAGCACACCGGTCAGGCCGGCCCCGATCGCCCCATGCTCCGGCGCCGGCGCGGCGTGGGCGACGATGCGGCCCTCGACCAGTTCGTAGCGCCAGGCGTCGCCGAATGACCGCTGGTCGGCGGCCAGGAACTCGTCTGCCGTCCACTGCTTTTCCCGCGTGAGAGCGACCGGCATGGCGTGAG
>CAIPHQ010000035.1 GCA_903864895.1 uncultured Rhodospirillales bacterium
GCTGTTTTCTGATCGCCGAGGCCACCACCGTATCGGGCATCATCGCCGCCCGGCTGCGCGGTGCCGCGGGCTTCCACACCAGTGTCGCGATGGGGGCCGAACCCAGCGGCGGCAATCTTCCGTTCGAGGTGTTTGGCATGGCGGACGCCGACTTTGCGTTCGATGCCATCGTGCTGGAAGTGGATGTGCAAACCGCCGCCGGGGTGGAAACCCTGGTGTACGACCACGCCGCCATCCGCAAGGTTTCCATGCAGGCGCCGTTCACCGCCATGGCCACCTGGACTCAACTGGTCAAGGACGAGCGGATTCGCAGCATCATTGATATTGGCGGGCGCGCCCGCAGCGGCGTGTCCCGCAAGGGCTCCATGCCCGGCAAGGACATCCGTGTGGCCGATATTCTGGCGGCGCCGGACGTGGATTACGTGGCGGACGTGCATGAACTGTCCCGCCATGTCACAGACAAATTCGACGCCTTCATGTCGATTGCGACGTTCGAGCATCTGCTGATGCCGTGGAAAGCCGCCATCGAGATCAACAAGGTGCTGCGCGACGGCGCCATCGGACTGGTGGTGACGCACCAGACCGTGGGCATCCACGAACTGCCGTGGGATTTCTTCCGGTTCAGCGACAACGCATGGAAAGCGATTTTCAATCGCTATACCGGGTTCGAGATTGTCGATGCGGGCATGAACACGCCCGCCATGATCATTCCGCGCCAGTGGCGCAAGGACCTGGACGGCACCGAGCTTGCGGCCGGCTACATGACCTCGATGGCCGTGGTGCGCAAACTCTCCGCCCCCAGTATCGACTGGGACGTGACCGTGCCGTCGCTGCTGGAGACGCAGTACCCGCGGTAGCGCCAGCTTGGCGCCGGCCTACCGCCGCTTGACCGGCACGGCGCGCGGGCCGAGATTCACCTCGCCCTGCGTGCCCCGCGCCCGCCCGCTGGCCAGCAACAGGCCCAGCGCCAGCGCCACGGCGGACAGGGGCTGGCGGAACAGCCACAGCATCGCCTGATTATACACAGACCATGTGGAATTCGGGTACGGGCCGCCACGGGTCAGCCAGAACTCGCCGAACGACATTTGCGGCCAATAGCCCAGCGTGACCCACAGATAGGCCTGATAACCAAGCACCCCCGCGCCGCCCAGCAACAGCGTGGTGCTGATGATGAACAGCAGGTTGCGGGACAGCCCGCTGGAAAAATTGTCGTTCGGATACATCATCGCCCACGCCTTGCCGCACAACAGGCGGGCGGAGGGATGCGGCATTGCGTGCCAAATGTCAACTTAAAACATTGATCAACAATCGGGCGGGCCAGCGAAGCAATTGTATTCCCAGCGAAATCCTGCCCCGCTTGCCGGTCAGCGCCGCTTGCCGGTCAGCGCCGCTTGATGGGCACCGCGCTGCGCGGCAGTGCCTCCTGCCGCCGGGCTTCGTCCTGCTCCGTCCGCCCGATCAGGAACAGGTGCAGGGCCGCCAGCAACAGGCCCGGCACCAGCACCACGGCCGCCACCGGCTGGCGGAACACCCACAGGATCGCCGCCGCCAGATCGGGCGGGGCAGCGCTCGGGTACGGGCCGCCATTGGACAGCCACACCTGCCCGAACGAAATCTGCGGCCACAGCCCGTGTTCAAACCACTGCACGGCCTGATAGCCCAGCAACGCCAGCCCGCCCATCAGCATGGAGGCGCGCAGGATGAACATGGCGCTGCGAAGGGGGCTCATGGCGATCGAGTCGCTGTTGGCGTACATGGCGGGCGTAAGGCTCCAGATCGTGCCGGGTTCGGCGGCCACGATTTATCGCGCCGCCCTGCGGCAAGAATATGGTTCGAATCTATAATTTGTCTTAATGCGGCCCTGCCCCGCGCACCGCAATTTTGCCACCTTGCCTGCCTATCCGCCGCCCGGCAGTCTCGCCCGCAACCGAAGGACAAGCCTTGATGCGTATTGCCCAGATCGCCCCGCTGTTCGAAGCCGTGCCGCCCAAGCTGTATGGCGGCACCGAGCGCGTGGTGTCCAACCTCACCGAAGCATTGGTGGCGATGGGGCACGACGTGACGCTGTTTGCCAGCGGCGATTCGCAAACCTCGGCCAGGCTGGATGCGCCGTGGCCGCAGGCGCTGCGGCTGGACCCGGATATCCGCGACTGGCCCGCGACCTATCACATCCTGATCGAGCATGTGCGCCGCCGCGCCGCCGATTTCGATGTGCTGCATTTTCATATCGATTACTGGCCCAACGCGGTATTCACACGGCAGGACACGCCCTTCGTGACCACGATGCACGGGCGGCTGGACCTGCCGGAATTTGCAGCCGTGTACCGCATGTTCCCCTCCGTCCCGATGGTATCCATCAGCAACAACCAGCGCAAGCCGCTGCCCGATCTGAACTGGGCGGCCACCGTATATCACGGCCTGCCTGACACGTTGCTGACTCCGGTGGCCACCGCGCCGGAACCGGAGCCGTATCTGGCCTTCCTCGGCCGCATCTCGCCGGAAAAGGGTATCGAGCGGGCGGTGCGGATTGCCAATGCCTGCAAGATGAAACTGAAAGTTGCGGCCAAGGTGGATAACGCCGACCGCAAGTATTATGACAGTGACGTGGCGCCGCTGCTGAGCCAGGGCAATATCGAGTTCATCGGCGAGATCAACGACGCGCAGAAACCCGCGTTCCTGTCGGCGGCCACCGCGCTGCTGGTGCCGATCAACTGGGAAGAACCGTTCGGGCTGGTGATGATCGAAGCCATGGCCTGCGGCTGCCCCGTCATTGCCTTCCGCCGCGGCAGCGTGCCGGAGGTGATGCAGGACGGTGTCAGCGGCTATGTGGTGGACACGGTGGAACAGGCCATCGAGGCCGTCGCCCGCCTGCCGCAAATCGACCGCGCCGGCGTGCGCGCCTATTTCGACCGCCGCTTCACCGCCCGCCGCATGGCCGAGGATTACGTTTCGGTGTACGAGCGGCTGATTGCGGACAAGGCCAGGTGAGCCTCTACACCGCAGCCCTGTCCGACCTCGCGGGCGTGTTCGAGCGCCTCGACGCCGGACAGGTGGATGCCGCGCTGGACAGCCTCGCCGCCGCCCGCCGCATCGCGTTTTACGGCTGCGGGCGGGAGGGGCTGCAACTGCGCGGCTTCTGCATGCGCCTGCACCATCTGGGCCGCGAGGTCTGCATGGCGGGCGACATGGCCGCCTTCCCGGTCGGCCCCGGCGACCTGCTGTTCGCCTCCGCCGGGCCGGGCCACCTGTCCACCGTCTCCGCCCTGCTCGGCGTGGCCACGGCGGCGGGGGCGCACACGTTGCTGGTCACTGCCGAGCCGGACGGTGCAACCTCACGCATGGCCGCGCAACTGCTGGTGCTGCCCGCCCAGACCATGGCGCGCGACCGGGGTGCGGCCACAAGCGTGCTGCCGATGGGCAGCGTGTTCGAGGGCGCGCTGTTCATCCTGTTCGAGGCGATGCTGCTGCGCCTGCGTGAGCGCTTCGGTGTGACTGCGGAGGCGATGCGGGCGCGGCATACCAATCTGGAATAGCGGCGGGCGGCCAGGCACGTATTTATCCACAGATGTCACAGATAAGGGGAAGCCAATTGCGCGGATTTGCCGCGCCGTGATCCGGCTGTGCGGCATGGCGGGGCCGCAGGCAATGAAATCATCTGCGCGATCTGCGGTTTCCCTTTCGAACGGAAATGACGCAGATGACGCAGAAATCAGGCACATCGCAATATCAGTGCTCGTACATCGCCATCCGGGCCTTGGCGAGCGTTGCCAACAGGGCGGCGCGCATGCCGGTCACGCTGTCGAACGCTTTGCTCGCCCGCTCGGACGCGCCGTCCATGTCCATATACATGCGGTCCAGCATTACATGGCCCTGTTTGGCATGCGCCAGCGCCATGGTGTGGTCTTTGGTGAACAGCACCACCTGCATCACCTGATGGACCGCCGGCACGATGGTCTTGCGGAACGCGGTGTCGTCGGCAAGGAACTGCTCGGCCAGATCCATCACCGATTTGGCCTTCTGGAACGAGAATCCGTCGTGCTCGCCGAACTGATGTTCGATTTTTTGCCACATCTTGGACTGCAGCCGTACGGCTTCCCGGGCGAGGGGGTTGATCTCGTCGAGATGGATGCCGAGCGCCACCAGCGCAACTTTGGCATCTTGCAGTTGTTTCTCCAGATTCGCGGCGTTCCGCGCTTTCGCCGTGGCGATCAGTTTGTCTGCCTGCTCGGACAATGGATTGTACGCTTTCCAGCCGTCATCGACAATGTCGGTCAGCATGTCATAAAACGGCGAGAGGTTCCCGGAAGCAACCGACTCTTGGGCCTTCGCATACGTTTCCGTCACGTAGTGCAGGACCTTGCCGATCTTTTTGGCTTCATCCTCCAATTCGCCGGCTTCTGCCAGTTCTTTCAGCTCTTTCAAGGCTTCGCCGCTGAATACTAATTTTGATTCGGCCAGCTTCACATCACTGAGGGCCTTTGTCACGGTCGAGCGAAGAAGGTCCATGACGACGCCCACGCTGGCGGCGTCGAGCGCCTTCCAGTTCAGATCATCTGACGTATTGGCCTTGACGGTCTCCAGAATCTCGTCCTCGGCCGGCAGGTCCGCCTTGGCCGCCAGGAACGTCTGGTAGGATTTGTCCAGCGCGTGCC
>CAIPHQ010000036.1 GCA_903864895.1 uncultured Rhodospirillales bacterium
CGGCGGCAAGAAGATCGAGATCATCAAGGGCTCGTCCGACGCGTCGCCGGACAGCGCCGTGAAAGCTGCGCGCAAGCTGGTGGAGCAGGACGGCGTTGCCATCCTGATCGGCCCGCTGTCGGGTGATGAGGGTCTGGCGGTGCGTGACTACGCCAAGACCAAGCCGGGCGTGACCTTCGTGAACGGCACCTCTGCCGCGCAGGACACCACGCTGCGTGATGCGGCCCCGAACTTCTTCCGCTTTTCCACCGATGGCGCGCAGTGGATGGCGGGTCTTGGCGCGTATGCGCATGACGTGAAGGGCTACAAGAACGTCGTGACCATCGCGGAAGACTACTCGTTCCCGTACACGCAGGTGTTCGGCTTCATGGCCGCGTTCTGCAAGGCGGGCGGGCATGTGCCGAAGAAGTTCTGGGTTGCCATCGGCAACAAGGACTATTCGTCGGTCATCGGCGCGATCCCGGACAATGTGGACGCGATCTACGTCGCCCTCGGCGGCGCGGACGGCGTGAACTTCCTGACTCAGTATCAGCAGGCGGGCGGCACCGCACCGCTGGTCGGCGGTTCGATCACGGTCGATCAGACCGTGCTGGGCACGCAGGGCAAGCAGCGCGACTACGTGGTGGGCACGCCCAGCGCCGGGCCGATTGCCGACAACTCCGAAGAACCGGCGTGGAAAAAGTTTGTGGCCGACTACAAGGCGACGTTCAAGGACGGCTTCCCGTCGCCGTCGCTGTTCGCGCAGGGCTACTACATCAACACCAAGGCGGTGCTGCTGGCGCTGGACAAGGTGGGCGGTGATCTGTCGGGCGGTGAGGCGAAGTTCCGTGACGCGCTCGCCACGCTGGAATTCGACACCCCCACCGGCAAGGTGAAGCTGGACAAGAACCGGCAGGCCATCGCCGACAACTACCTGACCGAAGTGGCCAAGGCGCCGGACGGGCATCTGTACAACAAGGTCGTGAAGGTCATCCCGGCGGTGAACCAGACGCTGGGGATTCCGGAAGCCGAGTTCCTGAAGCTGGGTGTTGCCAACCGCGACAACCCGGACTGCAAGTAACCGCAGGCTGCGGCAGGAACCGCCCGCCATGTCCGGCAGCCGCGCCGCCGAGCGTCTTTCCAGCAGCAACGGCTTTGCCTTGCAGCTGGAAGGCGTGGGACGGCAATTCGGTGCGTTGGTCGCCCTCTCCGGCATCGACCTTCGGGTCGCTGCCGGTGAGCGGCGGGCGATTCTTGGCTCCAACGGCGCGGGCAAGACCACGCTGTTCAACGCCGTCACCGGCGATTTTCCGCCCACCGCCGGGCGGATCATGTTTTTCGGCGAAGACGTGACCCACTACCCGGTGCAGGAGCGCATCAGGCGCGGCCTGCGGCGGACCTATCAGATCAGCCAGTTGTTCGGCGGGCTGAGCGTGCTGGACAGTATTTTCGTCGCCTGCCGTGGCGTCTCCCGCCGCCGGTTTTCGCTGCTGCGGCCTGCGGAAACGGACGCCACCATGGCGCAGGCGCGCAGCATCGCGCATCTGGTGCATCTGGACGACATTCTGCAAACGCCGGTGTCTGTGCTCAGCCACGGGCAGCAGCGCCAATTGGAAATCGCGCTGGCTTTGTCTGGCGCGCCGCGCTTCATCCTGTTCGACGAACCGGCCGCGGGGCTATCGCCCGCCGAGCGGCGCGACCTGATTGCGATCCTGAACGCGCTGCCCGCGCATATCGGCTTCATCATCATCGAGCATGATCTGGACGTGGCGCTGCGCGTCTCGACCTATGTGACGATGATGCACAACGGCCGCATCTTCAAGGAAGGCACGCCCGAGGAAATCGAGAACGACGAGCAGGTGCAGGCGATTTATCTGGGAACCGGGCATGGAGACTAGAGCCCGCACGCCCGCAGCGGCATCTGCCGCCAAGCCGGTTCTGCAGGTGCAGGACTTGCAGGTCTATTACGGCGAATCGCACGCGCTGCAGGGCGTGTCGCTCACGCTGCACAACGGCGTACTGTCGGTGGTCGGGCGCAACGGCATGGGCAAGACCACGCTGTGCAACGCCATCGCCGGGCTGATGCGCCCGCGCAGCGGTTCCATCCGCTTCGATGGGCGCGAGATTACCGGGCTGGAGCCGCATGAAATCGCCCGGCTTGGCATCGGCTATGTCCCGCAAGGCCGCCGTCTGTGGCCCAGCCTGACAGTGGATGAAACGCTGCGGCTGAGTGCGCGGCCCGGCGCGGGCGGCTCGGCGTGGACCATCGAGCGGGTCTACGCCACGTTCCC
>CAIPHQ010000037.1 GCA_903864895.1 uncultured Rhodospirillales bacterium
GCCGCGTTCTGGCAGGGCCAGATTGCCGACATGTTCCAGGGCGCGCTGCCGGAATCCGAGGTGAAGCGCTTCATCGAAGCCCTGCTGAAGATGGCCGGCGGCTCGATGCCGGGTGCCGACCTGATCGCCGAGGGCAAGGCCGCGCTGGAAGAAGGCCGCGGGCAGGACGCCGGCGAATTGTTCAGTGCCGTGTTGCAGCAGGAGCCGGAGAACCCGGAAGCCTGGGGCGGGCTGATCCGCGCACTGATCGTGATGGGCGACGAAGATCAGGCGCAGGATGCGCTGGAGCAGGTGCCGGCCAAGCTGCGCGACCATGCCGAGGTGGCCGGGGCCCGCAGCGCGCTGGCGCTGGCTGCCGAGGGCCGCACGGCGCAGGCCAAGCTGTCGCAATATATCGAGCGGCTGGCCATCAACCCCGCCGACAGCCAGGCGCGCTACGACATGGCCACCGCGCTGAACGCGATGGGGCGGCGCGAGGAGGCGGCGGATGCGCTGCTGCACATCATCAAGACCGACCGCACCTGGAACGAGGATGGGGCGCGGATGCAACTGCTGAAATTCTTCGAGGCCTGGGGCTTCGAAGACCCGGCCACGATGGCGGCGCGGCGCAAACTGTCTGCCGTGCTGTTCAGGTAATGGGCTCTACCCCGCCGAAGCTGCAAGGACTGCCGGAGGTCTTCCCGGTGTTCCCGCTCGGCGGGGCATTGCTGCTGCCGCGCGGGCGGCTGCCGCTGAACATCTTCGAGCCGCGCTATCTGGCCATGACCGAGGATGCGCTGGCCAATGGGCGCATGTTCGGCATGATCCAGCCTGACACGAACCAGCCGCGCGGCGCCACCGGGCCGGGGCTGTACCGCATCGGCTGCCTGGGCCGCCTGTCGTCCTTCAGCGAGTCCGATGACGGGCGCTATCTGATCACGCTGACCGGGGTGATCCGCTTCGCGGTCGCCGAGGAACTGGGCGTGGTGCGCGGTTATCGCCGGGTGCGCGCGGAACTGGCCGACTTCGCCGCCGATCTGGTGCCGCCTTCAGCCGCGATGGTGAACCGCGAGGCGCTGCTGGCCGCGCTGCGCAGCTATTTCCAGCGGCGCGGGTTTGAGGCCAACTGGGACGCCATCACCCAGATGGACGACGACATGCTGGTGACGACCATCTGCATGGTCTGCCCGTTCGAGACCGCCGAGAAACAGGCGCTGCTGGAAGCCCCGGGTCTGGCGGGCCGGGCCGAGGCGTTGCTGGCGCTGTTGATGATGGACAGCCACGACACGCAGAACGGCCGCAAGCGCGCCAGCTAGCCCGCCAAGGAGCCCCTGCCATGACCGAACCCCTCGACACCCCGCCCGCCCCGGTGGACCCGCGCCTGCTGGACATTCTGGTCTGCCCGGTGACGAAAACCACGCTGGTCTATGACCGCGAAGCCGGCGAACTGATCAGCCGCGCCGCCGGGCTTGCGTTCCCGATCCGCGACGGCATCCCGATCATGCTGCCCGAGGAAGCCCGCACGCTGGATACCGACTGATGACGACCCCCAGCGAAATCCGCCTGAACAAGGCCGAACGGCGGCTGGAAGTGGATTTCGACGATTCCAGCCGCTTTGCCTTCAGCGCCGAGTATCTGCGCGTGGAAAGCCCCAGCGCCGAGGTGCAGGGCCACGGCCCCAACGAGCGCCGCTGGGTGGCTGGCAAGCGGTCCGTGGGCATCACCGGGCTGGAACCGGTGGGCCACTACGCCATTCGCATCCTGTTCGATGACGGCCACGACACCGGCATTTTCAGCTGGGAGTATCTGCACAAGCTGGGCCGCGAGCAGGACCGCATCTGGCGGGACTATCTCGCGGCCCTGCAGGCCAACGGGTTGCGGCGCGACCCTTAGTAAGTGGTGCGGCCGCCCGAGGTGTCGAACACCGACGCGGTGGTGAAGGTGCATTCCTCGCTGGCGGCAAAGCAGATCATCGCCGCGTTCTCATCGACCGTGCCGAAGCGGCCCATCGGGATCTTCGACAGCATGTAGTCGATGGACGCCTGCGAGACCTGATCCAGAATGGGCGTGACCACGGTGGCCGGCGTGAGCGCGTTCACCCGGATGCCGGTCTTGGCGAGTTCCTTGCCCAGCGACTTGGTGAATCCGATCACCGCCGCCTTGGACGTGGAATAGGCCGACATGTTCGGGTTGCCTTCCTTGCCGGCGACCGAGGCGATGTTGACGATGCGCCCGTAGTCGTTCTTCAGCATGTACGGCACCACGTAGCGGCAGCAGTAGAACGTGCCGTTGATGTTCACGTCCAGAATCAGCTTCCAGGTGTCGATCGGGTATTCCCAGGTCACCGGATTCGGGCCAGCGATGCCCGCGCTGTTCACCAGAATGTCGATGCGCCCCAGCTTGGCCGCCGTGTTGTCCGCCGCCGCCTTGACCGCTTCGGGATTGGTCAGATCCAGCGCCTCGGTGTGCACCGGGCCGCCCAGCTTGGCGGACAGGCCCGCCAGAGCCGCCGCGTCACGGTCCCACACCGCAATCTGGCCGCCCTCGCGCAGGAACCGCGCCGCCGCGCCGTAGCCGATGCCCGAGGCGCCGCCGGTGACCACTGCCACGCGGCCTTCGAAACGCTTGTTGTCTGCCATGAGTTCCTCCTGCGCTATTGCCATGGGCTTAGCGCGAGCGCGCCGTTCTTGCCAGCGTGGGCAGGCGGCGGCGATCGTCGCGCCGCATATCCACATCGTATAGCCGCCCCGTTCTGGCGCACGCCATCCGCGCGCGCCGCAAGGGGTTCGAACTCGACATCGCCGCACCGGGCGAAACGCTGCCTGGCCGCCGGCAATGGATGCCGCATTGCCCCACTGCTTCGACCCGGCGGCCGAGCGGGTGATTTGCACGCGCACGCCGGACATGACAGCCGTGCAGGACGCGCCGTTTCTGTATCAGGGCCAGTATCAGCGCGCGGACTCGTTGATGAGCGTGCCGCTGGAACGCCTCGCCGCGCTGGAAACCGCCCCTATGGGCCCCACCTTCGTGCTGTCGGTCAGCCGTTGCGGCTCAACGCTGCTGGCCATGCTGCTGCGCCATGTGCGCAACCCCATCGCGTCCGGGCCCGACGCGCTCACGCCACCGCGCGTTTCAGGATTCGCCGCAGACGCTGGCCGGCATTCTCAAACGCGGTGCGCTGAGTTTCGACGCGCTGGCGCGGGCCGGGCACGGCCCGGCGCTGATCTGGTACGAGGATCTGGTGGGCAACCCCCACGCCGCGCTGCGCGATTTCGGCGTGCCCGCCGCACGGCGGAATGGCAGCGGGCTGAACGCGGTGACGTCCAACGACGCACAGGCCAGCACCAGCCTGTCCCAGCAGGCCACCGCGGCGCGCCGGTTGCCGGAGGGTCTGTTGCAGGAATTCGACGCCGCGAGGGCGCGCATCGCCCCGCGCGATTTGTTGAGCACGCACGGGATGCAGCGGCTGCTGCCCGAAGCGTGAACGCCGGTTCTGGCGCAGGGGATTTATCCGTGGTGAAGTGAATGTCTCCGGCGGAACCGCCGCCGGGCTGTCAGCCAGGGAGGCACCCGATGTGTACGCCGCGCTACGTCGACGAAGCCATGAAATCGAAAATCGCCGCCTACAACGCCTCGTTCCGCAAGGTCACCGCCAGCCCGTTCGGCAAGGGTGACGAAATCGGCATGCTGAACCTGATCGACGCCGCCTCCCGCGACGCGATTCTCAGCCGGGCTGACGCCAGCCACGTGTTCGACCTGTCGGTGGACTATTTCGTCGGTATGCCGGGCTGGGTGGCCGCCGGTGACCCGACCTACCAGATCTGGATGACCCACACGCCGGACGGCGAGAAAGTGTGGAACTCCATGAACACCACCGACGAAATGAACTCCAGCATCGCCTATTCCGGCGACGCGGTGTCGATGTACACGCATTGCGGCACCCACATCGATACGCTGAACCATTTCGGCTACAACGGCAAAATCTGGAACAATTTTGAGGTCAACAAGCACCTCGGCAGCCGGGTGTGGGACGTCTGCGGCGCGGAAAAGCACCCGCCGATGATCACCCGCGGCATTCTGCTCGATCTGGCCGCCATGCACGGCGTGGACGTGCTGCCGCCGAGCCTGGGCATCGACGGCAAGATGCTGGAGGATTGCCTGAAGCATCAGGGCACGCAACTGCGCCCCGGTGACACGGTGCTGCTGCACACCGGCAAGATGAAGGCCGACTGGCCGACCAGCCGCTTCCTGATGGACACCCCGGGCCTGACCCGCGACGGCGCGGTGTATCTGTGCGAAGGCGGCGCCATCATGATCGGGGCTGACACGCTGACACTGGAACAGACTCCCTCGACCGAGCCGGGCAACTACCTGCCAGTGCACTGCTACATGTTCGCCGAAGCCGGCGCTATCATCATGGAAATGGCCTACACCGACGAACTGGCAGCGGCGAAGCTGTACGAATTCGCCTTCTTCGGCGCGTGCCTGAAGCTGCGCGGGGCGACCGGGTCGCCGATGCGGCCGGTGGCGATGCGGCTGAAAAATTAGGTTTTACAAGGAAGCAAGGCCGGGGCCGTGAGGCCCCGGACCCCGTGCAATGGCGGCGCCGTGCGCTACTGCGCCAGACACTCCGGTAACCGGACCGGCTTGGCGATGCCGGCGAGATCCTTGTCGCTCGCGCAAACTGGAAAATCGGCCTTGCGCATGAATTGCTCGAACACGCGGCTGCCCGCCGTGGGCCATTGCCGGTTCAGGGCGAATTTTTCCACGGTCAGCATGCCTGGAAAGTGCTCGGTGCCGCGCTTGGCCAAAGCCTTGGCCTCCTCGGCACGGCCGAGAGCGGCGAGGCTGCTGGCGGTGACGGCAAATCCGTCGGTGTTCCACATGGCTTCGGGCTGGCGTTGCTGCACCTTCACGGCGTCCTCGTAGCGGCCATCCATGAAAAGACCCAGCCGGGCGCAGGGAATGGCCCAGGCGGGAAAACTCGGGTTGATCCGTATTGCGCGATCGATGCCGGCGGCACCCTCCTTGGCCTTGTCGAACGAATAGGCAAAGCAGCCGTACACGATCAGGTTGACGAACAGATTCGGACCGAGCCGCAGCGCCTCGTTGAATTCGGCTTCCGACCGGGCCTTGTCCCCGAGCATCCCGAGCGACCAGCCGAGCGCCAGATGCGCGTTGGAATCCAGCGGATCAAGGTCGTTTGCGCGCTGTGCCGCGTCCATCATGCCGCGCAACAGGGTTTGCGTATCGGGTTCGACGGTGATGCGCCAAGCGTAGTTCCAGGCCAGCGTGGCATAGGCGCGGGCGAAATGCGGGTCGAGCGCGATGGCCTGCTCCAGCAGCCGCTTGGCTTCCAGCTGTGCTTCGGCGGTCTGCCCGACATCCATCTGCTCCCGCCCCAGCAGCATGAGTTCGTAGGCGCCGAGATCGGCCGGGCGTTTGCGTTTGGCCGCCATCAACACGCTGCCGGGCAGATTGCCGGTGGGGAAACTCAGGCTGTTGAGTACGTGGTCGGCGATATCGGTCTGCACCGCAAACACCTGATCGGCCGGGCGGTCGTAGCGTTCGGACCAAATGTGAGTACCGGTTGTGGCATCGACGAGCTGCACGGTGACCCTGATCTGACCGCCTTCACGCCGGAACGTGCCAGTCACGACGTGGGAGACGCCGAGTTCGGTGCCGGCCTGCCGCACATCGATGGCCTTGTCCTTGTAGACCATCGTCGAGTCGCGGGCGATCACGCGGAATTCGCGCTCGCGCGAGAGGTCGGTGATGATGTCCTCGGTGATGCCGTCGGCAAGCCGTCCATCCGCTGGATTGCCGGAGAGGTTGTCGAACGGCAACACGGCGACGGCAGGGATCCGCGAGACCGTGGCAGGGCCCGCGGGCCACAGAAGCCAGACAACCAGAACACAGACTGCAACCGCAGCAACACCCAGCGCATCGTAGAGCCGGGAGCGTGCCGGGCGGCTGCTTCGCACAGCTTGCAGTGCTGGCGAACCGTCCGGTGCCGGCCGCCCGGTTTCCACGTCATCGCGTCCAGCGGGCGCTGGGTCCACGGGGGCCGGAGCGCCGGCTTGCGTTGCCGGAATTCCGGCCGTGCGGGTCACCTCGGCGGCGAATTTGTAGCCGCTGCCCGCGACGGTAACGATCAGGCTTGGCTGCTTGGGGTCCGGCTCGATCTTGCGGCGCAGCCGGGAGATCTGCATGTCGATGCTGCGGTCGAATTGATCGGCGTCGCGCCCGGCCAGCATTTGCAACAACCGCTCGCGTGACAGTACGCGGCCGGCGCGTTGCGCCAGAGCCTGCAGCAGGGCGAACTCACCGGCCGAGAGTGGAATTTCCGCGCCGGTCCTGCCGGTCAGGCTATGCCCGGCCACGTCCAGCCGGTAGCCGGCGAAGTGCAGCACCGGCGATGCTTCCTCCAGCGCAGGCGGCCGCTTCAGCGCTTCGGCCACCCGGGACGGCAGGCTGGCTTCGTCGGCTGCATCGCGAACCAGCAGCACACCGTTGGTGCCGGCGCGCAACTCCGCAATCAGTTCGTTCGCGTCCGGCTCAAGCCCTGCGGGCACCACGACGGCCAGCGCAAGCTCCGTGCGGTCGAGGCGGCGGGCGTGGCCGGCACTTTCCGCCAGTTCCACCGCGTGGCCCGCTGCACCCAGCGCCCGCGCGAGCCGGGCCCGCGCTGCCACATCCTGCGCCAGGATCAATATCCGGCTGCGCATCGGATCGTCGCCCCCCGGTCACTCAATGTCATCGCCCGCCAAATACACCTGTTACTCGGCAGTGACGTCAAGAAAAACAGGGCTGTTACACGGCGGTGATCGGAATCTGACACAGAGCGGTGACTTTCCAACCCGGCTCGGACCGAGCCGGGAGATCGCTGGATTCGGACCATCGGGAACATCCGCCTTCAGTGGAAATAGAAATCCGAACAAGGAGCAGATCGAAATGGCAAGACTTGCGATGACCACCCCCCTCCTGGGATGCCTGGCGCTGTGCGGCGGGCTGGCGCTGCCGCTGGCCGGCGCAACGGGCGCCAAGGCGGATGCCGCGCCGCCGATAGGCGGCGGGTTCACCGGTGTTGTCGCGATTCCGGTAGACGACCCGGCCACCAAGGCGATTGCCGGCGCGCTGATCAAACCAGCCGGGGCGGGGCCGTTCCCGACGGTGGTGTATTTGCCTGGCTGCGGCAACAACGACTGGCCGGCCCCGCACGCCATGGCGATGGCCACCATCGAGCACCTGACGTCGAAGGGCGTTGCGACGTTCTTCGTCGACTCCTTTGCTGCTCGCAACGAGCCCAATGGCGTCTGCGGGGTGATGGGCAACCTGGACGACCCGAAAACACTGCCACTGGTCACCCGCGACAGCAACGATGCCCTGGCAGCACTGAAGGTGGTGAAGACGCTGCCCGGTGTCGACACCAAGCACATCTTCCTGATGGGCTATTCCTACGGCGGTACTGGCGCACTGATGGCTGTCGACAAGGCCAACGCCGCCGGTCAGGGCACCGGGGTGACCGGAGTGATTGCCTACTTCCCGCACTGCTACCAGGGCGCTGACCCGGCGGTTCCGGTGCTCGTGATGGTCGGCGACAAGGACGACTGGACGCCGGCGGCCAAGTGCCAGGCGCTGACCGGCAAGAGCGGCTTTGAACTTGTCGTCTATCCGGGCCTGTTTCACGCGTTCACGTACAACTTCGGCAAGCCGGCGGACATGCTTGGCCACCACATGGAGTTCGATGCCAAGGCGACCGAGGACGCCCAGCAGCGTGCCGACGCCTTTATCGCCGCCCATTTGAAGTAACACCAACTGCCCGAATGAATGACTCGTGACCCGCCCCCTTCTCCAACATTGGACTGCGAAACAGTCCAAGGCTTGGAGGAGGGGTTCGAGAACGTTCGAGGTTTCGGGCTACGGCAGCATCGTGACCGAGATAACCCAAGAGCGCGGACGGGAAAGTTATGTACGTGCCGCACCACAAGGCGGAATGGACGCCGCCATAACAGGCAACGGCGGCTTGGGCTGTCACCTTCCCCGCGCACTCGCCAACACGCCGTAAGACGCAGCGCTTAAGCGCCCCCGGCACTGCGGCAGCGCGCTCAGTGAAAGCTCGCCTCGAAGCTGGTGGCCGTCAGCGTCACATGGGCATCCAGCGGCGGGCGCAGTTCAAAAGCGTGCGGCTCGCGGGAGAAATTCCACAGGCGCATCAGATACCATTCATTGCGCCTTTCGTTCGCCACAGCCAGTTCGTTGCGGCTGATATGGAAGGGCGTACGATCCCACCCGTTCGTCGTCTTCACCTCGATCAGCCTGACATGTCCCTCGGGCGTGAAGCTGGCGATGTCGTAGCCTGCGCCGTCGCCGTCTTCCTGCGACACCCACCGAATCCTCCGCGCCAGGTCGCGCCGCCCGGCATCTGTGAGAATGCTGCGCTCATGCTCCAAAATTCGCTCTTCACCAGCCTTGCCCAAGACCCGGTTGCGTTCATCGCGGCCTGCAACGTCGAACTTCCTGGCAATATGCAGCAGTTGCTCCAACTCGAGCGGCGGTGGCTGATTGCTCAACGTCGGCGCGGGACCGATCCAAAGTTGGGCAGACTCTTGCCAACCTTGAGCGCGGTGCCGTGAGGGGGGGCGGTGCAACCAGGACGCGTTGCGCGCAAGCCAGCGCTGCACGGCATCGACCAGCGAGGCCTGAAAATTCATGGCTGGCTTGTAGCCCTCGATCCATTCTTCGCCGAGCCCTTTGAGAACGGCGCTGACGTTCTGGTGCTTGAATTCGATCGAGCCGTTGGAGCGATTCTCAAGTAAAGGGATCAGCGCGCGGCGGTGTTCCGCCTTGGTGTAGGCCCGTCCGGAGATGTCGTCAGCCAGCATCGCGAAGTAGTCCGCGACGATCAGGTCGTTTTCAGCATCGCTCCAGGGTTCAGCTGCCATCGCGCCAGGCTATCGGCATCGCTGGTTCCTGTCATCCGTTGTATCGATTTCCGCAGATCAGGTGACGTGATTCACTCTAAGTAGCAGAACTCCCCCCACCCCCCGTCAGCACCACCTTCATCGACCGCCCGATATCGAACGCCGCCGCCATCGCCGCATCCACCTCCCGCACCGGAAACGCGTGAGTCACGAATTTGTCCAGCGGGAATGACTTCTGGAATTTGTTCAGCAGTTTCATGCTGTTCACATAGCCGGTGGGCGGGTGGTTGGTCATGCCCAGCAGGCGGATCTGGTTGGCCAGCAAGTGGCGGTGCGGGTTGATGGCAATGTCGCCCACATCGGCGAACACGCCTGCCACCACATAGGTGCCGCCGCGCCGGGCCATTTCCAGCCCTTCAGGGATCGCCGCCGCCTCGCCGGTGCATTCCACAATCACGTCGGCGCCGCGCCCCTCGGTCAGGCCGCGCACCGCCTGCACGCGCTCGGCCTGCGTTGTGCCGGTGACAGAGATCACGTGGTCCGCCCCGAACTCGCGCGCCATTTGCAGGCGGAAGTCTGAGCGATCCAGCGCGATGATGGTCCCGGCCCCCAGAATATGCGCCTTCAGCACATGCAGCAGGCCCATTGGCCCGGTGCCCTGAATCACCACTGTGGCGCCCGAGCCGAAGCCCTCGCCGCCCATGGTGTAGAATTCTTTCGCCTTGTCGAGGTTGTAGGTCACGGCCATCAACTCGGTCATCACCGCGATGCGCGCATCCAGCCCGTCCGGCACCTTGAAGACGAACGCGTCGGGGCGAACATAGATGTAGTCGGCCCAACCGCCCATCAGATGCGGCGCGGGGTCGCAACTGAACGCGTTGCCGTAGCCCTTGATGTTCTGGCACAGCGGAAAGCCGAACGTGTTGCGGCAATACCAGCACTTGCCGCACAGAATGTCCGGGCACATCACCACCCGGTCGCCCACCGCCAGAGGCTGGCCGCTGAATTCCAGCGACTGCGCTGCCGTCTTGCCGATTTCGGCCACGCGGCCGACGATTTCGTGGCCGGGGATCAGCGGGAACGGCGTGTGCGATTCGGCGGGCGTGCCTGCGTATTGCACGGTCTCACCGCGAAACGTGTGCTTGTCGGTGCCGCAGATGCCGCACATTTCAAGCTCGATCACCATCGCCGCGGCGCTGACCTCGGGGTAGGGGAATTGCCGCACTTCGAAATGGCCCGGCGCGGTCATCACCGCCGCACTGACGCTGTTGTTGCGCATGGTCGTGTCTCCCCGCCGTTGCGGAACACTGGTGGGCGCGGCGCGCGGCTGTCAACGCATCGCCTGTCAGCCAAAACATATGTTCACAAAACCGACAGCCGGGGAATTTTTGGCCACCGCCGGGGGTCTTGTGGGGGCTGGCTTTAACAAGAAGGGACTCCGATATGTTGCGACTCCCCCGTTTGGCTGCCGCCATGCTCGCGGCGGGCTGGTGCGGCATGCACGCTGCCGCTGCCCAGTCGATCCTGATCGACGACTTCTCGGCCGGTTTCGTGAAACGCTCGTTGACCACGCCGAATACCTCGGTGTCGCCGGTCACGACGGGCACACATATCCTCGGTGGCATGCGCCAGAGCGCCATGGGGCTGGGCAGCAACCCGTGGGCGATGCCCGCCACAATCGAGGTCCACAAGGCCACAACCGGCAGCGTGAACTCGCTGGCGCTGGGGCAAGGCTACGGCGCCTCGGCGCGGGTGGACGAATTCTACGGCTCCTCGGTCACCGGCTTGCCACTGGGGGCGAACCTGTCGGCTTCGACCGACAGATTCCGGCTGACATTTGCCGGGATCAACGGCGCGCTGAACTTCAATATTCTGGCCTATACCGGCACGGCGCACGAACAGAATGGCTGCAATATCGCCGCCAACCCGTTCTCGCAGACCATCATCGAGCTGAAATACTCCGACTTCACGGTGCAGGGCCCGCCGATCAGCTTCGCGCAAGTCGACGATCTGGACTTTATCTTCCAGACCAATAAGGGCACCGACTGGGCGGTGACACGCATCGAGGCGGTCAACGGCACCATTGCCGGCGCACAGCCCTGCGGCCCGATTCCGGGATAGCCGGCAGCGTGCCCGGATTGCCACGTGCCCCCAGCCTTTGTGGGCTGGGGGCACTGTCGCGGCGCCCACGCATTGACAGCCACCGTGCCGCCGCAGCCTACTCCGCATCCCGACATGGGGAGGAAGCGAATGAAAAAATGGTTGCTGACGGCCGCCATGGCCGCCGGATTGCTGGCAACGCCAGCCCTGGCCGAGACCAAGTTGCAGCTGGTGGAAGTCATCACCAGCCCCGAGCGCACCGAAGTGCTGAAAACCATGGTTGCGGCCTTCGAGAAGGCCAATCCGGGCACGACGGTGGAAATCGTCTCGCTGCCGTGGGGCCAGGCGTTCGAAAAGCTGCTGACCATGGTGCAGGGCGGCCAGAAGCCCGACGTGGTGGAAATGCCCGAGCGTTGGCTGTCGCTGTATGCCAATCGCGGCGAACTCGAAAGCCTGGAGCCGTATCTGGCCAAGTGGCCGGAAACGTCGCAACTGGCCGACCGGGTGCTGGAATATGGCCGCGCGGCCAAGAAGACCGCGTATGAAATTCCGTACGGCTTCTACATCCGCGCGATGTTCTACAACAAGAAGCTGTTCGCGCAGGCCGGCATCGACCATCCGCCCGCCACGCTCGAGGAATTCACTGCGGATGCCGCCAAGATCAGCGCCATCCCAGGCAAGTACGGTTTCTGCCTGCGCGGCAGCAAGGGCGGTTTCACCGGCTGGCAGTATTTCATGCTGACCCAGATGGGCCGCCGCGACTGGTTCGAGGCCGACGGCAGCAGCACCTTCAACTCGCCGGAAGCGGTGAAGGGCATGCAGCAACTGATCGACGTGTACCAGAAGGGCTACGCCCCGAAAGACAGCGTGAACTGGGGCTTCAACGAAATCGTCGCCGGGTTCTATTCCGGCACGTGCGCCATGCTCGATCAGGATCCGGACGCGCTGATTGCCGTGGCCGAACGCATGGACAAGAACGACTTCGCCGTCGCGCCGATGCCGAAGGGCCCGTCGGGCAAATCCTTCCCGTCCATCGGCTATGCGGGCTGGGCGATGTTCCATGATTCCAAGGACAAGGATGCGTCATGGAAGCTGATCGCGCATCTGTCCAACGCCGAAAACAACATGACCTGGGCAAAGTTCGTCGGCGTGATTCCCACCCACAAGGGGGCCGATCACGACCCGGCGTTCTCGGGTGAGAACTATGCCGGCTGGTTCCAGGAACTCAGCGACCCGGCCTACGACATGGTGGCCGTGCCGGTGCATCTGGAAAAGCTGGGCTATTTCTTCGACGTGATGTCGGTGCCGTCCTCGCAGGAAATGCTGCTGGGCAAGAAGACCGCGCAGCAGGTGGCTGACCAGTGGGCCAAGTATCTGGGCGACGCCCAGAAGGAATATCTGGCCAAGAACAAATGAGTTCCGCCTTGGCGGCCGCGCGGGCAACCGCGCGGCCGCGCCGTCCGAAATGGCGGCGCGCCAGCACCATCGAGCCGTACCTGTATCTGGCCCCGGTGCTGGTGCTGCTGGCGCTGGTGATGTTCGCGCCGCTGTTTCTTGGGCTGACCTACGCGTTCCGCAATGTGCAGTTGTTCGACCCCACCGAAAACGGCTGGGTCGGCTTTCAGCATTTCGAGGAATTGTGGACCGACGACGCCTTCTGGCACGCGCTGTCCAACACGCTGTGGTGGACGTTCGGCTCTCTGGTGCTGCAATTCTCCGGCGGCTTCGGCCTCGCCCTGCTGCTGAACAAGAAGTTCGGCGGGCGCAAACTGGTGCAGGCGGTGGTGTTCATCCCCTGGGCGGTGCCCACCTTCCTGTCCGGTCTGGCGTGGGCGTGGCTGTTCAACCCGCTGATCGGCCCGCTGTCGCGCTGGCTGATGGCGGTGGGGTTGCTGGCCAAGCCCGACAACATTCTGGCCGACCCCGATCTGGCGATGTATGGCCCGATCATCGCCAATGTGTGGTTCGGCATTCCGTTTTTCGCCATCACGCTGCTGGCCGCGCTGCACGCTATTCCACAGGAATTGTATGAGGCCGCCGCCGTGGATGGCGCTTCTGCATGGCAACGCTTCACGCGCCTGACGCTGCCGTTTCTCGCCCCCACCATCGCCATCACCGTGATGCTGCGCACCATCTGGATCGCCACGTTCGCCGATCTGATCTGGGTGATGACCAATGGCGGGCCCGCGGATTCGACGCAGATTCTGGCCACCTACATCTTTTCCACGGCGTATTCGAAGCTCGATTTCGGCTATGCCTCGGCGGTGGCCGCCGTGCTTTTGGTGCTTTTGATGTTGTATGGCGTGGCCGTGGTGCGCCTGCGCCGCAGTCTGTTGATTTCATGATGAAAACCCTCGGCCGCCATCCGGGCCAGCGTGTGCTGGCGGTGCTGGGGCACCGCATCGGCATCCTGATGTATCTGCTGTTCGCGCTGTTCCCGCTGTTCTGGATGGTGAAGATCTCGGTCACACCCGCCAAGCTGCTGTACAGCGAAGGCGTGGTGCTGTGGCCCTCGGCCAGCACGTGGCACAGCTACGTGCAGGTGCTGACGCACACGGCGTTCCCCACCTATTTCCGCAACAGCGTGCTGGTCTCACTCAGCACGGCAGCCCTCGTGACCGCCATTGCCGCCTCGGCCGGGTATTCCTTCTCCCGCTTCCAGTTCCGGGGCCGGTCGGCGGTGATGTTCCTGCTGCTGGTCACGCAGATGTTCCCGCTGGTGATGCTGATCGCGCCCATTTACCGCATGCTGGCCCCGCTGCATCTGACCGACAATCTGTTGGGTCTGGTGGTGGTGTACACCGCGTTCAACGCCCCGTTCGCCACCTTCCTGATGCAGAGTTTCTTCGACGAGATTCCGCGCGATCTGGAAGAAAGTGCCATGATCGACGGCGCCACCCGCACCATGGCGCTGCGCAAGGTCATCATCCCGCTGACGCTGCCGGGCCTGGGCGCCACGCTGGGCTTCGTGTTCACCGCCGCCTGGAGCGAGTTGCTGTTCGGCCTGATGCTGATCAACACCGACAGTCAGAAAACATTTGCCGTCGGCCTGCTGACCTTCGTGTCCAAATTCTCGGTGGACTGGGGCCAGATGATGGCCGCCGCCGTGCTGGCGCTGGTCCCGGCCATCGGGTTCTTCGGGTTCATCCAGCGCTATCTGGTGCGCGGGCTCACGGCGGGGGCGGTGAAGGGGTAGCGGCGGAGCGCTGCCCCGCACCCCGCCAGGGCCGGGCGGCCTTGGACCCGCTCACCCCACCTGCACGCCCTTCCAGAACGCCACCCGCCCGGCAATCTCGGCGGCCGCCGGTTTCGGCGTCTTGTAGGTCCACACCGCGTTGGCGTTGGTCTTTCCGTCCACCACCAGCGACAGATAATTCGCGGTGCCCTTCCAGCCGCACACCGTGGTGTGGTCGCTGGACTGGATCACATCCGTGCGCAGCGCGCTCAGCGGGAAATAGGCGTTACCTTCCACCGTCACGATGTCGTCGCTCTCGGCCACCACCGTGCCATTCCAGATCGCCTTCATCGCATTCCGTCCTTCAACTGCTGCCGATCAAGATGCCGGTGGCGAACACCAAGGCCCCGCCGAAGCCCACCTGCATCGCAGCAGAGAATGGGGGCGTATCCATGTATTTCCAGCGGATCCAGGTGATGATGCCCAATTCCACGATCACCACGGCGAACGCCACGATCATCGCGGTGTAGAAACTCGGGATCAGGAACGGCAGCGTATGGCCGATGCCGCCCAGCGTAGTCATCAGCCCGCACACTGTGCCGCGTATCCACGGTGCGCCGCGCCCGGTCAGGCTGCCGTTGTCGGACAGCGCCTCGGCAAACCCCATCGAGATGCCCGCACCGATGGAAGCGGCCATGCCGACCAGAAACGCGTCCCACGGCCGCCCGGTGGCAAAGGCTGCGGCGAACACCGGGGCCAGCGTGGAGACCGAGCCATCCATCAGTCCGGCCAGACCCGGCTGGATGATGCGCAGCACGAACATGCGCCGCGCCGCCTCGTCCTCACCCTCACGCACATCGGCGGACAGGTTTTCCTGCATCAGGCGGTCGGCGGTGTGCTCATGCTGCACCTCCGCCTCGGCCAGATCGCCCAGCAATTTGCGGATGGAAGCATCCGAGGTGCGGCTGGCGGCCTGCCGGTAGAAGCGGCTGGTTTCCATCTCCATCACCTGCGCCTGCTTGCGCACCACATCCACGCCCAGCGGCTGCAACTGCCATACCGGGCGGCGGGCAACGAAGCCGCGCACGTCCTGACGGCGGATCAGCGGGATGTGCTGGCCGAATTTTTCCACGAACAGGTCGATCAGGCGGCGGCGATGCTCGCTTTCCTCGGCGGCCATCTCGGTGAAGATGGTGGCGGTGGCGGGGTAGCTGGCGCGCAGGCCCTCGGCGAAGTCGGCGTAGATGCGCCCGTCCTCTTCCTCGCCGCTGATCGCCAGCGCCAGAATCTCCTTTTCGCTCAACTCGTTGAAGTTGCGCATGGCTTGCTCCTCGCCGCCCGGGCCGATTGCTGCGGCGCACTATGTGGCGCGCAAGCCGCCGGTTCAATCGCGCGGGGCGTAATCGGCGGCACGGATGGCGGGCGGCCGCCCGGCGATCAGGTCTGCCAGCAGCCGCGCGCTGCCCGCCGCCAGCGTGAAGCCCAGCGCGCCCTGCCCGGCATTGACGAACAGGTTGCCTACACGCGACGGGCCGATCACCGGCAGGCTGGTGGGGCTGGCCGGGCGCAGGCCGCTCCAGGGCTGCAATTCGTCCATCTCGCAGGCCCCGGGGAAGGTCTCGGCCAGTGCCGCCGCAAGGGCTGCGATGCGCGCCGGGTTCACCGTGGCGGCACGCTCGCCGAGTTCGGCGAAGCCTGCCACCCGCACCGTGTCCCCCACCGGGGCAAACACCATCTTGCGCGCCGTGTCGGTGATGCTGCGCACCGGGGCGGCGTTGCTGCCGGGGCGCCGGCGCGCGGTGATGGAATAGCCGCGCAACGGCTGCACCGGCAGCCGCAGCCCGGCCAGTTTGCCCAGCGGTCCGGACTGCACGCCCGCCGCCAGCACGAACGCATCCGCCTCGATCTCGCCCGCCGAGGTGCGCAGCGCCGCCATCCTGCCGCCGCGCAGCACCGGGGCCAGCACCTCGGTACCCAGCAGAAAGCGCACACCAAACGGCGGCGCAGACAGGGCGGCGTGCCAGCCCTCGCACAACAGGCGGCAGTCGCCCACCGCCTCGTCCGGCGTATGGATGGCGCCCGCGATGCGGTGCGCGATGGCGGCCAGCGAGGGTTCCAGCGCCAGCACCTCGTCCCGGCTCAACGCGAATTGCGGGCTGCCGAGCCCGGCCTGCACGCGGATTTGCCGCGCGGCCCCGGCCATGGCGGCTTCGCTGCCCTGCACCACCAGCTTGCCATTGCGGGCGTGCTGGAACGAAACCGGGGTCGCCGCCTGCATTTCGGCCAGACTGGCGCGGCTGAGGCCGGACAGTGCCAGCAGTTTCACCGTGGCGGCATCGCTGGCCGAGGTCGTGCAGGCGCGCAGGAAGGCCAGCAGCCAGCGCAGATAATCCGGGTCCAGTGAGGCGCGCAGCTTTACCGCACTGTCGCCGCGCAGCAGCCAGCCCAGCGCCTGCACCGGCACGCCTTGGGCGGCCAGCGGGGCGACATAGGCGTAGGACAGTTGCGCGCCATTGGCGAAGCTCGCACCCTGCGCCACGCCGGGCGCGCGCTCGATCACCGTCACCTGATGCCCGTCGCGCGCCAGCCACCACGCGCTGGCCAGCCCGACGACACCTGCCCCAATCACTGCAATTCGCATGGCCCATTCACGCATGGCAGC
>CAIPHQ010000038.1 GCA_903864895.1 uncultured Rhodospirillales bacterium
GCGCAAGCCCAACCGCCACCCGCTGGCGGGCTTGCCGGACGTTGCCGGTACAGACAACGATGCAACATAGGGGAACGGCGCGATGATTCCACAGCGGGCATGGCGGGAATTCTGCGGCGCTGCCGCGCGCGTGGCGCCGGTGCTTGGGTTACTCGGGTTGATGGGGGCGGCGGCGATGGGGCAGGACGAGGCTGCGGCACGGTTGCGGGCAGCGGCGGCGGATGGGCAGGCGGACACGGTCCGCGCGCTGCTGGCGGATGGCGTGGCCGTGGATGCACAGGACGGACAGGGCCGCACCGCGCTGCTGCTGGCGGTGGATTCGGGCCAGACCCAGGTGGCCCGCATCCTGCTGGACGCCGGGGCCAGCCCGAACGTGCAGGCGGCCAATCAGGACACGCCGTGGCTGCTGGCCGGGGCGAGCGGGCGGACCGAGATATTGCATGCCATGATGCCGCGCGGCCCGGACCTGACCATCCGCAACCGCTACGGCGGCAACGCGTTGATTCCGGCCTGTGAGCGCGGCCATGTGGACACGGTGGCGTTCCTGCTGACCACACCGGTGCCAGTGGACCACATCAACCGGCTGGGCTGGACCTGCCTGCTGGAAATCGTGTTGCTCGGCGACGGCGGGCCGCGCCACCAGCAGATAGCCCGCATGGTGCTGGATGCCGGGGCCGACCCGAATCTGGCCGATGGCGAGGGCGTTACCCCGCTGGCGCACGCCGTGGCGCGCGGGCAGACCGAGATTGCCGGTATGATCCGCGCGGCAGGCGGGCGGATGCAGTAATCCGCCCGGCGATCGCCCTCGTTCAGGCCGCGCGCACCAAACGCCCCGGCAGCGCCCCGGTGGCCACGCCGCCGCGATACGTCACGGCCCCGGACTTGATGGTGGCCACGTAGCCCGACGCCTTCTGCAGCAAACGCCGCCCGCCGGCGGGCAGGTCGCCCACCATGTAGGGCCGGGCGATGCCAAGATGGGCGAAGTCGATCAGGTTGACGTCGGCCAGCATCCCCGGCGCCAGCACGCCGCGATCCTTCAGCCCCACCGCGCGCGCAGTGTCCGATGTCTGGCGGCGGATCAGGTCTTCCACGCCGAACTTGCCCGCGCTGCGGTCGCGGCCCCAATGGGTCAGCAGATAGGTGGGGAAACTGGCATCGGAGATGAACCCCACATGCGCGCCGCCATCGCCCAGCCCCACCAGCGCATTGCGGTCGCTGAGCATTTCATGCACCGGGTCGAGCGTGAAATGCGCGTAGTTGGTCAGCGGCGCGAACAGGAAATCGTCGCCGTCGTTGCCCAGCAGCGCATCATACGCCACGTCCTCGGCGGTGCGGCCCTCGCGCTCGGCCTGTGCGGCGATGGAGGTATCGCGCGCCGGTTCGTAGTTTGGCGGATCGGTGAACGGGAACATCCGCGCAAAGGACAGGCGCGGCAGCAGCGCGAACGTGCTTGTGGCAAAGCGGTCTTCAGACAGGATGCGCGCGCGCACCGCCGGGTCGCGCATCGCGCGCACGCGCTCGGGCAGCGGCAGATGCGCGATGGCGCGGTAACTCGGGGTGGCGGCGAACGGGTTCTGGCTGCCGTTCAGGCCGAGCAGAATGCCGATGGGGCGCGGCGGCACCACCGGGCGCATGTTCGCCCCCTCCCGCGCCGCCTGCGAACTCAGCGCCAGCAGTTCCTTCCATGCGCCGGTGCGCTCATGGTGCTGGCTCAACGAGAACACCATCGGGCAGCCCGCTGCCTCCACCACCCGGCGCAGCATGGCGAATTCGGTGGCCGGATCGGGTGAGTTCCAGTCGGACACCACTTCCAGCATCCCATGCCCGGCATCCTTCATGCCCATGGCAATGCCGGTCAGTTCGGCTTCGGTGGCGCGCAGGGATGGGGTGTATTCGCCCGCCAGCGTCTTGTGGCTGAGCGTGCGCGACGTGGTGAAGCCGAACGCGCCGGCGCGCATTGCGGCGGCCGTCAGCACCCGCATCTGCGCGATGTCGTCATCGGTGGCTATCTCGCGGTAGCCCGCGCGCTCCCCCATCACGAACACCCGCAGCGGGCCGTGCGGCAGTTGCGCGCAGATGTCCACATCGCGCGGGCGCTGGTCCAGCACCGCCAGATAGTCGGCGAAACTCTCCCAGTTCCACGCCAGACCCTCATGCAGCGCGGGGGCGGGAATGTCCTCCACACCCTCCATCAGCGCAATCAGCCGGTCACGGTCGTGCGGCTTCACCGGCGCGAAGCCCACGCCGCAATTGCCCATCACCACCGTGGTCACGCCATGCCAGCTGGAGGGGGTGAGGTGGCTGTCCCACACCGCCTGCCCGTCGTAATGCGTGTGAATGTCCACGAAGCCGGGTGTCACCATCAGTCCGGCGGCGTCGATTTCCTCCGCCCCGCGGCCCTCCACCTTGCCCACAGCCGCAATGCGGTCACCCGCAATGGCCACGTCGCCCGCAAACCCCGCCCGCCCGGTGCCGTCCATCACGGTGCCGTTGCGAATCACCAGTGTGTATGCCGCGTCCATGGACTTCATCCTTGTGTCAGGCTTCTTCGGTGCCGCCGCCACTCACCCGGCTCAGCACCAGCGCCACCAGAATGATCGCGCCATACACCGCATCAATCCAGAACGCGGGCACTTCTGACAAGATCAGCACGTTTTGCAGGAACCCCAGCAGCAGTACGCCGGTCAGCGCGCCAAGCAGGCGGCCCTTGCCGCCGTTCAGGCTGATGCCGCCAATCACCGCCGCCGCGAACACGTAAAAGATCATGTTCTGGCCCTGGCTGGTCACCACCGAGGCGATGCGCCCGGTCAGCATCAGCCCGGCCAAAGCGGCAAGTGCGCCGCTGACGATCAGCACGCCCCAGGTGATGCGCTCCACCCGGATGCCCGCCACGCGCGCCGCTTCGGCATTGCCGCCAATGGCGTAGATGGCGCGGCCGATGCGGTGGTAGCGCAGGAACAGGCCGAAAAACAGATACAGCAGGCCCGCGATCCAGATGGACACGGGTACGCCCGCCCATTTGCCGGAGCCGAGATACAGATACCCGTCCGGCAGGTCGAACAGCGTCTTGCCGTTGGTGGTGCCGAGTTGCACGCCGCGCAGCAGGATCAGCATGGCCAGCGTGACGATGAAGGCATTCAGCCGCAGCTTGACGATCAGGAACCCGTTGATCGCGCCAATCAGCGCGCCGGTGGCGGGCACGATCAGCACCGCGATCCACCATGCCAGCCCGATGCCCGATCCGCCGATCTGCGTGTTCTCGATAATCAGCCACGCGCCCAGCATCGGTGCCAGCCCCACCACCGATTCCAGCGACAGGTCGAACTTGCCCGCAATCAGAATCAGCGTCTCGGCAATCACCACGATGGAAAGCTCGGAGGATTGCTGCAGGATGTTCAGCACATTGTCGGTGGTCAGGAACGCATCGCTGGCGAAACTGCCGACGATGATGATCAGAATGATCGCCGGAACCAGCGTTAGCTCCCGCAGGCCGATCAGGCTGCTGTGCCGCCGCGCCTGTGGCACGGCACTCGCTTGCTCACCCGCCATGCCCAACCCCTTCGATGGCCGCTACCAGTTGTTCGCTGTCCCACCCGGCGGCGAATTCCGCCGTCAGCGCGCCTTTGAAAATCACCAGAATCCGGTCGCAGATCGACAACTCGTCAAGCTCGTCAGACACCACCAGCACCGCCATGCCAGCGGCGCGGGAGCGTTCGACGATGCCGAACAGCGCCTCCTTCGAGGCGATGTCCACGCCCTGCGTGGGATACAACAGCACCAGCACTTTCGGTGACGACGCCAGCGCGCGCGCCATCACCGCCTTCTGCTGGTTGCCGCCGCTGAGTTCACGGATGGGCTGTTCGGTGGAGGACGCCACAATCTGCAAGGAAGCCTGCATCCGCCCCGCCGCCGTATCCCGCCGCGCGGGCAGCACCAGCCCGGCCGGGCCGAGTTGTTCGACGATGGTCGCGGTCATGTTCTCGGCAATCGACAGCAGCGGCACGATGCCGCGCGCATGGCGGTCGCGCGGCACATAGCCCACGCCCTTGCGCCGCGCATCCACCACATCGCCACCGCGCAGGGTCTGCCCGGCCACAATAATCTGCCCGCCATCGGGCGCAATCAGCCCGGCAATCGCGTCTCCGATCTCCCCCTTGCCGGACCCGGCCAGCCCGGCCAGCCCGGCACATTCGCCGGGGGCGAGCCTGAAGCTGACATCGGTCACAAGTGCGCCGAGTTGCAGCCCGCGTACCTCCAGCGCTGGGGGGGCCGCCGTGTTGACCGCGCGTTCGGGCCGTGTGCGCCGCCGCTCACTCGCCGCACGCGCCGCATCGCCCACCATCGCCGCGATCACCCGCTCTTTCGGCATCTCCTCCAGCGGCGCTTCGGTCACCACGCGGCCATCGCGCAGCACGGTCACGCTCTGGCAAACTTCATAGATTTCTTCAAGATAGTGCGAGATATACAGAAACGTCACGCCGCGCGCGCGCAACTGCCCGATGCGGTCGAAAAGGCGGCGGATTTCCCGGCCTTCCAGTTCGGCGGTGGGTTCATCCAGAATGATGAAGCGGCTGCCCTGCAACAGCGCGCGCGCAATCTCCACAATCTGCCGCTGCTCCACCGACAGCCGGGCACATTCCTGCTCGACATCCAGATCCATGCCCCAGCCGGACAGCACACCCTCCGCCTCACGGCGCATGGCAGA
>CAIPHQ010000039.1 GCA_903864895.1 uncultured Rhodospirillales bacterium
CAGCCCGCCTGTTGCAGCAGGCGCAGCGCCGCGAACCCGACGGTGGGGCGGTACAGATCGACCAGACAGGTCACAAACAGCCCGACACGGGGCCGGGATGGCTTGGTGGTCATGCGGACGGCCCGCGCGGCAGCAGCAGATAGGCGGTGCCCTTCTGGCGCATCTTGCCCGCCCGCGCCTCGGCCTCCTTGCCCCAGCCGAAGAAGATGTCCGCGCGCACTGGCCCGCGAATGGCCCCGCCGCGATCCTGCGCCAGCATCAGGCGCTGCCACGCAGCACCGGTCAGCGGGTCGGTGGTGGCGATGAAGACCGGCGCGCCCATCGGGATATAGTCGCGGTCCACCGCCGCCGAGCGGCCCGGGAGCAGCGGCACGCCCAACGCACCCGGCGGGCCGATATCGGCGCGCTGATCGGGCAATTCGCGGAAGAACACGAAGGACGGGTTCTGGTTCATCACTTCGGCGGCCTCGGAAGGGTGCGCTTCCAGCCAGGCGCGGATGGATTGCAGCGAGACCTGATCCAGCGGAATTTGCCCCCGGTCGGCCAGCACCCGGCCGATGGGCACATAGGGGCGGCCATTCTGCCCGGCGTAGCTGACCCGCACTTCCTTGCCGCCCGGCAGCGCCACGCGGCCCGAGCCCTGAATTTGCAGGATGAACGCGTCAATCGGGTCTGCCAGCCACACCAGTTCCAGCCGCCGCCGCGCCAGCGCGCCGCCTTCGATGTCGGCCCGGCTGTAATACGGCACCAGCTTGCCGTCCTGCACCCGCCCGGTCACCGAGCGGCCATGCAGGTCGGTGATGAACTCACCCAGATCCACCTGCACCAGATCGCCGGGGCGCCCCAGCAGCGGGGTTTTGTACTGGCCGCCCGGCGAGCGGTTGCCCGCGACCTCGGGTTCGAAATAGCCGGTGAACAGGCCCTGCGCCCGGGTGGCGTCCGGCTCCTCGGCGTCGGCCAGCGCGTAGGGCTGGAACGTGCTTTCAAAAAACGCCCGCGCCGCGGCATCGTTGCCCGCTGGCACCTTGCCCGCCGCCGCGCAGGCGGCCCGCCATGCGGCCGGTGAGCCACCTTTTGCGGCCGCATCGCCCGCGCCGCCCAGTGATTGATCGGCAGGCGTGGCGGCGAACGCGCCGCAACTGCCCAGAAATCCGGCCAGCGCCTCGGCAGTATGGTCCTGCTGCCAGCCCGGCAGGCTGGTGAACGGCACGGCGGTCATGGCCAGTTGATGCTTGGCGGGCGTCCCGCCCTTGCCCGCTTCCTGCTTCGGCGGCACGCACCCGGCGATGGCAACCACGGCGAGGGCGGCAAGCCCCCGCGCCCACGGCCCCAGCATCATGCGTTGCGCGCGGCCACAAGCCGCCATGTCGGGTCCGTGGCGGTCAGATCCCGCTCAAAAATCCAGTGGTCGGCAATTTCGGTCACCGCATCGGTGCCAGCCGCCACGCTGCCGTCACGCGCCATGGTGATGTTCACCTGATCGCTGACGAAGCGCACGCCGATCACCGCCGTGCTGCCGCGCAGTTCGGCCGATTCGATGGCGGCGTTTTCGATGGCCCGCACTTCGGTGCGCTGCGTCTCACCCGCCGCCTCGCGCGCCGTGATCGCGGCCTCGAAATCCGTGTAGCAATGCTCGGACAGC
Source organism: uncultured Rhodospirillales bacterium (assembly GCA_903864895.1). Lineage (GTDB taxonomy): Bacteria > Pseudomonadota > Alphaproteobacteria > Acetobacterales > Acetobacteraceae > CAIPHQ01. The sequence goes on from CAIPHQ010000039.1 coordinate 1,643, forward strand.
AACGGGCGCAGCGTGTCGCGCGCCCCCGCCGCGAAGGCGGTCACGATGATGCGGAACGCCGCTTCCGCGCCGTCCAGAAACCGGGCGGGCTGGAAATTGCGGTCAATGGCGGTCATGCGCGTCAATTCCTGACCCACCGGGGTGGCCGGGTCGGGCAGCACGCGGGCCGGGGCGGGCGGCGGTGCCGTCACGCGTTCGGCCACGCCGTCGATCACCGGCGACTCAACTCCAGGGCCGCGCACGCCGCCCCGCGGTTCGGCCGGGCGCTCAAAGCCGCTGCGGCGGCCCAGAATGCCGCGCAGGCGCACCACCAGAAACACCGCAATCATGCCGAACAGCACGATATCGATGGGAAATCCGCCGGCGCCCATGTGTTACTCCGTCAGGCCGCCACGCGCGGACCGGCATTCACATAAGCGCGCCCGCCCGCCGGCACAACACATGCACCGCACCGGCGTGCAAAACGTGGCGGTTGCGCGCGGCCACCCGGCATGGCTATTGCCCGCGCATGATCCTTCTCCGCCACGGCCAGAGCGAGTTCAACCTCGCCTTCACCGCCACCCGCCGCGACCCCGGCATCGTGGACCCGCGCCTGACCCCGCTGGGCCACGAACAGGCTGAACGCGCCGCCGAGGCGCTGGCGCATGAGGGGCTGCAACGCATCATCGTCTCGCCCTACACCCGCGCGCTGCAAACCGCCGCCCCCATTGCCAAGCGGCTGAACATTCCGGTGTACATCAACCCGATCGTGCGCGAACGCTACGCGTTCTTCTGCGACATCGGCACCCCGCGCGCCGAGTTGCAGCACGCCTGGCCGCATCTGGACTTTTCGCACATCGAGGAAATCTGGTGGCCGCCCATCGAGGAGCCGGCCGACAGCGTGATCGGCCGCGCCGCGCTGTTCCGCGCCGAGATGGCGGCGCTGCCGGACTGGTCGCAGACGCTGGTGGTCAGCCACTGGGGCTTCATCCTGTCGATGACCGGTACCAGTGCGATGAACGGGCAATGGCTGCGCTGCGACCCAAATGCCGCCCCGCCCGCGCAGATTGTCTGGCACCCGTAAGCCGCCGCCTTTCGCTGGCGCGGTGGCTATGCTACCGCGCCGCAGTTTCTGCCCATGGAGAACGTAATGTCCGAGACCGAAAGCGCCCCGCAGGCACAAGTCCCGCCGCTGATGGTGAATATCCAGTACGTGAAGGACCTGTCGTTCGAGGTGCCGGGCGCGCCGATGATCTACACCACGCTGCGTAATACGCCGCGTGTTGATATCAATCTGGATGTTCAGGTCCGCCGCATCACCGAAGGCCAGAACGCCTTTGAGGTGACTCTGGCGATCAAGGCCGAAGCCCATGACCCCGGCGCCGGCAACGGCTCGGCCGAGGGCGGCAAGGTGTTCGTGGCCGAACTGCAATATGCCGGCATCTTCACCCTGACGGGCGTGCCGGAAAACGCGGTGGAGCCGCTGCTGCTGGTGGAATGCCCGCGCATCCTGTTCCCGTTCGCGCGCAACATCCTGTCGGACGTGACCCGCGACGGCGGCTTCCCGCCGGTGCTGTTGCAGCCCATCGACTTCGTCGCACTGTGGCAGAGCCGCCGCGCCCAGCAGGGTGCCGCCAACGCCTGAGCAATACGGCCCCGCGGCGTGCCGCAGGGCCTATTCCATCTGCCAGACCGGCTCTTTCAGCTTGCCCACGAACGCGGCGTGCGCGGCCAGTTCGGCTTCGGTGGGTATCATCTGGCGCGGCGTGCGCGGTCCGGTGGCGGCGTAGCTGACCGATGGCAGCGCCGATTGCCCGCTTTCGGACTCATCGGCCAGCGACAGCCCGCGCTGCCGCCCGCCCG
>CAIPHQ010000040.1 GCA_903864895.1 uncultured Rhodospirillales bacterium
GGCACGACGATTGAACTGCAACTGGACCCCGCGCAGGATTTCACCGGCAAGGGGTTCCATCTCGCGCCAGACGGCGCGGGCGGCACAAATGTGCTGATGTGTCGCTACACCGGCACGCGCATAGCCACGCCCGGCCGAGATGTGGCGGTGGAGCGCCTCACCCCGGGCGCCCTGGTGAACGGCATCAGCATCATTCGCGACACCTCGGTGCCCGGCATGTTCACCTACTGGCATATCGAACTGGACGAGCACGCGATTCTGCTGGCCGAGGGCCTGCCTGCCGAAAGCCTGCTGGATGCTGCCGGGATGGTGGCGTTCGACAATGCGGCCGGACGGCCTGCCCTGCCGGGTGGGTATGCGGAACTGCCCTATCCGCGTGTCAAATCCGCCCGCCAACTGCCACTGCACATGCGCCCCGCGCGGGCGGCCTGACGCGCGGGCATGGCGCGCCAAAAATAAGTGAGGGAGGACCGCTGCTGCGGCCCTCCCTCAATGGTCTCTGCCCGCAGGGGCCGTCTCGCTCAGGGGCCAGTCACCGCCAGATAATACAACCCGTTCGCGCCATACACCGGCTTGAACCAGTTGTTGCCGCACAGATACAGCCCGTTGCCGGTCTGCTGTGGTGCCATGCAGCCGCCGGGCAGGGCGGCGTAGTTCACGCCCACCGAATACGCCACCGGCGCCGCAGCCGCCGCACCGGCCGCGACACCCGCCGCATAGGCATTGCTGGTGGCGGCCGCACTGGCCGCATAGGCGCTGCTGGCAGCGGCGGTTACTGCCACGGCACCTACCGTGGCACCAACAACCGCCCCTGCCGCCGCCGCACAGCCATAGCACCCGCTGGCCGAGTAGTACGGCACCGCCACCGGCGGATGGTAGGCCGGATAGCCCGGATACGCGCCGGACACCGGCGGGTGATAGACGGTGGCCCCGGAATCGTAGGTGTGGGTGGCCCCTTCGCCATACGCGCCCGAGGTGGTGCCGCCATAGACGTTGGTATGCGTGGCACCCTCACCGGCTTCACCCGATGTGGTGCCGCCATAGGCATTGGTGTGTGTGGCACCCTCGCCGGCCTCACCCGAGGTGCTGCCGCCATAGGTGTTGGTATGTTCGGTGCCGCCGGTTTCCGAGTGCTCCGTGCTGCCGCCATAGGCGTTGGAGTGCTCCGACCCCTCGCCAGCCTCATGCGACGAACTGCCGCCCCATGAGTTGGTATGGCTGGTGGAGCCATAGCTGTGGCTGGTGCTGCCACCGTAGCGGTTGGCGGTGTTCCAGGCGGTGTTCCAGGCGGCGGACGGGGCGGGCCACAGGCAGACCGCGCCGAGGGCCGCTGCGGCAAGCGCCGCGAACGTCTTGGTCATGCTGGTTCTCCCGGTCATTGCGCGGCGGCCGGCGCTTTGGCCGGGCGCTGGAACGCGATGTGTGGCGCGGATTTGGCCTTGTCCGACGCGAATGTTTCGCCGGGCAATTCGCCGTCCAGCTTCCAGCCGGTCAGGTCAAGCTGATGGCGCAGGCGCAGCGGGTCGTCCTTGTACACGGCCCGCACCCGGCGCGGCAGCTTGTCCTCCGCGCCGATCCAGAGCTGCATGAAGATGTCCTTGCTGGACCACACCATCATCTCGGTCCGCACGCCGCCCACGTTGTCGGACGTGCCGATATAGAATGCGAGTGCGGCCTCGGCCGACAGCGCGGCATACGGGTCGGCCACCAGAAGGTCGGTGAACGGGAAGTAGATGTCGGCGATCTCGAACGCTGCCTTCAGCGCGCCTTCCACACTGGGCGGCGCATCGGCCATCGCCACCAGATGCTCGGCGGGTGCGTAGGCCATGATCTGCGCGCCGTCGTAATAGAATTCCGACACCGGGCCATCGCCCAGCGTGAGAATCCGCAGCCGGTCCGGCCGCTTCATCGCCACGTCGTAGCGCACGGTGTATTCAATCGGCGGGCCAAGCTGGCTGGGGTATTCGTAGCCCACGGTGGCGGTGAAACTCAGCGACTTGGCGGCGGCAAGCCGGTCGCTGGCTTCCTTCAGCAGCTTCATCGCGCCGGGTTCGACAATGAGCTTTATGGGTTCCTTCGCCGCCGGCGCGGGGGTCTCCGCACCGGCCGCGCCGGCCAGCACGGCGGACAGCGCGAACGCTGCCAGCGGTGCCAGCCACACGCGGTGGCGCAGGCTCACGGAATCATTCCGCACTGGAACATCTTGTTCATGATCGGGCCGGAGATGCGGTTGATGAACGCCTGCCGCATGGCCGGGTCTTCCTGCAACAGGCGGATGGCACGCTCCTCCCGCTCGGGGCGCGGTTTGCCCTTGGCCTGAGCGCGCTGCTGCCACAGCTGCTCACAGGTCTCGCTCTGATATTTCGCGATCAGTTTGTCCGCGACCTCTTCCATGATCGGATACTGCTGGGCCGCCGCCACGTTCACGAATGCCATCAGCGGCAGAGCTGCGAGCAATAAAACCTTCATTTTCATAGCGGTCCTCCTGATTGCAGGCACTGATTGCGCCCCTTTCCGTGAACAGGCAAGTGCGGCGTGGCAACGTACACGCAGGTTTGTCCGCAAAGCGGTGCGGCGGGACGGGCGTGCCCGTCCCGCGCCGGCGTCAGACCGCCAGCAGGCGCTCGGCCAGTGATGCCCAGTAACTGGCACCCACCGGCAGGATGTTGTCGTTGAAGTCGTATTTCGGGTGATGCACCTGCGCGTCATCCGGCCCGCGCCCGCCGCCGAGCATGATGTAGCTGCCCTGCTTGGCGGCCAGCATGAACGAGAAATCCTCACCGCCCATGGTCGGCTTGCTCATCGGGATCACCCGCGCCTCGCCCTGCACCGCACGCGCGGCATCGGCGGCCAGATCGGTGGCTTCGGGGTCGTTCACGGTGGCGATGTAGGTGCGGCGGTAATCCACCTCCGCCGTCGCGCCGAAACTGGCGGCGATGCCGGTGGCGATGCGGCGCACGCCGTCTTCCAGCTGGTCGCCCACCTTGGGGCTGAACCAGCGCGCGGTGCCCAGCATGCGCGCGGTCTGCGGAATGACATTGTAGGTATCACCGGCCGAGATGTGGCCGATGGTGATGACGCCCGATTCCACCGGCTCGATATTGCGTGCCACAACGGATTGCAGCGCGGTGACGATATGGCTGGCCACCACGATGGGGTCGATGCCGTTATGCGGCATGGCGGCGTGCGCGCCGCGCCCGGTGATGGTGATTTCGATGTTGGAGCAAGCCGCCATGACCGGGCCGTGCCGCCAAGCAAACTGGCCTTCCGGGATTTGCGGCCAGTTGTGCATGCCGAACACCATGTCCATCGGGAAACGGTCGAACATGCCCTCGTCAACCATCACCTTGCCGCCCGCCAGGCCCTCTTCGGCGGGCTGGAAGATCACATAGACCTTGCCGGAGAAATTGCGCGTCTCGGCCAGATAGCGCGCGGCACCCAGCAGCATGGTGGTGTGGCCGTCATGGCCGCAGGCATGCATCACGCCCGGTGTCTTGCTGGCATAGGGCAGGCCGGTGGCTTCCAGAATCGGCAGCGCGTCCATGTCCGCCCGCATGCCGATGGCGCGACCGCTGGCGTGCTTGCCGTGGATCACACCCACCACGCCGGTCTTGGCGAGGCCGGTGACCACCTCGTCCACGCCAAAACTGCGCAGCAATTCCGCCACGCGCGCACTGGTGCGGACTTCCTGAAAGCCGAGTTCGGGATGCTCGTGCAGATCGCGCCGCCACGCCGTCATGTCGTCATGGAAATCGGCGATGCGGTTATGGATCGGCATGGCGGGGTCCTTACGGGGGGAAGGTCAGGGCAAGGCCGGTGGCAAGGTCCATCGGCGTGACCCGCAGTATGCCGCCCATCGCCGCGATGTCGAAGGCTTTATCCTCTTGCAGACGGCGAATTTCATCCGGTGAAATCGCGCTGCTGCGCAACAGGTGCCGGGCCGCCCATGCCGCCGCGATCAGCGGTGCGGCGGGCACCGGCATGATGCGCGGCGCGGGCAGGCGGGCGGCGCGGGCCACGGCGCGGACGAAATCGGCGTAACTCAGCGGGGCAGGGCCTGCGATGGGGATCACGCGCGCCTCGGGCCAGCGCCCGGACACGGCGGCCAGCACGCAGGCGGTCACGTCGTTCTGGTGGATGGGCTGTACCAGGCTGCGCCCGCCCATCGGCAACGGCACCACCGGCAGGCGGCGCAGCAGGGCGGCCAGACGGCGCACGTTGTTCTCGCCGCTCGCGCCATAGATCATCGTGGGGTGCAGCATTGCGCCCGCGCGCCCGGCGCGCAGGAACGCCGTTTCACCCGCAATCACGCCGGCGCCATGGTCATCGCGCCAGCGCGAATAGCGCCGCGTGCTGCCCAGCAGCACCAATCGCGCGCCGGGGGGGCTTGCTTCCAGCACGCGGGCGGTGTGGCGGGCATGGGCGGTGGAGACCACACATGCGGCATCCTGCAACGCGGCGGCCATGGTGGCGGGGTCCGACAAATCGGCCACGCGGGGCGGGCGCAGCCGCGCATGGTCCGGCGGGGCTGTGGCCTGCCAGCGTTCGGCGCTGCGCACCACCGGTTGCACCGTGTGGCCGCCGTCCAGCAATGCGCGCACCACGGCGCTGCCAGACCGTCCGCTGGCACCGATGACATGGACAAGTTCGTTCAAACCGCCGTTTCCCTCATGCCGCCAAGCTGTTATGGCCCGTGCCGGGTGCGCCGCAAGAGTGTGGTATAAAATTACCACACACAGGACCCCTTGACGGGCAAAGGCTTAGCCGCGATAAGCCGCGCCTTGCCGTTAATGGGTGCGTGGTCTTAGTCATGATGAAAACAACCCTCTCGCTGAAACCCGCGGAGGTGCAGAAGTCCTGGGTGCTGATCGACGCGGAAGGCCTGGTTCTTGGCCGTCTCGCCGCTGTGATCGCCGCCCGTCTGCGCGGGAAGCACAAGCCGCAATTTACCCCGCATGTCGATTGCGGTGACAATATTGTGGTGATCAATGCCCAGAAGGTCGTGGTGACCGGCAACAAGGCCGATCAGTCGATCCTGTACTGGCACACCGGCTATGCCGGCGGCATCAAGGGCCGTTCGGTCCGTGAGCGGCTGGACAGCGCGCATCCGGAACGCGTTCTGGAAAAGGCGGTCGAGCGTATGATCACGCGCGGCCCGCTGCAGCGCAAGCAGATGAAGAACCTGCATATTTATGGCGGCCCCACGCATCCTCACGACGGCCAGCAGCCGGTGAAGCTCGATATTGCCGCTCTCAACCCGAAGAACCGGAGGGCCTGAGCCAATGTCGGGAACCACAAGCCGCAGCCTCGCGGACCTGAAAGATCTGGCGGTTGCCGCAGCGCTGCCCAGCGATGCGCCGAAGCGTGAACCCAAGCGCGATGCGCTGGGCCGCAGCTACGCCACCGGCCGCCGCAAGAACGCCATCGCCCGCGTCTGGATCAAGCCGGGCAAGGGTGAAATCACCGTCAACGGCAAGCGCGTGGGCCAGTATTTCGCCCGCCCGGTGCTGCGGATGCTGATCAGCCAGCCGTTTCTGGTGGCCGACCGCTACAACCAGTTCGACGTGTTCTGCACGGTGAACGGTGGCGGTCTGTCCGGTCAGGCCGGTGCGCTGCGCCATGGCATCAGCCGCGCGCTGACGCATTTCGAGCCGGAACTGCGCAGCATCCTGAAGGTTGCGGGCTTCCTCACCCGTGACAGCCGCGTGGTGGAACGCAAGAAGTACGGCCGCGCGAAAGCCCGCCGCAGCTTCCAGTTCAGCAAGCGCTAATCGCGCAACTGCTGCGAATTGGCCCGCAGTGGCCCCGGCAACGGGGCTGCTGCGGGTTTTTCGTGTCAGACGCCCAGTGCCCGCAGCGCCAGCGTTGCCGCGCCCACGGCGGCTTCTTCCGACCGCGCGGGCAGCAACTCCACGCCGAGTATCCGCGCCCGCAGCGCCGTCCACGCCAGATTGCGCGCGCCGCCGCCGACGGTGCGCAGTTTGGTGAGTTTCGGCGCGCCAAGTTCGTGCAACCGCGCATAGGCCAGCGCCTCGATACGGGCGATGCCCTCCAGCAGTCCGTGCAGGAACCGCGCGTCATCGGCAGGGCGCGGGGTTTCGCGCGGGGCAAACTGCGGGTCGGCCACCGGAAAGCGTTCGCCGGGGGCGGGCAGGGGGTAGTAGTCCAGCCCGCTGTCCTGCGCCGGGTCGATGCTGGCACTCAGCCGCGCCAAAATATCGTTGTCAAAATGCCGCGCCAGCGCCGCCCCGCCGGTGTTGGACGCCCCGCCCGGCAGCCAGCGCCCGGCGAGCAGATGGCTGTAGATGCCGAAGCGCGGCGCAAACACCGGCGTGTCTGACAGCAGCTTGATGGTGAGCGTGGACCCCAGCGAGGACACGCCTTCGCCCGCCTCGCTGGCCCCGGTGGCCAGAAATGCCGCACAGCCATCAGTGGTGCCCGCCGCGACCACCACGCCCGGTGGCAGCCCGAAGCGCACGGCGGCAGCGGCGGTGATGGGTGCCAGCACCGCGCCGGGTTCCAGCACGGCGGGCAGCAGCGAGGCATCCGCGCCCAGCGCCCCCAGCCAATCGGGCCAGCGCCCGGTGCGCGGGTCGTAGCCGGTTTTCAGCGCGTTGTTGGCGTCGCTGGCATCGAACCGCCCGCACAACTGCCCGGCAATCCAGTCCGCCTGATGCAGCATCCGCGCCAGCCCCGGCGTGGCTTGCAGCGCCAGAAACTTGGCCAGCGGGGAGGTTGCGCCGTGCGCGGCGCTGTCGCTGGGGGCCACCGCTGCAACGCGGGCCACCTGTGCCGGGTCCGCGGGGTCATTGTACATGCTGGCCGGGCCGAGTGGCATGCCGTGCGCGTCCACCGGCAACACGGTGCCCGAGGTGCCGTCCACCGCGATGGCGCGCACGCCGGACAGATCGGCGGACTGCCGCAGCGCGTCCAGCGCGCCCGCCACGCCATCCCACCACGCCAGCGGGCTGCGGCGGTGTTCGGCGGGCAGTTTGGTGGCCCCCCATGCCAGAGGCAGCCCGGCTTCGTCCACCAACGCCGCGCGGACGCCGGAGGTGCCAACGTCGATGCCGATGGCAACGCCGCTCATCGCGCGTTCAGCGCCTGCCGGTATTTCTCGGCGTCCCAGCCCAGCAACTCATCCTCATGCGCCTGCGTTAACGCCACGATGGGCTCGAGGGGGTCAAGCCGCGCGGTCACGTCCGCCAGGCAGCGCGCCAGCGGCGCCACGCCCGAGGACGCATCGCGGCGCAGCAGCACGCCAAGGCCGGGCAGCACCAGCATCGGCGCGGGCCCGGCGGGCAGGCGGTCTGCTGGCAGCGTATGGATGCCGGGGCCGAGGAAGATCACATGGTCGGGGTAGAGCGAGCCGCGCAATGCGATGTCCAGCGCGGCGGGGTCGGTGGCGGTGCCGTGCGCGTGCGGGTCAGCGGCGGGGGTGAAATCGGTGTCTGCGCTGATCCGCTCAAGCGCTGCCAGATCGGCGGGTGGGGCCACGCGCACGCTGCGGCGCAGGCGGCGCGCCACTTCGCCAATCAGGGCACCGGCCTCCGCCGTGTCCGCCCCGCCTGCCACAAGGCCGTGATTGCCAAGGATCAGTACGTCGGTGTCCGGCCCGGCAGAATCCAGCACGGCGCGGGTCAGCGGCGCGCCGGGGCGCACATAGGGCACGAAGGCCCAGCGCAACCCGGCCAGCAGCGGGGCCAGCACCTGCGGCGCATCAGACCGTGCCGCCCACGCCATCGTCTCCACACAATGCACATGCACCACCACCGGATGCGGCAACGCGCCGTGCAGCGTGGTTTCGATGGAAGGGCGCAGGCCGCTGCTGTTCAGCGCACTTACAACGAACGGCGCGGTGTTCTCGGCCTCATTGGCATGCATCGCCGCCAGCAGCGCATCAAGCTGCACCGGTACCATGATGTCCTGCGTCAGTGCATTGGCCAGCCATGTGCCCGACGCCTTCACCCACAGCACGCCGTCGCGCTTCAATGAGACATTGCCGCCGGCCGCCTGCACGAGCGCGGCATCTGCGCCGATGTGTGCGCTGTAGCGCAGCAGGGTTTGAAATTCGGGATCGCTGTGAATACCGGTCATGTCGCGCGCGCCATCCATGCGCCGAAGCGGGCGCGCTCATCGGGAAGCAGATGCAGATAATGCTTGCTGCGCCGCTGCGTCACATCATCGGCGGTGCGCGCCCATTCGGTGCGGATCAGGAAATCGGCTTCGCGCTCATACAGCCGCCCGCCGAAATGCTGGCCCAGAGCGGCGATGTTGCTGACGCCATCCAGCAGCAGATGCGCCCGCGTGCCGTATTGCCGCGCGTAGTGCAGCGCCACGTCCGGCGGCAGAAACGCGAAGCGGCGGCGCAATTCGCTCAGGAAGGCCGCAAAATCCACCCCCGGTATGTCGCCGCCCGGCAGCGGTGCGCTGCGAGTCCAGTCCGCCTGCAACGCCGGAAAATACGGCTTGAGTTGCTGCAGCGCATGTTCGGCCAGTTTGCGATAGGTGGTGATCTTGCCGCCGAACACGCTCAGCAGCGGCGCACGGCCCGGCCCGCCATCCACGTCGAACACATAGTCGCGCGTGACCGCCGAGGGATTGGCCGAGTTATCGTCATACAGTGGCCGCACGCCGGAATATTCGTGCAGGATGCCGGCGGGCGACAATTGGTGGCGCATGTAGCGGTTGACCACGCGGCACAGATACTCGCGCTCCCGCTGGTCAATGGCCACGTCTTCGGCGGCACCGTCATACGGGATGTCGGTGGTGCCGATCAGCGTCAGATCGCCTTCATAGGGATTGACGAAAATCACCCGCTTGTCGTCGTTTTGCAGCAGATAGGCCTGCGGCCCCTGCCACCATTTGCGCGTGATGATGTGGCTGCCCTTGACCAGCCGCACCTTGCGCGCGCTGTTGCCGCCGGTCACGCCGTTGATGACTTTTTCCACCCACGGGCCTGCGGCATTGGCCAGCGCGCGGGCGCGGACTTCGCGCGTGCTGCCATCGGGATTGCGCAGCACCACGCGCCACACGCCGTCTTCGCGCCGTGCGGAGGCAACTTCGGTGCGGGTCAGAATCTCCGCCCCGCGCGCCTGTGCATCCAGCGCGTTCAGCACCACAAGCCGTGCGTCTTCCACCCAGCAATCCGAGTATTCGAAGGCGGTACGATAGGCGTCCTTGATGGCCGCGCCTTCCGGGTCACGCCGCAAATCCAGCCGCCGCGTGCCGGGCAGCATCTGCCGCCCGCCCAGATGGTCGTACAGGAACAGCCCCAGCCGGATCAGCCACGCCGGGCGCTGTTCCGGGCTGTGCGGCAGCACGAAGCGCATCGGCCAGACAATGTGCGGGGCAGCGCGCAGCAGCACCTCGCGCTCGATCAGCGCCTCCCGCACCAGCCTGAATTCGTAATATTCCAGATAGCGCAGCCCGCCATGGATCAGCTTGCCCGAGCGTGAGGAGGTGCCCTGTGCCAGATCGTCCTTTTCCGCCAGCAACACTTTCAGCCCGCGCCCGGCGGCATCGCGAGCAATGCCCGCGCCGTTCACGCCGCCGCCGATCACCAGCAGGTCGAACATGCCGCTCACAGCCGTATCAGCACGGATTGAGCGGCGGTTCGCCGTTCAGATGACGGCGGACTTCCTCGGCGGCCCCTTCGGCGGCGATGGTGATGGTCTTCACCGAGGCCCCTGCGATATGCGGCGTGATGGTGACGTTGGGCAGTTGCAGCAGCGGCCAATCGGCGGGCACAGGCTCGATGGCGAAGGTCTCCAGCATCGCGCCGCCCAGATGCCCGCTGATCAGCGCCGCATACAGCGCATCGTAATCCACCATCGGCCCGCGCGCGGTGTTGACGAAGATGGTGCCGGGCTGCATCGCGGCGAACTGTTCGCGCCCGATGAAGCCGGTGGTCTCCGCCGTCACGCGCGCATGCAGCGTGATCACGTCGGACTGGCGCAGCAAATCTTCCAGTTGCACATGCGTGATGCCGTCGGCGCGGTCGGTGGCCGAAAGCTGCACATACGGGTCGGCCACCAAAATCCTGCAGCCGAACGCCTTCAGCAGGCGCACCACGCGGGTGCCGATTTGCCCGTAGCCAATCACGCCCACGGTCATTTCCGACAATTCGCGCCCGGTGCGGTCGGCGCGGTACAGGTCGCCGCGCCAGTTCCCGGCGCGCAGGGCTTCATGCCCGGCGCGGATCATGCGGGTTTCGGCCAGAATGGCCCCGATGGCGAATTCGGCCACCGCGCTCGCATTGCGCCCCGGCGTGTTCACCACGCGCACGCCGCGCGCGCGCGCGGCCGCCATGTCGATATTCACCGGCCCGCCGCGTGACACGGCGACAAGTTTCAGGGCGGGCAGGCGGTCGAGCATGGTGGCAGACAGCGGGGCGAGTTGCGTGACCAGCACTTCGGCGTTGCCCACGAACGCGCAGATCTCGTCCGGGTCGCCCTGATACTCTTTCAGCCCGGCCATGCCCGGCGTGGCGTAGCCGTGCTCCATCGGCGCATCCGGCCACGGCAGTGTCATGCTGCGCAGCCGCACCTTCGCGCCGCAGGCGGCTTCGATGGCGGTGGCGAATTTTTCCGGCAGCATGAAATTGTCGCCGATGATGGCAACGTCGCACGGCGCGGTGTCAGACGGCATGAGCAACTTCTCTCGCAGCGTGCAGGCCGCGCCACAGCTTGGGCAGTGCGGCGTAAGTGTCGCGGTACAGCGGAAACAGCCGGTCGTAGGCGGACACAAGCGAAGCATCCGGCAACAGAGGTGCTTCAAGGCGCGGGGCCACCCACACGGCGGCGCAATCGGCCATGTTGGCATACAGGCCGTTGCGCACGGCAGCCATCATCGCCACCCCCGCCGCCCCGGCTTCCACCTGCCCGGAGACGCGCACCGGGCGGTTCAGCACGGCGGCGAGCAGGGCACGGATGGCAGGCGACCGCGCCGCTCCGCCGGTGACGCGAATATCGGCGGGCGCGCCGCCAATGGCCGTGTAGCAATCGCGCGCCGCAAAACACAGGCCCTCGAACACCGCCCGCGCGAGGTCTTTCAACCGCACGCTCTGATCCAGCCCGATCAGCGATGCGCGGGCATAGGCATCGGTGAACGGCCCGCGCTCACCGGCGGTGGAAATGAACGGGTGAAACAGCGCGCCGCCGGGTTGGGCGCTCAACGCCAGATCGCCAAGGGCCGCCAGTACCTCACTGCGCGGGCGGGCACCGCCGGTCAGCGCTGCGGCATCGGCGACGATGTCGGCCAGCCAGTCGATGTTCAGCGTAGCGGCCATGTTGGTCTGCGCCTGAATGGTATGGCCCGGCACCGGAAACGGCATGCAGTAGCCGGTGCCCGCCGGGCTCGGGGCGACGTCCGCCACATGCGGCACCAGCTTGATGTGCATCCCGGTGCTGCCGATCACCGACACCCCGGCATTCTCGCCCGCGCCATACAGCCCGGCCCCGAGCGCGGTACACAGCACGTCCACATACCCGAGCGAGACCGGCAACCCGGCCGGCAGGCCGATGCGCCGGGCGGCTTCCGCCGACAGCGGATGCGACTGCAAGGTGCCGTCCACAATCTCCGGCAACAGGCGGCGATGCTGGCGCAGGCCAAGGGCGGCCACCACATCGTCCTGATAGGTGCGGGTGCGGAAATCACCGAAGGTGAAATTGCCTTCGCACGGGGAGGTGGCGCGCGTGCCGGTCAGGCGGAAATACAGATAGTCCTTCGGATGCATCGCGGTGGCCGCCCGCGCCAGCATCGCCGGGCGGTTGCGGTCCATCCACGCCAGTTGCGCGCCCTGCTGGCAGGCGGCCAGCCCCGTGCCGGTGTGGGCGAACACCGCCGCGGCCGCGCCGCTGGCATTGAGGTCTTCCACAATGCCCGCCGCCCGCGCATCCAGCCACAGCCACCCATCGCCCACCGGATCACCGGCAGCGTCGATCAGCCACGTGCCGTCGCCCTGCCCGGTCACACCCAGCGCCACCACATCGGCATCGGGAAAGCGCGCCCGCAGATCGGCGGACAGGGCGGCCAGCACATCGGCGGCGTCGTCGAAGGTGCGGCGCATGTCCTGCTCCGCCCCGCCACCGGGCAGTGCCGTCCATGCATTCGGGCGGCTGCTGGTGGCAAGGATGTCACCACCGGCCGAGAACGCCACCGCCTTGACGACGGAGGTGCCGGAATCCAGCGCGATGATGACGGTCTGGCTCATGCTGCCACCATTCCGTGCGCCAAAGCCCGCCCCGAATCGGCGTCGAACAGATGCGCGTGATCCGGCGCGAAGCCGAACGGGATGGTTTCCCCCACCCGCACCGCCACGCGGCGATGCGCCACCGCCACCAGAATGCGCGGCCCCAGCGCCAACACCACATGCGCCTGATCGCCGAGCCACTGGTTGGAAATCACCTGCCCGCGCAGCGCGCCAGCGCCCAGTTGCAAGCGGTGCGGGCGCACGCCCAGCACAATTTTCGCCCCGGCGCGCGGCATGGGTACGCCGGGCAGCGCCAGCACGTCCTCGGCCACATCGTCCAGATGCAGCCCGGCGGGGTCCACTGTTGCGGCCAGCGCGTTCATCGGCGGTTCGCCCAGAAACGTCGCCACCAGCAGATTGGCCGGGCGGTCCCGCAATTCGGACGGCGGCCCGTATTGCTGCAACACGCCCGCTTCCATCACCGCGATGCGGTCGGCCATGGCGTTGGCCTCGGTCTGGTCATGCGTGACCAGCACGGCGGTCAGCCCGCGCGATTTCAGCGCCGCCTTCACCCGCCCGCGCAGCACCGAGCGCAATTGCGGCTCCAGTTGCCCCATCGGTTCATCCAGCAGATGCAGATCCGCATCCCGCGCCAGAGCACGGGCGAGGCTCGCGCGCTGCTGCTGCCCGCCGGACAGCCCGGCGGGGCGGCCTTTCAGGATCGGGCCGATTTCCAGCATCTCGGCCATCTCGCGCACCCGGCGCGCGGCTTCGGCGCGGTCCAGACCGCGCGTGGCGAGGCCGAAGCCGATGTTTTCCTCGATGGTCAGCGGCGGATACAGCGCATAGCCCTCGAACGCCATCGCCACGCGGCGGCGGTCGGGCGTGAGGGTTTCAATGCGCCGCCCGGCCAGCGTGATGCCGCCTTCGGACACGCTCTCGAAGCCCGCGATCATCCGCAGCGTGGAGGTCTTGCCGCAGCCGGAGGAGCCGAGCAGCGCGACGATCTCGCCCTTTTCCATCGTCAGATTCAGGTTGCGCACCGCCTGCACGGACCCGCCATGGCGGCCCGGATAGGTCTTGCTGAGGTTGCTGAGGGTCAGGGTCACGCGGCGTGCTCCAGCGTGGCAGGGGCGGCTGGAATGCGGCTGCCGCTTTCGGCGTCAAACAGCAGCGCCTGCGCGGCATCGGCGGCCAGCCACACCGTGCTGCCCGCCTGCGGCACGCTGCCCAGCACGCTGGCCACAACTTCCTCACCGCCCGCCGCGCGCAGCAACACCACAAGCCGTTCATGCAGCGGCGTGGTGGCGATGATCTGCGCGGGTGCTGCGCCCGATTGCTGCGTGGCGAACAGCGCAACCGCCTCGGGCCGCAGCCCCAGCAGGCAATTGCGCCCCGCCGCACTGCGATCCACCGGCAGCGAGAACTGCCAGCCCGCCGCCGCCACTTCCACACCCGCCTTGCCCGCCGTGGGGCGGCAGGCCAGCAGGTTGATCGGCGGGTCGCCGAACAGGCGGGCCACCTTCACCGAGGCCGGGGCATCGTAGATCGCTTCCGGCGGTGCCATCTGCGCGATGCGGCCATCCAGCAGGATCGCCACCCGGTCGCCCAACCCCATTGCCTCGCGATAGTCCTGCGACACGTAAATCGTCGCAGCCCCCGCCGCGCGCAGCAGGCGCGGCAGTTCCATGCGCATCTCGTAGCGCAGCTTGGCATCCACGTTGCGCAGCGGATCATCCAGCAGCAGCACCGGGGGCTTGCCCACCAGCGCGCGGGCCAGCGCGGTGCGCTGCTTCTGGCCGTTGGACAATTCCTTCGGCGCATGGCCCAGCACATGCGTGATGCGCAGCAGGGCGGCCACTTCGGCCACCCGCGCCTCGATCTCCGCCGCCGCCACGCCGCGCGCCTGCAAGGGGCTGGCGATGTTTTCCCGCGCCGTCATGTGCGGGTACAGCGCGAAATTCTGAAACGCCATGCCAAGCCCGCGCGCTTCCGGCCCAAGGGCTGACACGTCGCGCCCGCCGATCTGCACATTGGCCCGCGCCGCCGGTTCCACCCCGGCGATGGCGCGCAGCAGCACGGTCTTGCCGCAGCCGGACGGGCCGAACAGCACCAGCGTCTCGCCCGGCGCGACGGACAGGTCGATGCCCTTGAGCAGTTCATTGCGGCCAAACGCGACGCGCAGGCCGTGGATTTGCAGACCGCTCATCCCTTGACGGCTCCCAGGCTCAAGCCCTCAACCAGCCAGCGTTGCGCATACAGCGCCAGCGCCAGCGTGGGCAGGATGGACAGCACAATCGCCGCGGCAATCTGGCCGTATTGAATGCCCGACGCGGTCACGAACGCGAGCGCGCCGACGGTCACAGGCTGCTTGTCGGCGGAGGCGAGGATCAGCGCGAACACGAAGTTGTTCCATGCGAAAATGAACGCGAGCAACCCCGCCGCCGCGATGCCGGGGCCAGCCAGCGGAATGGCGATGCGGGTAAACGCACGCCACCAGCTATGGCCGTCGATGCGGTAGGCATATTCCACATCGGGGCTGGCATCCTCGAAATAGCCGCGCACGATCCACAGGATCAGCGGCAGGCAGATCAACTGATACACCCAGATGATGCCCGCATAGGTGTTGGCCAGCCCCAAATCCTTGAAATACAGGGACAGCGGCAGCAGCACCAGTAAGGGCGGCGCGAAGCGGAAGCTCAGCAACGTGAACGCAATGTCCTCGCCAAGCCGGAAGCGGAAGCGCGCGAAGGCATACGCCGCAGGCACGCCCAGCACCAAGGATACCGCCACCGACACCGCCGACAGCAGCACCGAGTTGAACAGGTTGTGCATGAACGGCAGGTCCAGCGAACCGGCGGCGGTTTGCAGATGGCCCGAGATCAGCGACGTGTAGTTGATCAGCGTCGGCTCGAACGCCAAGCTCGGCGGGATTTGCAGGATCGTCTCGTTCGTCTGGAACGACATCAGGAAGATCCAGAAGATCGGGAACAGGAAGAACAGCAGCACCGCCGCAAGGGCGATGCCGCGCAGGATGGCGCTAATGCGCGGCATGGGTGCGCTCCCGCAGTTTCAGCCATTGTTTGATGAACACGTTGGACAGCGCGTAGGTGATCGCCCACAGGATCATCATCAGCGCCGCCGAGCGGCCGACATTGGTGTACTGGAAGAAGTCCAGATACGCCCGCACCTGAAACAGCAGCAGGCTGTCACCGGGGCC
>CAIPHQ010000041.1 GCA_903864895.1 uncultured Rhodospirillales bacterium
CCCGCCTGGCTCCACCCACAGGCAGCCATTGCTGATGCTGGCGTCTTCCAGCGCGAACCAGAACGTGGTCACGCTGATCGGGTCGGTTTCAAAGAACGTGGCGTCCTGATGCCAGCGCACCTCACCGCCGATGCCGGGTTGCTTGAAGATGTACATGGATTGCCAGATCTGCGGCGCGGTCAGGCCGATGTCCGTGGCAATCGCCGCCAGCCCCGGGTCGCGCGAGAAGGCGTCGAACACCGGATCCAGATCGTGCATCGCGTGCCCGATCTTGTTGATCGAAAAGGATTTGTCCTGCCGCAGCGCGCCTGCCGCGTCGAAGGCTTCCTCCTCGAAAAAGCAGCGCACCTTGTCGCCGCTGTCGAGAAACCAGCGGTCGGTGCGCTTGCCCTGATCGTTGGTGGTAAAGACCGAGCGCGATTCGGCGGGGTCGAACGCATCCACAATCTCACCCGCCCGGCGGCGCAGCGCGGCAATCTCGCCGGCACCCTTGAAGCCGGGCAGCACCAGATAGCCGTCGTCCCGGTAGCGTCGGCGCTGTTCGCTGCTGAGCATGGCTGGCCCCTCCGTGGCGCTCAGGGTGTCGCGCGGGGGCGGCTTGGGTCAAGCCGGGGCGGGGTCTAGACTGTACGGAACATGGCAGGGGGCGGGCGTGAGCACATACCGGATCGGCGTCATCGGACTGGGCAAGATCGCGCAGGATCAGCATTTGCCGGTGATCGCCGAAAGCAGCGATTTCACGCTGGCCGCCGTGTCCAGCCAGCGCGGGCTGACCGCGCCGGGCGCACTTGCGTTCACCAGTGCCGAGGCGCTGCTGGCCGGAACCCCGCATCTGGACGCGGTCGCCATCTGCACCCCGCCGCAGGCGCGCTATGCCATCGCGCTGGCGGCATTGCAGGCGGGCAAGCACGTGATGCTGGAAAAGCCACCCGCCGCCACGCTGAGCGAACTGGCCGCGCTGGAAGACGCCGCCGCCACGCGCGGGCTGGTGCTGATGACCACGTGGCACTCGCAATACAACGCCGCCGTGGACATGGCGCGCGACCTGCTGGCCGGGCAGACGGTGGCCGAACTGTTCGTCAACTGGCAGGAGGATGTCCGCAAATGGCATCCCGGTCAGGCGTGGATCTGGCAGGCGGGCGGGTTCGGCGTGTTCGATCCGGGGATCAACGCGCTGTCCATCGTCACCAAGATCATGCCGCATCCGGTGTTCGTCGAACGTGCTGATCTGGTCACGCCCGAGAACGCCGATGCGCCGATTGCGGTGTCCATCCGCTTCGCCGGTCCCGGAGACCTGCGCGCCGAATTCGATTGGCGGGCCACGGGCGGGGAGACGTGGGAGATCACCGTGGTCACCGGCCACGGCAAGCGTCTGGTGCTGTCGGGCGGCGGCACGCGGCTGGCTGTGGACGGAGTGACGATGGCCGAAGCGCCGCAGCGCGAATATCAGGGCATTTATACCCATTTCGCTGAATTGCTGCGGGCGGGCCGCGCGCATGTTGATGCCGCGCCGCTGCGGTTGGTGGCGGATGCCTTCATGCTCGGCCGCCGCGTTGCTACGGCGGCGTTCACCGAATAGGACAGATGTCGTATTGCCGCGGACGGTTGCCGAGTGGCATCCTGCACCGCCACCCGGCCCGAGTCGGGCCGGTGATTGGTATGGGGTTATCATGCGCCGGCTGGCCGTTGCGCGGCTGCATTTTTGTTCCAACAGTTTCAACCGTGCGCGCACCGGGCTGGCCGACATGCAGGCCCATGAGTGGCGCAGCGGCCCCGAAGCGTTGGCGGCCGCCAGCCCCGAATCGGAACTGGAAGGTGTCGCCCGCTTCATCGCCGGGCGGCAGGATTGGGACGCGACGGTGCTGCGCTGCGCCTCCGCCCCGCCGGGCGGGCCGTTGCAGGCCGAAGTGGTGGGCACATGGCTGGCTGAAGTGGAAACCGCGCTGCGCGCGGGTCGGTTCGACGGGGTCTATGTCTCATTGCACGGCGCCTGTCAGGCCGAGGGCGACCCTGCGGCCGATCTGACGATTCTCCGCCGCCTGCGCATGGCCATTGGCCGCACGCCGATGGTGGCCAGTTTCGACGTGGCGGCCAATCTGTCCGAGGAAGTCACGCTGCTGCTGGATGGCTCCAGCGCCAACCGAAGCTGGCCGCGCGGTGGCGGCGATGCTGCGGCCATTCGTGCGCTGGAACTGCTGGAAGTCATTCAGGGGGGGCACCAGCGGCCCGTCGGCACGCTGATCCGCGTACCATCCCTGCTGGCCAGTCTGGCCGCACCCAGTGTGCTGCCGGATTTGTGGGACGAGGAATTGCTGGAACTGCCGCTGGCCGTGCTGGATGCCTCGATTTTCAGCGGCTTTCCATGGGCAGACAGCCCGCTGACGGGGGCCTCGTGTCTGGTCTGGACCGACCGGGACGGGCGGCTGGCGCGGCAGACTGCCACGCGGCTGGCCCGCCGCCTCGGCGAAGTCCGGCCCCCACCGGCATTGTGGCGGCCCGAGGCGGCACTGGCCGCCGGTCTGGCCAGCGGAGCGCGGTTTGCGCTGCTCGACCCGTCCGATGACCCGATGGCGGGCGGGGCGGCGGATACACCGGGTTTGCTCGCAGCGCTGCTGGCGGCGGAGTTGCCGGTGCCCTCGGCCATCGGCGTGTTTCACGACCCCGCCGCCGTGGCAGCCGCGCGGGCGGCTGGACGCGGCGGGCGGTTTGAACACGTCTTCGGCGCGCGCGTGCTGAACGAGTACGGTGCCGCCGTGCGCTTGCCGGTCAGCGTGGAGCAACTGGAACCCGGCACAGGGCAGGGCCATGACGCCGGCGGATTGGCGGTGCTGCGGCACGGCAAGGTGCAAATCGTCGTCGCCGAGCGGCGCCCATCCGTGATCGACGTGGCACTGTTCCGCAATGCCGGGGTGGATGTGGAGGCGCTGGGCGTGCTGGCGCTGAAGGCCGGGGTGCAGGTGGATTTCAGCCTGGCTGAAAGCTTCGCCGAAATGCTGGCCTGTGCGTGCCCGGGTCCCGCTTCGGCCGATCTGATGCGGCTGCCGTTCAGCTATGTCGCAGCGTCGCGGCGCGGCGGGTCAGACCAGTAACGCGCCTGCCAGCCCCAGCAGGCTGATGAACAGTGTGGCCGCAAAGCCCAGCAGCAGCGGGCGGATGCCTTCGGCCTTCAGCGCGCGCAGATCGGTGTTCAGCCCCAGAGCCGCGACTGAGGCGGCCAGCATCAGCGGCACGGCGAACTTGCTCCAGCCGATCACCGGCAGTGGCAGCAGATGCGTGCTGGCCAGCGCCACCATGCCCAGAAAGCCGAAGGCGAACCACGGCATCGGCGCTTTCACCGATTTCGAACTGCCGCGCCCGCGCTGCACCCAGGCCCCCAGCGCCAGCACCGCGGGGGCCAGCATCACCACGCGGGCGAGTTTGGTGATGGTGCCCACCTCGACCGCCTGCGGCCCGCCCGCTGCTGCGGCACCGACCGCCTGCACGACTTCATGAATGCTCGACCCGGCCCACAGCCCGTACACGCGCGGGCTGAGGCCGAGCAGCGGGGCGAGTTCCGGGTACAGCAATAGCGCTGCCGTGCCGAACAGCGTGATCACCGCCAGCGAATAGGCCACATCCTCCTGCCGCCCGCCCGCCACCTGATTGGCCGCGACGATGGCACTCGCCCCGCAGATGCCGGTGCCGGTGCCGATGAGTTGCGACAGCGCCGGTGACACGCCGAGCCGGCCGCCGAGCCAGATGGTGAACGGGATGGTCAGTGCCACGGACAGAAACGCCAGCCCCAGCGCGCCCGCGCCGACGGACAGCAATTGCCCGGCCGTGACCTGCAAGCCCAGCAGCACGATGGCCGCGCGCAGCACCGGGCGCACGGCAAACGCGGTGCCGGGGCGCAGCCAGACGGGCAGGCCAAAGGCGGCGCGCAACGCGATGCCACCCACCAGCGCCACCACCACCGGGTTCATTGCTGCGATGCCGGTGGCGTCGCGGATGCGAATGGCGATCAGGGAAATCAAAAGGCTGAGGCCAAGGCCCGGCAACACTGCCGAGATTCGGGCTGCACCAGCCGCCGGAGCGCGCGAGGGTAGGGGGGAGGCCATCGACTCCGCAGAAGCCAAGGTAGGCAGTACGCTTGCGCCGAGCACAAGCCGCCGTCAATCGGGCGGGTGCCCGGCGTCTGCTTAGCCGCCGTGCGGCCCCCAGCCGCCGCCATGCCAGCCGCCACCCCCGCCACCGTGCCACCCGCCGCCGCCGCCGTGCCAGCCGCCACCCCACCCAACAAACACGGGCGGCGGGGCATAATAGGCGGGCGGCGCGTAAACCGCGGGCGGCGGCGCGTAGTAGGCGCCCTGATAGCCGGGCGCCGGGCCATATCCATATCCCGGCCCGTACGCCACGCATCCGGCCGTCGCCAGCAGCGCCGCAGCAGCGGTGGTGGCAGCGAGGGCGCGCATAAGCCGGGTCATGGTCATCCGCTCCGTTGTGATTGGCGGGATGATGCTGAATTGGAATTGCGGCGGAAGCATGGACCCGGTAAGGCAAGGGGGCGCGCTGCGGGGGTAGCGGATACGCGTACCCTTCACGCTGCGGCGCAATCCCGGCGGACTTCGGTCGCGGTTTCGCCACGATCCGCACGCATGCTCCTCAGCTCTGAACGGAAATGCTCGTTTCCGTGCGATGCCGGCAGGTCGTTGCGAAAAGGATAGTCACGGTGCGTCATTCAAAAGCAGTTTTCCGGCTGTCCGCTGCCGCTGCCATCAGCGGGATGGTGCTGGGGCCGGTCGCCGCCCCACTGGCGTTCGCGCAAAGCGATGATACGGCGCAAGTGGCACCCGTTGTCGCTGTCGAGCAGGCGCCGGTCGATCCGCCATCCCGCGTGGGCCGTCTGGCCGGGCTGCTGGGCACGGTGTCGTTCCACACGGCTGACGACACAACATGGCAGGCCGCAACGCTGAATTACCCGGTCACCTCGGGCAACGCGTTCTGGACCGAGCCGCAATCGTCCGTGCAACTGGAAATCGGCCCGAACAACATCGTGCTGGACCAGCAGACCCAGATTGATGTGTCCACGCTGGACGACCATTCGCTGGGTGTGACGGCGGCTCAGGGCCAAGCCTATGTGCGGCTGCGCGACATGCCGCAAGATGAGAGCACCACCATTACCACCCCGCGCGGTGTGGTCAGCATCAGGGCGGCCGGGCGCTATCTGGTGGTAACCGGGGATACCGAGCAGCCGACGCAATTGACGGTGATCGAGGGCACCGCTGACCTCGCCGTGGGCGGGGTGACGCTGCATGTCGCAGCCCACCAGACTGCGTCGATCACCGGCTCCACCGAGCAGGAGTTTCAGGGCAGCATCGGGATGCAGGCCCCCAACGCGTTCCTGACCGCGCAGCTGGACAAGGAGCGTCTGCCGCCGCCGAAGCCCCGGCCCAGCGTTGCCGCAACCTCCGCCGCCGTCCCGGTGTACCAGCCGCCGCCGATGGTGCAGCAGATGACGGGCTACGAGGCGCTGCGCGAAACCGGCGAGTGGCAGGCGACCCCGCAATACGGCCATGTCTGGTATCCGCCGGTGCAGCGCGACTGGGTGCCGTACCGCCATGGGCACTGGGCGTTCGTGCATCCGTGGGGCTGGACCTGGGTGGATGACGCATCCTGGGGCTTCGCGCCGTTCCATTATGGCCGCTGGGTGCAGATCGGTCCGCGCTGGGCGTGGACGCCGGTGCAGCCCGGCGTGCAGGTGAACGTGGTCACCGCCCGCCCGGTCTATGCCCCGGCGCTGGTGAGCTTCGTGAACGTGGCCGGTGTTGCCATTGGCGCGGCAGTGGGAGCCGCCGTGGGGGCTGCCATCGGCGGAGGCTCGGTCGGCTGGGTGCCGCTGGGCGCCAGCGAGCCGTATATTCCGCCATACCGCACCTCGCCGGCCTATGTGCGCAACGTCAACGTGTCCAACGTCAAGAACGTGACGAACATCACCAACGTCACGAATGTCACC
>CAIPHQ010000042.1 GCA_903864895.1 uncultured Rhodospirillales bacterium
CAGGGCTCGGCGGCGGCGGCGCATTATGCGGGCGCGGCGAATTACACCGAGGGCAGCATCGGCGTGGTGGTCAGCGGCAGCGGCACGCTGCTGTTGCAGGCGGTCAACACCTATGTTGGCGGCACCTCCATCAGTGCGGGGGCCACGCTGCAAGTCGCCTCGGGCGCCTCGGCCGGCAGCGGCGCAATTGCGCTGATGTCGACATCCTCCGGCCTGATCTTCGATGCCAATAATCTGACCGATCTGAACGCTGCAGTTGCCGAGGCTGATCGTTTGCTGGGCGGCGGGGTGGTCACCATCTCGCTCGGTGCCGACATCACGCTGCCCGGCCCGACACTCGACACCGGTACGCTGCCATCAGGCGTGAGCCTGCATATTGCGGGCAATGGGCATTCACTGATCCCGGCCGGTGGCGGCACAGGCGGCACAGGCGGCACAGGTGGGACGGGCGGCACAGGTGGCGCAGGCGGGTCGAGCTTCACCGTTTCCTCGGCCGCCGCGTTGAACAGCGCCATCGTCGCGGCTTACAGGGCAACCGTACCGGGAACCGTAACCATCGCGCTGGGGGCAGACATCGCGCTGTCCGGCACGGCGCTGAAGGCATTCAACCTCGCGCCCGGCGTGACAGTGGACCTGCAGGGCAATGGCCACACGCTGGACGGCGGCGGCATCCAGCGCGGGCTGTTTGTGTATGCCGGGGCGGTCACAGTGGAAAACCTCGCCATCGACAACATGCTGGCGGTGGGTGGCGGCGGGGGGCCGGGTGGTGCCGGTGCAGGGTTGGGCGGCGGATTGTTCGTGGGAGCCAATGTGGCGGGCAACGCCGGCCAAGTCACGCTGAGCAACGTCGAATTCTCCGGGGATGCCGCGCAGGGCGGCAATTCCGTTTCCTATGCCGGGCCCGTGGACTCAATTTCGGCCGTGGGCGGCGGCGGCCTTGGCGGGAATGGGGGGGTTGGCAACAACGGCGGCGGCGGTGGCATTGGCGCGGCTGGCGGCAGTGCAGGACAACCCGGTGCGGCGGGGATAGTGCCTGGCGCCAGCGGCGGCGGCGGGGGCTATGGCACCACCACAGGCGCCGGAGGAGCCTCCGGCGGTGGCGGTGGCGGCGGTCTTTCGCCACAGGGCGGCGGAGTCGCGGGCGGCGGCGGCGGTGTCGGTGGTGGCACGTATACGAACATTGCCGGTAGTCCGGGCGCCGCCGGCGGCTATGGCGGAGGCGGCGGCGCCGGGGGTGCCAATGGCGGCTTTGGCGGTGGCGGTAGCTGGAGCTATTTTATCGGCGGAAATGGCGGCTTTGGCGGCGGCGGCGGAGGCAGCTTCCAAGGCACCGGATTCGCTGACCAGTCACCGGGCGGCTACGGTGGCTTTGGCGGTGGCGATGCCAATCCGAACGGCGGGGGCGGCAGTGGCCGCGGTTGGGGCGGTGGTGGTCTGGCGGCAGGCGGCGACATATTCGTTCAGTCCGGCGCGGCGATCACCATTTCCGGCACGTCAGGTATCGGAAACGGCGCATTGATCGCCGGGTCCGGCGCTCACAACGGCCAGACCTTCGCCAACGGCATCTACCTGCAAGGTAACAACACACTGACCTTCGCGCCCATCGGCACCGAGACAATCGCGGGCGTCATCGGCGATGACACGGGCTCGGCAGCAGCTTCCGGCTATGGCGGGGCCAGCGGTTACACCGAGGGCAGCATCGGCGTGGTTGTGAACGGCACCGGCACGTTGAAACTGGCCGCCGCCAACACATTCGCAGGCGGTATCACGCTGCACAGCGGCGCAGTGGAACTGGCGGCGCCCGGGGCCGCCGGCAGCGGCAGCATCAGCTTCACCGGCGCGGCGGTGCTGGTGATTGACCCGGCGGCGCTCAATGGCTCCGGCCCGCATCTGGATTTCGCCACATCGCTCGATGCCAGCGCGCCGGGCGCCACTATCGACCTGCCGGGCCTGACTTTCGTGGACGGCGGCAGCGCCACGCCGGACCTCAGCACCACCGGGCAACTCGATGCCGCTGTAGGTGGGACCACCGTCGGCCTGCATTTCGCCCCCGGCACCGATTTGTCCGGGTGGCAGTTGCTGCCGGACGGCACAGGTGGCACCGAACTGGTGGCCCCCTGCTTCGCCGCCGGCACACACATCGCCACCGCACGCGGGCAAGTGGCCGCCGAAGACCTGCGAGAAGGCGACATCGTGCCGTTAGCACTGGGTGGTAACAGCCGTGTTGTGTGGCTGGGCCACCGCACGGTGGACTGTGCGCGCCATCCGCGCCCGTGGGATGTGCATCCGGTGCGGGTGCAGGCCGGGGCGTTCGGGCGCGGCAAGCCCGGCCGCGATTTGTATCTGTCGCCGGACCATGCGGTGTTCGCGGGCGGCGCGTTGATTCCCGTGCGCTACCTGCTCAACGGGCGCAGCATCGCGCAAACCCCGCAGGCGCAGGTGACATACTGGCACGTGGAACTGGAGCGGCACGCGGTGCTGCTGGCCGAAGGCCTGCCCTGCGAAAGCTTCCTGGATACCGGCAACCGCGCGGCCTTCGCCAATGGCGGCCCTGCAACCCATCTGCACCCGGATTTCGCGCTTCGCGTGTGGCAGGCGGACGCCTGCGCGAAGCTGGTACGCGAGGGTGGCCGTCTGGCCGCCACCCGCCGCCGCTTGCTCCGGCACGCGCAACGCCTTGGTCATGCGCTCACCCCCGATCCGGGGCTGGTTGTGGCCGCCGCCGGGCGCGCAGTGCCGTTGCAGCACGACAACGGACGCTACCAATACCATGTACCCTCCGGCACCCGCACGGTCCGCCTGCTGTCCCGCGTCTGGACCCCGGCGCACACGCGCCCGGATGAGACCGACACGCGCGCTCTGGGGGTGGCCATCGGGCGGCTGTGGCTGGACGGGCGGCAGGTCGGCCTCGACAGCCCCGGCCTGTCCACAGGCTGGCACGCGCCGGAGCCGGAATGGCGCTGGACCACCGGCGACGCAGCGCTGGAACTGTCCGGTGCCCGCAGCGTGATGTTCGAACTGGCGATGACGGGTGATTACTGGCGCGATCAGGCCGGGCCGGGCGCACTGCAGCACCGTCTGGCTGGATGACGGCCCGAGGCCGCGACAGGCGGAGGCGGCAACACGGCCGCGCGAGCCCGCACGCGCCACCTGATCAATCGCCGGGAAAACTTGGCGGAACCGGAACCCTTCCGCCGCTTACACTTCATCCAGCCATGTGTCGCGGCGTGAGTATATTCCGCACCGCCACGCCAGCCTGCCGGGACCTAGAGTGGCCGCTGCACACCAGCGCCACAGCACGAAAGCCCGGGCCGCATGACCAACACCACGCTCGATGGCAGCGGCACTCCGTTCGTCATTCCGGCGGGCAGCACGCAACAGGTCAATGACGGCGACGCAGTGTTCCTGCTTGGCACAATCACCAATCGCGGCACGCTGGCCCTGAACGGCACCGGGACCCTGTCCGGCCCGCCCACGCTGTCCCAGTTGGCGCAAATCGTGCTGGCCAGCCCCACGGTCACGCTGACCGGCGGCGGCACGCTGGCGATGACCGCAACGTCCCCTAGCCGCCTCTGGGGCTCCAGCGATACCGGCGAAACCCTTGTCAACGCAGACAACACCATCAGCGGTGCGGGCGTAATCGGCATTGCCGACGCCAGGACCATTGATGCCAGCACCACGGTTTATCCGATCGCCCTGGTCAACGGGACGGGCGGCGTTATTGATGCCAACGGCACCATCGCGTCTTCCGGCACCAGTCAGGCAACCTTTATCCCGGCCCAGAATCTGGTGATATCAACCGGCAGCCTGAGGCTGGCCAATGCCGGGCTGATCGAGGCGACCGGAATCGGCGGGCTAGTCATCCAGAGCAACGCGATCGACCAGTCCGGCGGCGGTACAATCCTCTCGCGCGGGGCAGGCGTGATTGTCACCTTGACCAGCAACAACTACGTGGCGGGCGTTGGCTGGGCAGGCATCGACATCATCGGCGGCACGCTGGACGCCACCGGCGGCGGGGCGTTCCAGTTTGACGCGAACGGAACCGGTGGCACGCTGGACGGCAGAACGTCGCCGGTCACACTTGGCGCGGGCGTCGATATCACCGGCGGCATCCGGTATCTGCTGGGCACTATCGACAACCACGGCACGATTGCAGTGGCGGGAACGGTCTATCCCCACAACAATATCTTTTTCGCCAGTCCCACCATCACGCTGACCGGCGGCGGCACAGTGGTTGATCCGATCTTCACGGACGCCGCCGGCAGCCTCGATATTCTGGTCAATGTTGACAACACCATTTCCGGCACCGGCATGATCGGCATCGCTTTTGTCGACAATTCAAGTTACGGGCCGTTTCTGGGTTCCGCGCCGATTGGGCTGACCAACGAGGCCGCGGGCGTGATCAATGCCAACGGGGCCTCGGGCGTCGGCCTCAGCCTGTTCAGCGGCGGTGCCGCACTGCGCAACGACGGCCTGATGCAGGCAACCGGGGCGGGCGGGCTGCAAATCACCAACGTAACGCTCGACCAGTCCGGCGGCGGCACGTTGCAGGCCATCGGGGCCGGGGCCATCGTGACCCTGCAGACCGTCGATGTCATCGGCGGCCTGCTTGCCAGCAGCGGCGGCGGCATCATCAAGTTCAACGTGGGCAACAACACGCTCACCAGCAGTGGCGCGCTGACCATCTCCGCCGGTGGCATTGTCGAGGTCATCAGCGACCGCGGCTACAACACAACCGGCACGCTGACGCTGCATTCGGCGGTGCTGGACAATTTCGGCACATTGATCGCGGCCAGCACGCTGATCCTGGACAGCCCGGACATGATTCTGGAAGGCGGCGGCACGGTGCAGGTCAACGGGGCCGACGGCGTCATCAACACCGCCGGTGCCACCGCCTTGACCAATTTCGACAATATCCTGACCGGCAGCGGAAGCATCACGTCGGCCACGCTTGCGCTGACCAATGCCGCTGCTGGCGTGATCAACGGCATCACCATTGATACCGGCCGCACGCTGATCAATGCCGGATTACTGGAAAACGTTTCGGTGGGCCTCAATGCTGCCACCACTGTCAGCAACATCAATGGCGGCCGGCTGCTGGCCAGCGGGGCAGGGGCGATTGTCGGGCTCTACAACGCCAGCATCACTGGCGGCACGCTGGCGGCAAGCGGCGGTGGCCGTTTCCTACTCGGTGGCGGGAACGCCGGAAGCGCGGTCATTCTGGACGGCCGTGACAGCAAGGTGACCATCGCTGCGGGCACCACGCTGCGGGATTTCTACTATTCCATCAGCCTTCCCTTCACCTTCGAAGCCTCCGGCAATCTCAGCCTGCTCGGCACCGTCGATCTGCTCGGCACCATTCTGGGGCCGGATCCCCTGCACATGTTCAACGAAAGTGCGGCCATTCCGAACGCGGGGCTGCTCGAAGGCTCTGGCACGGTGCAAGGCTATCTGACCAACAGCGGAACGTTGAAGGCGCTGGGCGGTACCATGACCGTCACCGGCGATATTGGCGGCAGCGGCAGCATCATTATCGCACCCAATGCCACGTTCGTGCTGGGCGGCGCATCCGGACAGACAGTTGATTTCGGGGGGGGCCATGGCAGCCGGCTCAGTCTGAACACGCCGGCTGCGTTTACGGGCACGCTGGCCAATCTTGGCTACGGCGACATCATCAGCCTTGGCACCGAGGCCATTCTGTCCGCCATCACCACCCCGAATGCGCTGACCGTCACGCTGACCGGCGCCGGCACCCTCTACTTCAGTCTGTCCGGGCTTCCGGCGGGTGCGGTGTTGGTGCCGCAAGCGGCGGCAGGCGGGCAGGTGCGCTCGGAACTCGTGGTGGCGTGCTTTGCCGAGGGCACCCGCATTCGCACACCCGGCGGTGACATGCCGGTTGAAACGCTGCGCGCAGGCGATCTGGTGGCTACTTTGGCCGGTGGCCCGCGCCCGATCCTCTGGACCGGACATCGCCACATCGCCTGTGGCCGCCACAGCCGCCCGCAGGACGTTCTTCCCGTGCGTATCTGCGCCCATGCCTTCGGGCGCAATGCACCGCATACAGATCTGCTGTTGAGCCCGGATCATGCCGTGTTCACCGGCGGCGTGCTGATTCCGGTCCGCTACCTGATCAACGTCAGGACGATCATTCAGCAGTCCGTGGCCGAGATCACCTACCATCATGTCGAGTTGCCCGCGCATGACGTGCTGCTTGCCGAGGGCCTGCCGTGCGAGAGCTATCTGGATACCGGCAATCGCTTGGCCTTCGCCGGTCACGTCAACTCCGGCAGCGGCACCACTCCGGCACCGATCATGCTGCATGCCGACTTCGCCCGCCGCGTCTGGGCGGCGCAGTCCTGTGCGCCCCTGGTGCTGCAGGGTCCACCCCTGCACGCCACCCGGCGTTACCTGCTCGGCGAGGCGGCCGGTGCAGGGCACGTGCTGACCGGCGATTCCGGCTTGCGCGTGATCGTGAATGGCCGTGCCCTGCGTGCGAACATCGAGGGCGCAAAATGGCGGGTTCGCCTTCCGCCCGCCGCGCGCAACGCCAGATTGGTGTCGCGTTGCTGGGTGCCGTCGCAGACGCGGGCCGATGAAGACGACACCCGCACGCTCGGCGTGGCGATCTGCAATCTGCGGCTCGACGGGCAGGAAATCCGCATGGACGACGCCCGATTGTCGCCGGGCTGGCAAATGGCTGAGCCGGATTGGCGATGGACCAGCGGCGACGCGGGGGTGGCGCTGGCCGGGGCGCGAGACCTTACGTTCAGCGTTGCGATCAGCGGAACGTACTGGACAGAAGCGGCCAGCAAAGCCCGCGTCCGATCAGCCTAGCACGTGCGGGTAGGGTGGGTCAGCCATTTCTGGCTGCCGGTGAGCGTGCTGCCAGATGGCAGACATATTTCCGCGTGGTCTGTCGGCAAAAACAGAATGGTGCCCAGGGGCGGAATCGAACCACCGACACTGCGATTTTCAGACGAGTGTCGCTGTCAGAATTGAGCCGACATTAGCTGCCTATAAGCCGATATTCTATTGATATTGCTTGAAAAAATATAAAGACATTGCGACATGCTCTGACAGCGCCGGACGCAAGGTGGTCATAAAAAAGAGTCCGCCGTGCGTCCGCGAAACCTGTCATAGTTTCTTGTCACAATTTCTCAGGAGCCTTTATGAACTTCACGGAAGAGTCCTGTAAGACAGCCAAATGTCCGGCAGGGAAGAAGGACGTCATCCTTTTTGATGACCGGATCAAAGGACTGGGCTTGCGCGTGACGCAGGCCGGAAAGCGGATCTTTTTATTCCAATATCGAGTCAAAAATGTTGTGCGCCGGACAACCATCGGCGCTTGGGGGACGGAATTGACGGTTGCTCAGGCACGGCGGCGGGCCGAGTCGCTACGTGGGCAAGTGCTGGATCGGCATGATCCTGTCGCCGAGCGCAAAGCAAAGCAGTCAGCCGACATTGCCGCAGAGGCGGAGGCGCGGGTAGAGGCTGGCAAGGCCGCTTACACAGTGAACGCGCTGATCGAGCAATGGGCCGTGGGGCGGCTGGCCGAGAGGTCCGCCAGTTATCGGAAGGAAGCACCGAAGCGGCTTCGTGTCGCGTTGGCCGATTGGTTGAAAGCACCCGCCGCCCGTTTGAGCCATGCCGATGTTGTCGCGGCGCTGGATGGCATGAAAGCCGCCTCGGGGCCGGTCCAAGCGAATCGGGTGCGCGCTTATGGGCGGGCGGCGTTTGGGTGGGCGTTGGCGCGTGGAACGATTCCAAGCAACCCGTTTGCCAACGCGCCGAGGCCGGTTCGTGAGCGGTCGCGGGAGCGCGCGTTATCCGATGCGGAGCTTGCCGAGGTCTGGCAGGCAGCGGGACGCCTTGGGGAAGGCTTCCGCAAGGATCATGCGGAGTATGTCCAATATTGGACCGCACTGATCCGCATCCTGATTTTAACCGGCCAGCGGAGAGGCGAGGTGGCCGGAATGCGTTGGTCAGAACTAGACCTGAAATCGGCGGAGGCAGCATGGATTCTGCCGGGGCACCGCAGCAAAAACGGGCGGGAGCATACGGTCCCGCTAGCGCCAGTTGTTGTGAGTATAATTGAAGCACTGCCGCGCATGGATGGCTGTGATCTGGTTATGAGTGGCGGCAGACAGCAACCACCGAGCGGATTCGGAAAAGTAAAGCTGCGACTTGATGCCGCCATCGCGGTAGGTCGCCCGGCTGATGGCCCGGTTATGCCTGAATTCACGCTGCACGACCTGCGGCGCAGCGTAGCAACAGGATTGCAGCGTCTCGGGACGCGGCTGGAAGTGACCGAGGCGATTTTGAACCATGTCAGCGGTAGTCGCGCTGGAATCATCGGCATTTATCAGCGGCACAAGTGGAACGCTGAGGCACGGTCAGCCGCAGAGGGTTGGGCGAATCATATCGTTGCAGCGGCGGAGAAGCTGCAATGCCAGTGATCGACCTTAGAATCCTGTGGACACCCTTACTTCTGCAAGAATGACCAAATTATAACCGCATTACTTTGTCTGCATGACATATAAAAACCCGGTAATGAAGTCATGCTTGACGTTAGTTGTGTCGGCCCCCATCTGTCTTAAAGACGGCAACTGACCGGAGCAACCATGCCCCCGCACGCATCTAAATCGAATGACCGCGCTATCGTTTTGCAGGAATTCCTGACCGACTCGGATGCCGCTGCGATGTTGGGAGTGACCACCAGGACGATGTTGCGCTGGCGGAGCGACGGCGATGGCCCGAAATACGTCCGCCTCGGTGTCAGGCGGCTGGCTTATCGCCGGGGCGACATTATGGCTTGGGCGGCGGATCGGACCTACTGCCATCGGGCTGCGGAGCATGTGGCGCGCGCCGCCCAGTTTGTGGAGTGCGCCGCATGACCGCCGCAGCGGCTTCGCCCACTACCCAAAAGCGGAAGCGCGCTGTCCGCGAAACCTTCGATCAGCGCATAGCGCGGCAAATTGCCGAAGAACAGGGTAAACAAAAAGCCGCAGAACGGGCCGAATTGATTCCGCCTCTGACCTCATGAATCCCCTCATTTAAGTTTGGCTTTGGGCTAGCCCCGATTCGGCGCGACTCCGTAGACGTTCCAACGTGTTACAAGTTGGAGCGGCACGATGGCAGA
>CAIPHQ010000043.1 GCA_903864895.1 uncultured Rhodospirillales bacterium
AGGCGATGCAGCTTGGCTCGGTGATGAACGCGGGCGACATGCCGTTCTACGTCTATTACGACGCGGACGGCGACCAGACCGCGCTGCCCTGCACCGAGCGGCTGTACACCGAGAAGCAGGCGGTTGCGGTGACCAATTTCGGCGTGATGCCGCTGCTCAGCCTGCGTGGCCGCCCGGAAGTGCGGCTGGGCAGTTTCGCCTCCCTGGCTGGCCCGCCGCTGGCCGGGTTCTGGGCACCGGCCGATACCAGCGCCAAACCCGCCCCCGCCCCGCAGGCCGCAGCCCCCACCGCCGCTCCGGCGCAGGCTGCCCCAGCCGAACCCGCCGCCGAAGCGCCCGCAGATGAGATGCCGGATCTGGACGCGCTGCTGGCCGGGCTGAACGCCGCCCCGGAACCGGCCGCGCCGGCCGCACAAGAAGCCGCCCCGGCCCCCGAACCTGCGGCCGAACCCGAAGCCGAGGCCGAATTGGATCTGGATGCGCTGCTGGCCAGCCTCAGCGCCGAACCCGAACCCACACCCGCCGGAGAGACCGAGCCGGATCTGGATGCGCTGCTGGCATCGCTGAACTAGCCGCGCTCAACCGTCCGCAAGCCGCAACGCGATGTCGATCCGCTGGCTTTCCTGCGGCAGTCCGGCCACGTCGCCGATGCCGCGCAACGCCCGCCCGATCCGCCCGGCCGCCACGCCGCGCTGGATCAGCGCGTCCTCGACCAGTTGCGCGCGCAGGCGCGACAGGTCGGCGATGGCGCGCGGGCCGTCCGGGTCCAGAAATTCTACCAGATCGAGTCCGGCAGCCTGGTTGCTGTCCGCCCACGACGCCGCCGAGGCGATGACCGCAATGGCTTCATTGTCCAGCCGCGCCGACCATTCACCGAACATCACCGAGAACCCGGTGGACGCGCGGCGGATGCGGGCCACCACGCCGGGATGGATCAGCCACGGGTCGCCCTGCGTCTCCTGCGGCCCGCAATGCTGCACCCAAAGCGCGGTCACCTGCTGTCTGTGTTCGCAGGCGATGATTTCGATGCTAACGTCCGGTGCCAATGTGTTGGCCAGGAGGTCGTCGATATATGTTTCCCCGCCGACCAGCCACACCCTGCCGCCCACTTCGGCCAGCGTGATATCCGCCATGACGACCTCCGTATTCGCATTGATGCGCCTTGGCCGACCTTCCGCCAGACGCATTGGCAAGACAAGTGGCGGCCATCGCACCGCCGGGAGCATTCGCGCGTGCCGTTGATCCTCACCATCACCCCGGCCCCCGGCCATGGCCGCCCCGGCGACCGGCAGATCCGCACGCTGGCCAATGGCAGCCTGTCCATCGGCCGCTCGGCGGGCAATGACTGGGTGCTGGCCGACCCCGACCAGCATTTGTCGCGCACGCACTGCATGGTCACGTTCGATCAGGGCCGCTGCACGCTGACCGATCTCAGCACCAACGGCATGTTCATCAACGGCGCGCGGGAACCAACGTCCCGCAACAGCCGCATGACATTGACCGATGGCGATACAGTGCGGCTTGGCGGCTACATTCTGGAAGTCGCCGAAGCCGAGGGGCAGGTGCAGGCGGGTCCTTCGCCGGGCAGTTTTGCCGCCGGGCTCGAAGACCCGTTCGGCGGCAACCCGCTGGATGCCGACCCGCTTGATGCGCCGTTTGGCAGTGCGGCGGCCATGGGCTTCCAGCACCCGATGCCGCATCTGCCGCCGGTGAACCGTGCCGAGGACCCGTTCGATTCCGCCCGCCATGACCGGCGAGAGGCCGCCAGCGACGATGACGACCTGTTTGCGCCGCGCGCCGAGCAGTTCAAGGGCCCGGTGCAGCGCGACAACGCCGCCGCCCCCAGCCAGTCCTACGCGGCACCACGGGTGATCCCCCAGGCCATGCCATCGGACATTGATTTCGACGAACTGATCGGCGACCTCGCCCCCACGCCCGCGCCGCACCCGCTCGCCCCGGAAGCCTATCGCGCCCCGGCGGCCTCCCCTTTCCCGCCCGCCGCGCCGCAGCAGCCACCCCAAGCTGCCGCATCGCCGTTCGACGACCTGTCGCTCGATGACCTGCTCGGGGACCCCGCGCCGAAGCCGCCGCCGGTGGCTGCCGCTCCGCCTCCTCCACCGCCGGTTGCACCCCCGGCCCCGCCGCAGGTGCAACCCGAGGAGCTGCCCGAGCCTGTGGCGGTTGCACCGCCGCCCCCACCGCCGGTTGCACCTGTCGTGGCACCGCCCCCAACCCCGGCCACCGCCCCAGTGACCGCCCCAGCAGTGGCCGCCCCAGTGGCCGCAGGCGATGCGGCGGCGCTGATTGCGGCGTTTCTGGAAGGCGCCGGTGTGCCGCAACTGGCGCTCCCGGCGCAGGACCCGCTGGCCACGATGCGCGCGTTCGGTGCGCTGTTCGCCGCCTTCACCGAGGGCACGCGCGACGTGCTGATGTCGCGCGCCGAGATCAAGCAGGAGATGCGAGTTGAGCGCACCATGCTGCGTGCGCGCGACAACAACGCGCTGAAATTCTCCGTCACCCCCGCCGAGGCTGTGGGCGCGCTGCTGCATCCCAACCGGCCCGGCTACAAGCCGCCGATGCAGGCGGTGGAGGAAGCCTTCAAGGACATTCGCAGCCATGAAATGGCGGTGATGGCCGGGATGCAGACGGCGATGATGTCGCTGCTGGCCCGCTTTGACCCGGCCACGCTGGAAGGGCGGCTGCAACGCGGGATGCTGGATGCCATTCTGCCCGCCGCCCGCAAGGCACGGTTCTGGGAGACGTTCTGCGCCACCTACAAGGACCTTGCCCGCGAAGCCGCCGACGATTTTCATTCCGCATTCGGCAAGCAATTCGCCGAGGCGTACGACAAGCAGGTGGGCAAGCTTTAGCCCGCGCCCCGTATCCGCCGCGCCTTGGCACCAAGCCCGAAAAAGGATCGCCCCATGACCCGTTGGCTTCCCGCCGTCACACTGCTCGCCGCAACCCTTGCCGGTTGCGCTGCCCCGCCGCCGCCGCCGCCACCCACAGTGGTGAACCTGTCGCTGAGCACATCGGCGGATGTGAACCCGACCGTGGACAACCAACCGGCACCGCTGGCGCTGCGGGTGTATCAGTTGGCTGCCGCGGCCAACTTCAACGCCGCCGAATTCTACCCGCTGTACAATGCCGATGCAGCGACGCTGAAGGCCGATCTGGTCAACCGGCAGGATTTCCTGCTCGCCCCGGGCCAGAGCAAGTCTTTGACCTTCAAGCCCGACGCGAATGTGAAAGCGGTCGCCGTGTTTGCGGCCTACCGTGATTTCCAGCACGCCACATGGCGCGCCAGCACCGATCTTGAACCCAACAAGGTCAACGTCATCACCTTGACGGCGGGCCATGACGGCGTGACGCTGAAAGCAATGACACTGCCGTCCGCCCCTGCAGCCCCGTAACAGAACCGGATGGCGCGCCATCCACGAGGAAATGATGGCCCACGAGGCAACCAAGGCACGGCAGGGCCGATGAGCGGGGAGCGCGGATGAGCTGGGACAACAGGGTTGTCTGGGGTGAGGGCCTGTTTCTTCAGCCGCAGCATTTCCAGCAGCAGGACCGCTATGTGGACCGTCTGGTGCGTGCCAGCACCATGGGGCTGCGCCCGTTCGCGTGGGGGCTGACCGAACTGTCGCTGGACACCGAAATGCTCACACTGGGCAAATTCGCGGTGCGCTCGGCGGCGGGGATTTTGCCCGACGGCACGCCGTTCAACATCCCCGATGACGTGGACCCGCCCAAGGCGCTCGATCTGCCGGAAGCCACACGCAATCTGGTGGTGTTCCTGCAACTGCCCACGCGCCAGCCCGGCGGGGTGGAAACAGCGCCGCCCGAATTGATCGAGACGGTGGCACGCTACGCCACTGCCGAGATCGAGGCGCCGGACGTGAATGCCGGGTACACCAGCACGGCGACGGTGCCGATTGGCAAGCTGCGGCTGCGCTATGCGCTGGAAAACGAAGCGCGATCCGGCTTCACCGGCATCGGGCTGGCGCGCATCGTGGAAGTGCGGCCGGACAAATCCACCGTGCTGGATGAAGGCTTCATCCCGCCGCTGCTGACCTCGGCAGCTTCGGGCGTGATTGGCGGGTTCATCAGCCAATTGCAGGGGCTGTTGCATCACCGCGCCGAGGCGCTGGCGGGCCGGGTGTCGGAAACCACCACGCGCGGCACGGCGGAAATTGCCGATTACCTGCTGCTGCAATTGTGCAACAACTACGAGCCGCTGATGACGCATCTGGCGTCCATCGTGCCGCAACTGCACCCGGAGAGTTTCTATCGGGTGGCGGTGAGTCTTGCAGGCGAACTGGCCACGTTCACCGAAACGCGCAAACGCCCGGTGACGTTTCCGCCCTACAAGCACGACGATCTGCAGGGCACGTTCCGCCCGGTGATGGCGGCGCTGCGCCAAGCCTTGTCGGCGGTGCTGGAACAGACGGCGGTGCCGATCCCGTTGCAGGAACGCAAGTTCGGCATCCGCGTGGGGCCGATTCTGGACCGCAATCTGGTCACCGAGGGCACATGGGTGCTGGCGGTGAAGGCGCAGATGCCGGCCGAGACGTTGCGCCGCACCTTTCCCAGCCTGTGCAAGATCGGGCCGGTGGAACAGATCCGCGAACTCATCACAGTTGCGTTGCCGGGCATCGCCGCGCGTGCGTTGCCGGTGGCGCCGCGCCAGTTGCCGTATTACGCGGGCACCAGCTATTTCGAACTCGACCGCAGCAGCCCGTACTGGGCGGCGCTGACCCAATCGGGCGGCATCGCCATTCAGGTCTCGGGCGATTTGCCGGGGCTGGAAATCGCCTGCTGGGCCATCCGGGGATGAACCGATGAGCGACAATCCGTTCGCCGAACCCTCCGACAACGAGCGGACCATCATCCGGCCGCGTCCGGGTGGCGGGGCTGTGCGCCCGCCTGCGGAACCGCCGCCGCCACCCCCGCCGCAGGGTCCATCCGGCGCGGCGCCCGCCGCACCGGCGGGTCCGGGGGCTGCGGTGCCAAGCATCGGCACCAATCCGCTGGTCGCTGTGGCGGCCCC
Organism: uncultured Rhodospirillales bacterium; assembly: GCA_903864895.1. Classification (GTDB taxonomy): domain Bacteria; phylum Pseudomonadota; class Alphaproteobacteria; order Acetobacterales; family Acetobacteraceae; genus CAIPHQ01. The sequence continues at coordinate 5,051 of CAIPHQ010000043.1, forward strand.
ATTGCTGGCCGCCGCCATACGGGTGGCGGGCGGGCGTGGCGGGCGCAACCCCGACCCCGACCTGCTGCGGCGCGGCATGGTGGCCGAGGTGCGGAATTTCGAGCGCGGCGCGCTGGCCACCGGCATGGACACGCGCCTGCTGAAAGCCGCGCGCTACGCGCTGTGCGCGACCATCGACGACCTTGTGCTGAGCACGCCATGGGGCGCGGCAAGTTCGTGGTCGCAGCAGAGCCTGACCAGCATTTTCCACACCGAGGTGATCGGCGGCGACCGGTTCTTCGACATCCTTGAGCAGATGCAGAAGGATCTCGGCAAGAACGGCGATGTTGTCGAGTTGATGTATCTCTGCACCTCGCTGGGCTTTGAAGGCCGCTACCGGCTGATGCCGCGCGGTGTGGCTGCCCTGAACGAGATGCGGGAGGGCGTGTATCGCCTGATCCGCAACCGGCGCGGGGAGTTCGAGCGTGAACTCTCACCGCACTGGCGCGGCATCCCGGCCAGCCGCAGGCCGTTTTCGCGGCTGGTGCCCTTGTGGTCGATTCCACTGACCGCCGTGGTGCTGGCAGCGCTGATCTATCTGGGTTTCAACTTCGCGCTGGCGGGCAGTTCCGACATCGCGTTTGCCGAGTTGTACGGCCTGCCGCCGAAAGGCACGCCGGTGGTGCCGCGCGTGGCAGCGCCCAAACCCGCCGCGCAGGCCGCCGCCACACCGGCGGCGCAGGCCGCGCCGGTGGCGGCACCGCAGCCCAGCAACTTCGTCGCGCGCCTGCACAAGTTCCTTGAACCTGAAATCAAGGCCGGGCTTGTGGTGGTGCTGGAAGACCCGCAATCCGTGACGGTGCGGCTGACCGCCAAGAACATGTTCGATTCCGGGCAGGCGACGCTGAACAGCAATTACCTGTCGCTGATCGCACGCATCGGCGAGGCGTTGCAGGAGGAGCAAGGCGGCGTGTCGGTGAACGGCTACACCGACAACCAGCCGATCCATACGGCGCGCTTCCCGTCCAACTTCCATCTGTCGCAGGCGCGCGCACAGGCGGTGGCCGACCTGATTGCCGCCAAGCTGACCGACAAGGGCCGCGTGAAGGCGGTGGGCAAGGCCGATGCCGACCCGCTGGCCGACAACGCCACACCGGAAGGCCGCCAACAGAACCGCCGCACCGAAATCGTGCTCGGCCGGACGGTGACGCAGCCATGATCCGCGCCACCGCCATCTCGCCCCGCCCGCTCCGCAGCTTCGAAGGATAGGCGCAACCGATGTTACCGTCCTTCATGTATCCCGTGATCCGCTCGCACTGGTTCCAGACCGCGCTGGGCGTGATCGTGCTGATCGTTATGGTGTGGTTCTTCGGGCCGCTGCTGGGCATCGGGCAGATGCACCCGCTGGACAGCGACATCGCCCGCTTCATCGCCATCGCCGCCCTGATTGTGCTGTGGATCATCGGCAATCTGCTGCGCACGCTGAGCGTGAAGCGGCACGAGAAGAAACTGGAAGAGGTGGTGACCGCGCCCGACAAGGACGCAATTGCCTCCGCCGAGGAAGTCGCACTGCTGAGCGAGCGGCTGCGCACTGCGGTGCAGGCGCTGAAGAAGGCGCCGGGCGGACGGCGGGAGCGCAAGCGGCTGCACGAACTGCCGTGGTACATGTTCATCGGCCCGCCGGGTGCCGGCAAGACCACGGCGCTGGTGAATTCCGGGCTGAACTTTCCGCTGGCTGACGCCAAGGGCCCCGCCGCGCTGAAGGGCGTGGGCGGCACGCGCAACTGCGACTGGTGGTTTACCGATGAGGCGGTGCTGATTGACACCGCCGGGCGCTACTCCACGCAGGACAGTCAGGCGAAGGTGGATTCGGCGGCGTGGCTGGGCTTCCTGCGCCTGCTGAAAAAGCACCGCCCGCGCCAACCACTGAACGGCATTTTGCTGACCATCGGCCTGCCCGACCTGCTGACGCTGTCTGATGCGGCGCGGCTGGAAAATGCGGCGGCGATGCGCAAGCGCATCCGCGAACTGCACGACGAACTGGGCGTGCGGATGCCGGTGTATGTGCTGTTCACCAAGACCGACCTGATGGCCGGATTTGTCGAGTTCTTCGACACGCTGGGCAAGGAGGAGCGCGAGCAGGTCTGGGGCATGACGCTGCCGTTCGATGACGGCAAGGACGAGGCGGGCGTGGTGGCGGGCTTCAGCGGGGAGTTCGACCTGCTGCTGAACCGGCTGAACGACCGGATGCTGGAGCGGATCAATCAGGAAACCGACGTACAGCGGCGGCGGCTGATTTACGGCTTCCCGCAGCAGATCGCTTCCGTCCGCGACGCCACCGCCGAGTTCCTGACCGAGATTTTCCGCCCGAGCCGTCTGGAGGAGCGCCCGCTGCTGCGCGGCATCTACTTCACCTCCGGCACGCAGGACGGCACGCCGATTGACCGGCTGCTGGGCACCATGGCCGGGCAGTTCGGGCTGGGGCGGCAGGCGGTGGCGGCGTTCTCCGGCGCGGGGCGCAGCTACTTCCTGACGCGGATGCTGCGGGAGGTTGTGTTTGGCGAAGCCGGGCTGGTGAGCCTGGACAAGAAGCTGGAGCGCCGGGTGACGTGGCGCTACCGCATCACCTACGGCCTGTCGGCACTGGCGCTGCTGTTGCTGACCGCAGGCTGGGTGAACAGCTACATCGGCAACCGGCTGATGATCGACGAAGCGCATAGTGCGTCGGAAAAATACAACGCCGAACTGGCCGAGGTGCAGAAGCGCGGCCCGATGGATACCGACCTGCGCGCCATCCTGCCGCCGCTGAACACGCTGCGCACCATGCGCGGCGGCTACGAGCAGCGCGAGGAATCCCCGCCGCTGACGCTGATGTTCGGCCTGTATCAGGGCGACAAGATCACGGCGGCCTCGGTAGAGGCCTATTACCGGGCGCTGAACGGGCTGCTGCTGCCCCGGCTGCTGTCGCGGCTTGAGTTGCAGATGCAATCCAACCTGGACAAGCGGGATTTCCTGTACGAGGCGCTGAAGGTTTACCTGATCCTTGGCCGTCAGGGACCGATTGACCACGATCAGGTGCTGTCGTGGCTGATGCGCGACTTCACCGCCACGATGGGCAGCGAGGAAGACGCGCCGATGCGCGAGGCGCTGCTGGCGCACGCGGACGCCATGCTGGAACAGCCGCTGACGGCGGTGGCGCTGGATGACGCGCTGGTGGCCAAGGCACGCGCGATCCTGACCGAGGAGCCGCTGGCCGAATACAGCTACAACCGCATTCTGCGCAGCCCGCGTGTGAAGGCGCTGCCGGACTGGACGGTGGCCGACAATGGCGGTGCCGCGTCTGGCCGGGTGTTCCAACTGCGCTCCGGCAAGCCGATCACCACGGATGGCATGCCCGGCGTGTTCACCTGGGTGGGGTATCACAACACCTTCCTCGGGCTGATGCCGAGCGTGACCAAGGACATCGCCGAAGACACCTGGGTGCTGGGCCGCCGCCCGAAGACCGAGGGCGTGAGCGCGGTGACCGGGCAGATTGCCGAAATGACCAAGCTGCGCCGCGACGTGATCGGCCTGTATCTGGATGAATATGTGCGGCGCTGGGACCGCATGATCGCCAATGTGCAGGTGAAGCAATATTCGTCGGTGGCCGATGTGGCCGACGAACTGGCGCTGATGAGCGGCCCGGATTCGCCACTGCGCACGCTGCTGACCTCGATTGACGGGCAGACGCAGTTGAGCCGCAAAAGCTCGGCAGATGCCGCCGAGGCGCAGTTGCAGGAAAAGGCTGCCAAGATCGGCCAGAAGGCGGCCGGGTTTGGTAGCATGATCGCCAAGTCCGGCATGACCATGAACCAGACGGAAATCGCCAATATTCTGGGCGAGGCGTTCGGCAACACGCCGGGCACCTCCACCCCCATCGACCCGACGACGCGGGTGGATGAGCATTTCCGGGCGCTGCATGACTTCGTGACTGCCACCAAGGAAAAAGCCTCGCCGCTGGATCAGGCGTTGCTGAAAATGGCGGCGATCGCGCAGGGCATGAATCAGGCGGCCAATGCGCCCAATCAAGGGCAGGCGCTGCTGAATCAGGCCGCCGGTGGCGGTGCGGGCGGCGGGGCGGCGGCGGCGGCGGCGCAACTGGCCGAGGCGGCGAAGGACCTGCCCAAGCCGATTGCCGAAATGCTGACCAGCGTGGCGGCCACCAGCAGTGCGGCGGTGACAGCCGGCGCCAGCAAGGAACTGGCCAGTGCATGGCGCAGCCAGGTGGTGCCGCTGTGTGAGGCGGCGCTGAACCGCTACCCGTTCGTGGGCAGCAGTTCGAACGACGTGCCGACCGATGACTTCACCCGCCTGCTCGGCCCGGGCGGGATGATCGACCAGTTCTTCAACGATCACCTGAAGCCGTTTGTCGATACCTCGGTGAAGCCGTGGAAATGGCAGGCGGCGAATAACGGCCAATTGAACCTGTCGCCGGGCACGCTGGTGCAGTTTGAAAATGCCGCGATGATCCGTGACTCGCTGTTCGGCAATGGCGGCAGCATGACGGTGCGTTTCACGCTGGTGCCGGTGTCGCTGGATGCCGGGATCGGGCAGATCACGCTGGATATTGGCGGGCAGAGCCTGACTTATAACCACGGCCCGGCGGAATCGATGCAGTTCACCTGGCCCGGGGCGGGCGGCAAGACACTGGTGCGGGTGACCATGACACCGGCCAGCGGCAGTGCGACGGTGACGGAGAAGGACGGCGCATGGGCGCTGCTGCGCACGCTGGACAATGCGCGGGTGATCCCGTCCGGCCAGCCGGACAAGTTCCGGCTGATCTTCTCGGCGCCGGGCGGGGCGGCGACGTTTGAACTGAATGCCAGCAGCGTGCGCAACCCGTTCACGCTGCCGGCGCTGCGCAACTTCCGCTGCCCGGCCACGCTGTAGGCTTGGCGGCGGAGGTGCCGGATATGCCAGAGTGGGCGGCACAGAGTGGGCGGCACCGCGCGGTGCCGCCCGCGTGAAGCCGAGGGACGGGACGGGACATGTCAGGCTCCGATAGCAGCGCCACCACCGGCACAAGCTACGTCTCGCTGACGGTGTCCCCGGACCCGGGGCTGAAGCTGCGCTTTGACGGGTTGAAGGCGATGGAGGAATTGGGCCGCCCGTTTCTGGTGGCGGTGGATGCCTCCAGCGGCACCGCCAAGGGCAATATCAGCGCCATGCTGGGCAGTTCGGTCACGGTGGCGCTGACCGGGGCGGACAACAGCAAGACCTACTGGAACGGCATTCTGGCGCGTGCGGCCTATGCCGGGCTGACCGATGGCGTGTACCGCTATCACTTCGAGTTGCGGCCGTGGATCTGGCTGCTGACGCGCACGCAGGACTGCAAGATCTTCCAGAACATGGCGGTGTGGGACATCATCAACAAGGTGTTCCGCGACAACGGCTTCACCGCCATGGACAAGCGGCAGAATCAGGCCGGGTCGCTGGTGCTGGAATACTGCGTGCAGTACCGCGAAAGCGCCTACGACTTCGTGACCCGGCTGATGGAAACCTACGGCCTGTACTACTATTTCGAGCACAAGGACGGCAGCCACACGCTGAACCTGTCGGACGACCCGAACTCCCACACCGCGCTGGCCACGGCGATTCCGTTCTTTTTCAGCCAGACCGAAGTGCGCACGGTGCAGGACCATGTGTGGGAATGGACCGCCGATTTGCAGTTGCAGCCCGGGGCCTACACCTATCGTGACTACAACTTCACCACGCCCGCCGCCGACCTGACCGCAAAGTCGCTGCACTCAAGCTCGCATCCTTACAACAGCTTTGAAGTCTATGATTACCCCGGCGTGTACGACACTGCCGCCAACGGGCAGAAACTGTCTGATGTGCGCATGCAGGATCTGACCGCGCGGGTGCAGTTGTTCGACGGCAAGTCCAACGCGCGCGGCATTCGCAGCGGGGTGAAATTCAAGCTGAGCGAGGCGGCGGATACGGCGCTGAATCAGGAATATCTGGTGGTGCGCGCCGAGACCACGATCAGCATGGCCGAAGGTGCGTCCGACGATCGCGGCAATCTGGTGGACAGCCACCGGGTGGACTTCACCGCCATTCCGGGCACCACCACGTTCCGGCTGGACCGGCGCACCAAACACCCGATGATCCGCGGGCCGCAGACGGCGAAAGTGGTGGGTGAAGCGGGCGAGGAGATCACCACCGATCAGTATGGCCGCATCAAGGTGCAGTTCTACTGGGACCGGGTGGGCACGTTTGACGAGAACTCATCGTGCTGGATCCGCGTGGCGCAGAACTGGGCCGGGGCCGGGTGGGGCGGCATGATCATTCCGCGCATCGGCATGGAAGTGGTGGTGGAATTTCTGGAAGGCAACCCGGACCGGCCGCTGGTGACCGGCGCAGTGTACAACGCCACGCAGACCGTGCCGTATCCGCTGCCGGGCAAGAAGGTGGTCAGCGTCTTCAAATCCAATTCCAGCAAGGGCGGTGGCGGCTCCAACGAGCTTCGCTTCGATGACACCAAGGGCACCGAGGAGGTGTTCTTCAATGCCCAGTACGACTACAACAAGGTGGTGCTGCACAACGAGACCGTGAAGGTCACGCAGGACACCACCACCACGGTGTTGCAGGGCAACCGCAAGGTCACTGTTGATACGGGCAACGATGATCACACCGTGTCCAAGGGCAATCAGAGCGTGACCGTCAGCGCCGGCAACCAGACGGTCACCATCAACGCCGGAAACCAGACCACCGATGTCACCGCAGGCACTTCGAAGCTGACGGCGGGACAGAATGTGGAACTGACCGGCCACGTTTCGGTGAAGATCACCGGCACGGCGTCGATTGAACTGACCTGCGGACCATCGAGCCTGAAGCTTGACCCGAGCGGCATTACCTTCAGTGGCCCGAAGATTTCCGGCAGTGCCAGCGCCATGATGGAACTGTCAGGTGGCGGAATGATGAATCTGACGGCCGGCATGATCAAGATCAACTGAACATGGCGAAGCCGGACGCTTTCCTTGATCTGCTGGACAGCCCGCCCGCCCCGGCGGAGCCGATGGCATATGAGGCCTTGCCCAACACATTGCGCCCGGCGCTGTCGGTGCTGGCCGAGCATGTGTTGCGGCGCGGCAGCGGGCAGAACAACAGCGTGCGGCGGCTGATCGAGGCGATCAACGCGGATATTGATGCGGCGCTGGGCGAGCAGTTGAATCTGGTGCTGCATCACCCGGAGTTTCAGGCGCTGGAATCAAGCTGGCGCGGCATCCATTTTCTGGTGCGTAACACTGCCACCGACAACATGCTGAAAATCCGCCTGCTGGACATCTCGCAGCGCGAACTCGGCCGCACGCTGCGCAAGTTTCGCGGCACGGCGTGGGACAACAGCCCGATCTTCAAGAAAATCTACGAGGAAGAATACGGGCAGTTGGGCGGCGAGCCGTTCGGCGTGCTGGTGGGCGACTATTATTTCGACCATCAGCCGCAATCGGTGCAGTTGCTGTCCGACATGGCGGCCATCGCGGCGGCGGCGCATGTGCCGTTCATTGCCGGGGCGGCGCCAAGCGTGATGGATATGGACAGTTGGAGCGAACTGGCCAACCCGCGCGACCTGACGCGCATCTTTCAAACGCCGGGCTATGCGGACTGGCGGGCGCTGCGGGCGGCGGAGGATTCGCGCTATCTGGGCCTGTGCCTGCCGCGCATGTTGACCCGCCTGCCATACGGCCCCGAGACCGACCCGGTGGAGGATTTTGCGTTTCAGGAAATGGTCGAGGGCGCGGATGTGTCGCGCTATGCCTGGACCAATTCCGCCTTTGCGCTGGCGGCGAATATCGCCCGTTCGTTCTCGTTGTATGGCTGGTGCACGCGGTTTCACGGGCTGGAGACCGGCGGCATCGTCGAGGACTTGCCGGTGCTGCACTTTGCCACCGCAGACGGCGATGTGGACACGCGCTGTTGCACCGAGATTGCGCTGAACGAGCGGCGGGAAGCCGAATTGTCGCGGCTGGGCTTCATCACGCTGGTACACCGCAAGAACACCGGGCTGGCCGCCTTCATCTCGGCCCATTCGCTGCAAAAACCCACCGAGTATGAAGACCCGGCGGCCAGCGCCAACGCGCTGATGTCCGCACGGCTGCCCTATCTGTTCGGTTGCTGCCGGTTTGCGCATTATCTGAAATGCCTTGTACGCGACAAGGTCGGCGGCACCAAATCGCGCCCGCAACTGGCAATGTGGCTGACCGACTGGCTGGACGGGTATGTTGACCACTCGCCGAGCACATCAAGCGAAGACTGGAAAGCCGCGCATCCGCTGGAAGAAGCCGAAGTCGCGCTGGAGGAACTGCCCGACAAGCCGGGACAGTACGACGCGCGATTCTTCCTGAAACCGCATTATCAACTCGAAGGCCTGACCGTGGCGTTGCGGCTGGTCTCACGCCTGCCGGCGGCGTAGCAGCCGGAGACAGGAGGCAGCATGGCCAAAGCCGATGGCACCGACATCCTGATGCAGCTGCGCACCGACACCGGCGCAGTGCCCGCCGAATGCCAGACCGAAGTTGACACCGACATGGACGATTTCGTGTCCGACTACTTCAACGGCACCTTCTTTGAAGTGCGGTCATTTTCGTTCGGCATGAAAATTGACGATCAGGACCCGGCCAAGGACAAGCCCGGCAACGAATCCGGCCAGTCCGGCAGCGGCATGGGGCGCAGCGTCTCGGTCAAGACGGATGAAAAGAAAAAGAAGCGCGACAAATCCGGCCAGTTCGCCCGCTGGAAAACCGCGACCCCGGACGAATTGAAGAACATGAAGCGCTATCCGGTGCGGATGGACGAACTGGATATCAACCGCATATTTGATCGCGCCTCACCGACGCTGTTCAAATATTGCTGCGATTCCGGCTCGTTCAAATCCGCCTCGCTGATCAAGCGCAAGGATATCGGCGGGGACAAGCTGCGCGGCTTTCTGCGCATGGAGTTCGAGGATTTGCTGGTCACGCATGTCGGCTGGCAGAACGGCGAGGATGTCACCGAGAAGTTCAAGTTCGTGTTCCGCAAGGTGACGGTGCGGTACCGCGCCACGTCGTTCAAGGCGGGACAGACCGAGGCGGTGTTGCAGGAAATGCCGTCTGTGGTCTGGAGCTACGACACTGACATCATCAACAGCAAGATGGCGCTGTAGCCGCAAGCCCGCCGCACCGGAGTGAACCGCCATGGCCGATGACAGCCGCGACGTATTGATGAAGCTGGAAATGACGGCGGGCAAATACGTGCCTGCCGAGTGCGCGTCGGTGATCGACACCAAGGATCTGCTGGCCAAGGATTTCACCGGCACCAAGGCTACGGGCAATCTGATCCGGGGCAATTACTTCCAGATTGACGATTTCAGCTTCGATATCGGCATCGCCGAACGCGGTGCCGCCGACCAGATGGACATGCAGGCGGCGGATGTGGCCGGGCAGTTCGAAGCGGTGTCCAAGCAGGTGAACACCTCGCTGGATCTGCTGAATGCGCGGATGAAGGTGCTGAACGACTATATCCGCCGCACCACCGGCGGCGCGCCGGAAGACGGCGGTGGCGCACCGAAGGTGAAGCCCGAAGGCGGGCGTTCGGCAGCGTTTGAGCGGTTCATGTCCGAGGGCCGCAATTTTCTGCGCCGCGAGCGCAACGCCTATCCGTCGGATCTGGAGCCGGTGTCGGTGACCAAGCGGATGGACATCTCCTCGACCACGCTGCTCGATTGCTGCCGGCAATCCTTCAAGTTCAAATCAGCGTCCATCCTCAAGCGCCGGGCGGTGGGCAAGGAGTTGCTGAACGGATTTCTGCGCATCGACTTCACCGATGTGATGCTGATCAGTCTGGACTGGGACGACGATGAAGTGACCAAGGAGTCGTTCAAGTTTGTCTGCCGCAAGGCCGAAGTGTTCTACAGCATGGAAACCGCCTCCACCTCGACCTCGGCGCGGGGTGCAGCGGTGCTGACGCAGCAGCCCTCGGTGGTGTGGAGCGTGCTGCCGACACGGTAACCGCGCGGCCCGGCGCTACAGCGCGTGGGCCAGCGCCATCATGTCGCAGCCGGTGGCACAGGGCGGAACACGGGCCGAGATGCCCAGCGCCGCTTGCAGATTGGCGGCAAACGCCACCACCGGCAGCCCCACCGACAGCGCCGAGACGGCACTGACCGCAGGCACCTGCCAGTTCAACTGCGCCAGCGCCTGCGCATTGATGCTGGCGGCTGCCTGCACCACCGGCGGCGTGACCATCAGGCCCGCCGAGAATTGCGGGCGCGGAAACTGGTTGATGGTGGAAAGCAGCGTCACCGGCGTCAGCCCCAGCGCCTTTTCGATGGCGTTGATCAAAGCGGCCAGCAGATCGGCGATGATCTGCTGCACGCGCGGCATCCCAACGGCCAGCGCATTGATGTTCAGCGCCGCCGAAATCTGTGCGGCGGCCGACAGTGAGGCGGTGATGCTGGCCATCAGCGCCAGCGCGGGCGGGGCAAAGGCGGGCAGACGGATTTGCTGCATCACCCGCAAGGAGGCCGCCAACTGCGCGGTGATGTTGCCGGACAGGTTCACGCCCAACTGGGCGCTGGCGGCGATCAGCGGCAGCAGCGGATAAATCTGTACCAGAAACGGCCGCCACGGCCCCATCGGCGGCACTTGCGGCACCGGCAGCAGGCCAGCCGCGAGGGCGGCCATCAGCTGGTTGATCGCACTCAGCAGGGCGGCCAGCAGCGACCAGCTCATGGTGGGCGTGCCCGGCATGGACAGCGAGGCGTTCAGGCTGATCAGCGCGTTCAGCCGCGCCTGCACCGACGCGGCCAGTTGCACCAGCGCAGCCCCCTGGCCGGGCACCGCGAGGTCGATGCCGAACTGCGCCAGCATGTCGGCGCGCAACTGGGCGAAGGCGGAAATGGTGGCCATCGCGCTGGCATTGAGCGGCAGGGTGGGCAGCGTCAGGTTCAGCCACGCGGTCTGCGGCGCAAAGGCGGGCGCAGGCTGGCCGAGACTGGCCAGCCACGCGGCCAGCGCCATGATTTCCTGCGCCAGCGACGGCAGCGCCGTCATGCCCATCGGCGGCGGCGGTACGTTTGGCAACTGTATGCCCAGCAGCGGCAGCGCTGCGGTCATCTGCGTTACAGACGTCTTGCACAAACACACCATGGCCGGCTCCGCGTCGCGATCCTTATATCGCACAGCGCTGGGGCTCGCTCCTAGACATCTGAAATCACTGTGTGCGTCAGCGGCGGCAACGCGCTAGGATCGGCGGTGGAGACCGTGCCCCATGCCGCCAGCCGCCCGCGTGACCGATCAGGTTCTGCAAACCGCACCGCATTGCCATGCGCCGATCCATCCCCCGGCGTTGGTGCCCACCCCGGTGCCGCACCCGGCGCTGCCGCTGCCGATCATGCCGGCGGGCGCACCCACGGTGCTGATCGGCGGGCTGCCAGCCGCACGGTTGACCGACCTGACCAAGATTTGCACGCTGCCGGGCTGTGTGCCGGCCGGGCCGGGGATGATCATTCAGGGGTCGGCCACGGTGATGATCGGCGGGCTGCCGGCCGCGCGGATGGGGGACATGACGCTGCACGCGTCCTGCGTGGCCCCCATTCCCTCACCGGTCGGCCAGATCATGCCGCCCTGCTGCCCCACCGTGATGATCGGCGGCTGACCGCTGCCGATGCGGCTGGCCCATCTTGCGGCCTTCGCGCCGCGCTGCCCTGTGTGCCTGCGCAATGGCCGCACGCCACCACCGCTGGCGCTGGGCCCGGTGGCGGTGTGCACTGAGACCGAGATTGTACAGGGCGTGCTGCTGTGCCCGGACTGCCAGCACGAATACCCGGTGATCGACCGCGTGCCGGTGATCGTGGCCGATCTGCGCCGGGTGTTGAGCGAGCGCGGGCTGGAGATGATGCTGCGCGACGATCTGGACCCGGCGCTGGAAAGCCTGCTGGGCGATGCCATCGGCCCGGATAGCTGGCTGGACGGCATTCGGCAGTTGCACAGTTCCTATAGCTGGGACGGCTATGCCGATCTGGACCCCGAGGAACCGGGCGCGGTAGGTGGCCCGATGCCGGGCGCGGCGCGGCGCTGTTTGGCGCGGTTGCTGGATTTGGCAGGCAGCGCCGGTACGCCGGGGCTGATTATCGACGCCGGGTGCGCCGCCGGGCGGACCAGTTTTGATCTGGCTGGCGCGCATCCGCAGGCGCTGGTGCTGGGCATCGACCTCAATCTGGGGCTGCTGCGGCTGGCCGCTGCCGCCGGGCAGGGGGCGGTGAGCTACCCGCGCAGGCGCATCGGGCTGGTGTATGACCGCCGCCGGTTCGCCGTGGCGCTGGATGGCGCGGCGCGGGTGGATTTCTGGGCCTGTGACGCGACCGCCTTGCCGTTTGAGGGCGCAGTGTCTGGGCTGACGGTGGCGCTGAACCTGCTGGACTGCGTGCCGGACCCGCGCCGGTTGCTGGAAAGTCTGGCAGCGGCCACCACGCCGGGCGGGCGAGTCTTGCTGGCCACGCCGTACGACTGGTCGGCGCGCGCCACACCACCCGAGGCATGGCTGGGCGGGCATTCCCAGCGCGCCCCGCATCGCGGCGCGGGTGAGGCCTTTCTGCACGCCCTGACCAGCGGCGAGGGCCCGCACGCTGTGGCCGGGCTGGCACAGCGCGGTGAGGTGGCCGATTGGCCGTGGCACACACGGCTGCACGACCGCAGCGCGGTGCAATACCGCACCCATCTGCTCGCCCTTGACCGCCGCTGAGCCGCACTGGCTGCGGCGGAGGCTCAGACCAGCGTGCCGAACACTGCGCCGATCCCGGTGGTCAGCGCCATGGCCAGCGCGCCCCAGAACATTACGCGAAGCGTCGGGCGCACGAGCCCGGCACCGCCCGCCCTGGCGCCGATCATGCCCAGCAGCGCCAGAAATACCAGCGACCCGGCGGCAACCACCGGCAGCAGCAGGGCGGGCGGCGATACCAGGGTCAGGATCAACGGTGCCGCAGCCCCGGCCGTGAACGTGGCCGCCGACGCCATCGCCGCCTGCACCGGCCGGGCCGTGGTGGCGTCGGAGATACCCAACTCATCGTGCGAATGCGCTGCCAGCGCGTCCTTGGCCATGAGTTGCACCGCGACCTGCCGTGCCAGCCCGGCTTCGACGCCGCGGCCGATATAGATCTGCGCCAGTTCATCCGTCTCACGGTCCGGATCGGCAGCCAGTTCCCCGGCTTCCCGCGCCATATCGGCATGTTCGGTATCGGCTTGCGAGCTGACGGAGACGTATTCTCCGGCCGCCATCGACATGGCCCCGGCCACCAGACCGGCAACACCGGCCAGCACCGCGCCGTTTCCCGTGGGCGCTGCCGAGACCACGCCCAGAATCAGGCTGGCGGTGGAGATAATCCCGTCATTGGCCCCCAGAACCGCGGCGCGCAGCCAGCCGATGCGCGCGATCAGATGATTTTCCGTGTGGATCGATCTCATGGCTGGCCATTCCTGCGGGTGATATCCGGCGGCGTGCGGACGCGGAAAATCGGTCCGGTGCTTGTCACGGCTGTTTCGCGGTCAGCCGGTCCATGACCGCCAGCAACAGGCCCGAAACAACAAATGTGATGTGCAGCCCCACGCCCCAGGCCAGTTCCCGGTCTGTCACATCGGCCAGATTCATGAAGTATTCCAGCAGCCGGATCGCCGAAATGGCCACGATGGAGGCCATGAGCTTCAGTTTCATGTCGCCGAAACTGACGGTGCCCATCCAGCTTGGCTTGTCGCTGATGCCTTCCGTGTCCAGACCGGAGACGAAATTCTCGAAGCCCGCGAACATCACGATCATCAGCAGTCCGGCCAGCAGCGACAGGTCGATCAGCCCCAGCACCTCGACGATGACATTCGGCCCGGTGGCCGAAAACATGTGGCTGACCAGTAAGACAAGGCCCTGGCAGAATTTGACCAGCAGCACCAGCAGGCCTGCTGACAGCCCGGCGAAGATGGGGGCGGCGAACCACCGGCTGTTGAACACGGCGCGCTCGATGGCGCGCTCTATCAGATTGTGGGGGGGCGGCACCGGACGCGTCATGCCCGTGGCCGATCAACGACCTGCGCCAGCGCGGGCAGGCGGGGCAGGCGTTGGCAGACCGTGCGGCGCACTGCCGCATGAATGCGCTGACCCATCATGGCGATGCCGCAGGACGCAAGCGAGCCGCCGCCCTGCGCCAGAAGATGCCCGTCAGATCATTCACCACGATGCAGGCCAGCGCCGCCCCGGCGGCCTCGGCCAGCCGGTCCAGTGCCAGCGGCGCGAAGCCGAACAGTCCGCGCAGCCAGGGCACGGAGATGGCGAGCGCCAGCGCGGCGACGGTAGTGATGACAACGAAGACCAGCGCGCGATTGGGGCGGAGCAGGGCGCGGAAGGCACTGACCTTCAGTGACCGGTTGGTGAGCACCAGACCCAGATTGCCGATGACGAGTGTCACGAACGCCATGCAGCGCGCCACCTCCTCACCATGCGCGTCATGGAGCCCAAGCTGGAAAATGCCCAGTGCGGCCGCCATCACCACCGCGCCCTGCAACAGGCCGTGCAGCATCAGCGCGGTGTCGAACAATGGTGCATCGGGTTTGCGCGGCGGGCGGGCCATGATGCCCTCCTCATCCGGCTCGGCTTCGAACACGATCGAGGAGACCGGATCGATCACCAGTTCCAGAAACACCACATGGATCGGCCCCAGCACCATCGGCCAGCCGAACAGCACCGGCAGCAGCGACAGGCCCGCGATGGGCACATGCACGGCCAGAATATAGCCCATGGCCTTGCGCAGATTGTCGGCAATGCGGCGGCCGAGCCGCACGGCCGTCACCAGGCTGGCGAAATTGTCGTCCAGCAGCACCAGCGACGCGGCTTCCCGCGCCACATCGGTGCCGCGCCCGCCCATGGCGACGCCGATATGCGCGGCCTTCAGCGATGGCGCGTCGTTCACGCCGTCACCGGTCATCGCCACAATCTGGCCTGCGGCCGCGAAGGCCTGCACCAGCCGCAATTTCTGTTCCGGCATGATGCGGGCAAACACATTGGTGCCTGCCAGACGCGCCTGAAGCTGGGCATCGTCCAGCCCGGCCAGATCCGTGCCGGTCAACACCGCGTCGCCGCAGATACCGGCTTGCCGGGCGATGGCAAGGGCGGTGGCCGGATGGTCGCCCGTGATCATCACCACGCGGATGCTGGCGCTGGTGCAGGCTGCCACAGCTTCGGGTACTTCGGGGCGCAGCGGGTCTGCCAGACCCACCAGACCCACGAACGTGAAATCAAAATCATGCTGGGTTTCGGGCCAGGCACGCGTGGCGGTCTCGGCCCGGGCCACGGCCAGCACCCGCAGGCCCTGGGCTGCGAGGATGGCCACATCGCGGCGGACCGCTTCGATCCGCTCCATCGGAAGGTGGCACAAATCCGCCACCGCTTCGGGGGCGCCCTTGGCGGCCACCACGAAACCGGTGTGCCCATTCGCCTGCCAGACCTGCGACATGGCCAGCAGGGCGGGCTGCAACGGGTAGCCGTGCGCCAGCACCCAATCGGCGTGGATGTGCTCGGTCTGTTTCAGGAACCGCTCGCCGAGATCGGTGAACGCCTGCTCCATCGGGTCGAACGGGTCCGGCCGGCTCGCCAGAATGGAATACTCCACCAGCGCGTGGAACCGCTCCGGCAACGCGGCCCCGGCATCCGCCGCAACCGCCCATGATTCGCCCTCGGCGATCATCGCCGCCACGGTCATGCGGTTCAGCGTCAGTGTGCCGGTCTTGTCGGTGCACAGCACGGTGACAGCCCCCAGCGCCTCGATGGCCGCCGAACGCCGCGTTAGAACCTTGTTCTGCGACATCCGCCAGGCGCCGAGCACCAGAAAGACCGTCAGAACAAGCGGGAACTCCTCGGGCAATGTGGCCATTGCCAGCGTGATGCCGGCCAGGATGCCCTTGATCCAGGTGCCGCGCAGCAGGCCGTACACCACGGCGAGCGCGACGGAGGATCCGATCCCGGTGATGGCGAAGATTTTCACCAGCTTGCGGGTCTGCAGTTGCAGCGGCGTCGGCGCACTCTCGACCGTGCCGAGGGATTTGCCGATGCGGCCGATTTCGGTACGCGCGCCGGTGGCGAGCACCAAAGCGAGGCCAGTGCCGCGCACGATCAGGCTGCCTGACCAGACATTGGCGCTGCCATCGCCGCCGGGGCGCGCATCGGCGGCCTCGTTGCCGCCAAGCGCCTTGCGCACCGGGACCGACTCACCGGTCAGCAGCGACTCATCGGCTTCAAGATCCGTCACCTCCAGCAGCCGTGCATCGGCGGGCACCCGGTCGCCCTCCACAAGGGCCACGATATCGCCGGTGACCACGTCACACCCCGCAATGCGCTGGCGGGTGCCGTCGCGGATGACGAACGCGCTGGGGCTGGTGAGATCCTTCAGGGCGGCAATCGCCCGCTCGGTGCGGCTCTCCTGCACCACCACCAGACCCACGTTCAGCACCGCAAATGCGAGCAGGATCAGCGCGCCCGCCAGATCGCCCACGATGAGATAGATGACGCCCGCCCCGAGCAGCAATTGCAGCATCGGCTCACGCAGGGCTTCCAGCACGATGCGGGCCGGGCTGCGCTGGTGTTCCTGCGGCAGTTCGTTGCGGCCGTCGCGCGCCAGACGCGCGGCGGCATCGGCGGCCGTCAGGCCCTGACCGGCCGTGGCGTCCACCCGCGCCACCGGCGGGCGCAACGGCGCGCCACCGGCGGGCGCGGCTTGTGCCATGGGCAACGCGCCGTCCACCACCGTATCGGGTTCCGGCGCTTCACCAAGCCCGTGCTGGACATAGAGAACCTCGACCACGGCAATCAGCACGAGGGTGAGCGGTGCGGCCAGCAGCACGCCCAGCGGGCCGAACAGCACGCTGAACGCGACCGTGGACAGGATGGCCAGCACCGGCGGCAGCGACGTTGCCTCGGCCTGCACCATCGGGGTGATGAAATTCCCCTCCACGAAATGCACGCCCGCATACATGCAGATGACCGAGACGGCGTAGAGCGGCCCCTGCGTCATCGCCACCAGCGTGGCGGGGACCGCCGCCAGAATGGCACCGGCGAAGGGCACGAAGCAGAGCAGCCCGCCCATCAGGCCCATTGCGAAGGCCGCTTCGATGCCCATCAGCCACAGGCCAAGGCCGGTCAGCACGCCGATTGTCACCATCACCACCATCTGGCCCACCAGCCAGCGCTGCAGCACCGTGCCGATCACGCCGAACAGGACCTCGGCGGTCGGCCGCTGCGCGGGCGGCACGAGGCGCAGGCACAAATGCCGGTAGCGGTCCGGCTGGGCGGCCAGATAGATCGCAACGAACAGCGCAATCACGGCGTAGCCGAGCCCGCGCGTGATGATCCCGCCCATGGTGGTGACCATGGATGTGGCCCAGCCGGTGGCACCCATCACATTGGCCCCGCGCACCTGTTCGAGCACCTGGCGGCCGTAGGGATTGTTCGTCATCCAGGACATGAACAGCTTGAACCCCGCCGGGGCAGCCTGAATCACGTCGTCCATCTGGGCGGCGATGGTTGACCCGAACACGAACAGCGCGGCGCCGAGCACGCCAAGGCCGAGCAGGAATACCCCGGCCAGTGCGATGCTCATGCGGATGCCGGTGTGCCGCGCTACCAGCCGCGCTGCGGCACTGAGCCCGATGGTGAGCAGCACGGCCCCGAACAGCAAAACCAGAATGTCGGTCAACTGCCACACGGCAGCCGCAAGGGCCGCGACCACAAGTACAACCAGCAGCCGCCCGGCAAATGTGCCCAGCGGCATGAGTCCCGGCATCGGTTGAACCGAGCTTGGGGCTATTCGTGTGATCAGCATGTGCAAATACCCCATGCTGCCTGCGAAGCAGCCGAACGCCGGACTCAGCCGTTTGGCCATGCGCATCGGGGCCACGCGCGCGCCGCGAGGAACCCGGACCCGGCAGGCCCGGCATCCCCCGGTCAGTCGCTGCTGAACCTGCCCGGCCCGGCAGCAAGGCCGCAGCGTCGGAAACTACCCAGCCCAATGCGTGGGTAGTTCCCGAACCTGCCTGCATCGCTGCAGGCCGCTAGTGTTGCCTCAGACGGCAAGACCCGCCGGGGCCACTTCCGGAGCGCCGCCGGCGGCGCGGGTTCCGCCGCGCAGGCTCGCCCGTGCACAGATGGCCAGCGCCATCCGCAAAATGCAGCCGTTCAGCAAGCCGGTTCATCTCACCGGTAAGGGCAATATTCCCCAGGAAAGTGCAAGACATGCTTTGGAACGCCTCCGCCCTCAACGGCTACCCGATCAAGGCAACCGACGGCGATATCGGCACAGTGGCCGGCCTGATGTACGATCAGGCGGACTGGAACATCCAATGGCTCGTGGTGGACACTGGCGAGTGGCTGCCGGGCCGCCGGGCGCTGCTGCCCGTGACAGCTCTGGGCCAGCCTGATCCGGAATCGCATCATCTGCCGGTGGAACTGACGATGCAACAGGTTGAGGACAGTCCGGATGTGGACACCAGCGGGCCGCTGGCACAGGCGATGGACGTGCTGGTCCGCCGTCATTACGGCCGCATCCCTGCCGCCAGCGCTGTCACCGGGGACGGCCAGGATGGGGGCCCGCCGGCACCGTTCACCCTGGGCCAGCCGCAGCCGTATGCCGCGACAGACCCAG
>CAIPHQ010000044.1 GCA_903864895.1 uncultured Rhodospirillales bacterium
AATGCCGCCGATATCGGTGCGCCCGCCGGTCAGTGCGGCCATTTCGGCGGCGATGTCGAAGGGGGCAGACTGCACGCGCACGATGGGGGTCATGCTAGCCCCCCGTCACCGGCGGAAAGAACGCCACCTCGTCGCCCGCCGCCACTTCGGCCTCGGCGGTGGCGAAATCCTGATTGACCGCGCAGCGCACCACCTTGCTGGCAAAGGCGTGGGCATAGTTCGGGCCGCGTCCGCGCAGCCACTCGGTCAGCGCGCCCACGGTGGCCACGCCTTCGGGCAGGGTAATCACTTCCTCGCCGGTGCCCACACGCTCGCGCAGCCAGGCGAAATACAGAATGCGAACGCCGCCGCCCGGTTGCGTCACGGCATCTTGGCATCCGGCGGGGAGGCGGTGCCGGGCATGAACACCGGGCCTGCCGCGCCGTTCAGATTGGGCGGCGGCAGCATCGTAGTCGGGTTCATTTTCTGCACGTCTTCCAGCGTCGGGATCGGCGGCGGCGGGCCGGGCCATACCTCACCCTTCTCCGGCAGCAGCGGCGCCTGCGCCACGGCCACGCCGCGCACGCGCTTTTCGTTTTCCACCACGGGGGCGGGGGCGTTGGGGTTCAGATGCGTGGTCATGGTATCGCCGATGAACCCGCCCATGCCCACGGTGGGGTTGCCAACATATTGCTGGCACCCGGCCAGCGCGGCGGGGAGCAGGATCGTCAGGCCCAGCAGGGCGATGCGCCGCATACGGTCAATCCTTGTCGCGTGCGGCCGCCCGGCAGGGCGGCGGCATTGGCCGAGGTGAGAGGCACTGTGCCCTGCGTCAGACATAGGCTCAAGCCGCCGGTTTCGCCACCCGGACGTTCGGGAGCACGCCCAGCAGCCACGCGGCCACCGCCGCCGGGTCCGGCAGCGCCAGCACCGTGCGGTCGCAGTCCGGCAGTGGGGCATCGCTGGCCACCGCCAGAATATCGCTCCGCCCCGGCCACAGCGGCGGCTTGCCCAGGGCGGCGCGATACACTTCCAGCTTCGGAATCGGGCTGGACTTGAAGCCTTCCACCAGCACCAGATCCACCGGGGTCATGCGCGCCAGCAAATCGTCCAGCGATGGCTCCGGCCCGTCATGCTCATGCAGCAGCGCCCAGCGAGCGGCACTTGCCACCATCACCTCATGCGCCCCGGCTTCACGGTGGCGGAAACTGTCCTTGCCCGGCTTGTCCAGATCCACGCCATGATGCGTGTGCTTGATGGTGGACACGCGCAGGCCCTGCGCGGTCAGCAGCGGCAGCAGCGCCGTCAGCAACGTGGTCTTTCCAGCCCCCGACCACCCGGCCAGCCCCAGCACGTTCACCCGCCGCGCGCCTCCGGCATCGTGGGCACAGGTGGTGCGGGCACGGGGGGCGCGCTGACATGGCGCAGACCGGCCATCAGATACCCCCATCCGGTTACCAGCGTCAGCAAGGCAGCCACCCACAGCAGCACGAGGCCGATCAGCGCCACCGGCAGCCACGCAATGCCCAGCAACGCCGCCGTGCCATTGCCCGCCACCAGCGCGCCGAGTGCGCCCATCTGCGCGGCAGTTTTCCATTTGGCCAGCCGTGTCACCGGCAGGCCGATGCGCGCCCCGGCCAGAAATTCGCGCAGCCCGCTGACCAGAATTTCGCGCAGCATCACCGCAATGGCCGGATACACGCCCCAGTCACCCAGCCGCCCGGTGCCCGCCAGCATCATCAGCGTGGC
>CAIPHQ010000045.1 GCA_903864895.1 uncultured Rhodospirillales bacterium
CTTTCCCTACACGACGCTCTTCCGATCTGATGCTGCGGCGTGGACCAGCCCCTCTCCCGCCTGCAGGAGAGGGAGGGGCCCGCCGCTGCGCGGCGGGAGGGTGAGGGTTCAGTCCTAGCCCAGCTTGCCCTGCACGCCCTCGGCAAACCAGTTCATGCCCAGAATGTCGCCATCGCTCAGCGCGGCGCCTGCGGCCACTTTCACCGCGCCGCTCTGGTCCTTGATGGGGCCGGCGAAGGGTTGCAGCGTGCCGGCTTCAATCCTGGCCTGCGCGTCCGCCACTTCCTTGCGCACGGCGTCGGTTACCGCCGCGTTGTACGGGGCCAGCTTGACCATGCCGGTTTTCAGCCCGCCCCACGTGTCGCTGGATTTCCAGCTGCCGTCGATGGCGGCCTTGGTCTGGTCGATATAGTATTTGTCCCAGTGCATCGACACCGAGGTCAGGTTGGTCTTCGGGCCGAAGCGCAGCATGTCGGAGTCGTAGCCGAACGACCACACGCCCTTTTCCTCGCCGCCCTGCACGATGGCCGAGCTGTCGGTGTGGTGCATGATCACGTCGGCACCCTGGCTGATCAGCGTGTCGGCGGCGGCGCGTTCCTTGCCCGGGTCGAACCAGGTGGAGACGAACACCACCTTGATGGTCACGTTCGGGTTCACTGTGCGGGCGGCCAGCAGCACGGCGTTGATGCCCTGCACCACTTCCGGAATCGGGAAGGCGGCGACGTAGCCGATCACGTTGGACTTCGTCATCCGCCCGGCGATCAGCCCGGTCAGGTAACGGCCTTCATAGAAGCGGGCCGAGTAGGTGGAGACGTTGGGCGCGCGCTTGTAGCCGGTGCAGTGAGCGAACTTCAGCTTGGGGAACTTGGCCGCCACTTTCAGCGTGGGTTCCATGAAGCCGAAGCTGGTGGTGTAGATCAGGCTGTGGCCATCGGTGGCCAGCTTGCGGATGACGCGCTCGGCATCCGCCCCTTCTTCCGGCACGTTTTCCACGAAGGTGGTGCTGACCTTGTCGCCAAGTGCCGCCACAACGGCCTTGCGGCCGAGATCGTGCTGGTATGTCCAGCCCGCGTCACCGATGGGGGCGACATAGACGAAGCCGACCTTGTAGGCATCCGCCGCACTGGCGATGCGCGGCAGCATGGCGGCGGCGGGCACGGCGAGCGAGGCTTGCAGCAGCGAGCGGCGAGAGGTGAGCATCCGGGAATCCCCCAAAAGGAACGGTCAGGCAGAAGCATGGAACGGCCGTCCGAGCGCCGCCGGGGCGTTCAGTTTCAGCCGTGTGGCATCGCGCGAGATCAACACCAGCACGACGATGGTGGCAAGATAGGGCAGCATCGCCAGAAGGTGGGGCGACAGCGCCAGCCCCAGCCCCGCAGCCTGAAACTGCGCGATGGTGACGAAGCCGAACAGCAGCGAGCCGAGCGCGAGGTAGGCGGGTTTCCATGTGGAAAACACCACCAGCGCAAGAGCGATCCAGCCGCGCCCCGCCACCATGTTCTCGCTCCACATCGGCGTATAGGCCAGGGACAGATAGGCGCCCGCCAGCCCGCTCATGGCCCCGCCGAACAGCACCGCCAGATAGCGGATGCGGATCACCGAGTAGCCGAGCGCGTGCGCTACATCATGGCTTTCCCCCACCGCGCGCAGCACCAGCCCCGCGCGGGTGCGGTAGATGAAGCGGTGCACGATGAACGGCACCAGCACCGCCAGCCACACCACCGGGTCCAGCAACATCAGTTGCTGAATTATCGGCGGCTGCGTGCTCAGGTTCGGCCAGATGCCGGTGGCGATGCCCTGCAACGGAATGCCGATCCACGACACGCCGATCAGCGCCGAAAACCCGACGCCGAAGATGGTCAAAGCCAGCCCGGTGGCGACCTGATTGGCCATCAGCGACAGCGTCAGCACGCCGAACACCAGCGCCAGCGCCGCCCCGGCCAGCATGGCCAGCAGCAGGCCAATCACCGGGCTGCCGGTGGCGACCGTACCGATGAAGCCGATGGAGGCGCCCATCAGCATCATGCCCTCCACGCCGAGGTTCAGCACGCCGCTGCGCTCGGTGATGAGTTCGCCAAACCCCGCCAGCACCAAAGGCGTGGCCGCGCGCATGGTGGCGACCAGAATGGCGACCGCGATTTCCACTTCATGCATGGGTCGCCGCCCCCGATGCGGCCGCCGCGCGCGGCGGCAGTTTGCGAACGCGGTAATTGATGAACACGTCGGCGGCGAGCAGGAAGAACAGCAGCATGCCCTGAATGGTGCCGGTGACCGCAATGGGCAGTTGCATGGTCAGTTGCAGCCCCTCGCCGCCCAGATACAGCAGCGCCATCAGCAACGAGGCAAACAGAATGCCGAACGGATTGAGCCGCCCGAGGAACGCGACGATGATCGCCGCGAACCCGTAGCCCGGCGAGATCACCGGAGTCAGTTGCCCGTCCGGTCCCGCCACTTCGCAAATTCCGGCAAGCCCGGCCATGCCGCCGCTGATCGGCAGGCACACCCATACCACGCCGTTGCGCGAAAACCCGGCATAGCGCGCCGCCGCCGGGGCCGCGCCGACGGTGCGGATGCGAAACCCCATCATCGAGCGGCCCAGCAACAGCGCGCCCAATGGCACCGAGGCCAAGGCGAACAGCGCGCCGACATGCAGGCGGGTGTCTTCGATCAGCATCGGCAACATCGCGTCTGCCGCGAACTGCTTGGTCTGCGGGAAGCTGTAGCCCTGCGGGTCTTTCCACGGGCCATGCACCACGTAGCCCAGCAACTGGATGGCCACGTAGGTCAGCATCAACGTCGTCAGGATTTCATGCGCGTTGAAGCGGGTTTTCAGCAGCGCCGGAATTGCCGCCCACGCCATGCCGCCCAGCACGCCGGCCAGCAGCATGGCGGGCTGCATCCACCAGTAATCGTTGCCGCCAAACGCCAGTGCCACGCCGCCACCGGCAATTGCGCCCACGGTAAACTGGCCTTCCGCGCCGATGTTCCACACCTCCGCCCGGCAGCCAATGGCGATACCGATGGCGCACAGCAGCAGCGGCGTGGCCTTCAGGCCGAGTTCGGCCAGACCGTCCAGCGTTTCCAGCGGTGCGATGAACAGTACCTGCAACGCCTGCACCGGGTTGCGGCCCAGCACGGCGAACAGAATGGTGATGCCGATCACCGACAGCACGGCGGCCAGCACCGGCGACAACCACACCATCGCCTGAGCCGGGCGGGCGCGGGCTTCCAGCCTATACGCCATGCGCCATCTCCTGCGCCGCCATGCGGCCGCCCATCAGCAGGCCGACTTCCTCCACCGTGGTCTGCCGCGTGGGTTTCGGCGGCGACAGCCGCCCGCCGGACAGCACGGCGATGAAGTCACAGATCTCGAACAACTCGGCCAGATCCTCGCTGACCACCAGCACGCCCGAGCCAGCGGCGGCCAGGTCCATCAGCGCCTGACGGATGGCGATGGCAGCCCCGATATCCACGCCCCATGTCGGGTGGGCGGCCAGCAGCACGCGCGGGTTGGTGCCGATTTCACGGCCGACGATGAATTTCTGCATGTTGCCGCCCGACAGGCTGCTGCCGCGCGCGTCGATGCCCGAGGCTTTCACGGCAAACCGCTTGATGATCCCGGCGGCGTATTTCTGCACCGCCCCGGTGCGGATCAGCCCGGCGCGCACGAAGCCGTGCGGATAGGCGGTCAGCAGCCCGTTTTCGGTCAGCGGAAATTCGGCCACGGCCCCCCGGCCCAACCGCTCCTCGGGGATGAACGACAGCCCGAGTTTGCGCCGTGCGGTCGGCCCCATATGCCCGGCATCGGTGCCGCACACCTTTACGGCGGCGGCGTCCGGCGTGCGCCGCTCACCGGCCAGGGCCCCCAGCAACTCCTTCTGGCCGTTGCCCGCCACGCCCGCGATACCGATGATCTGCCCGTCGCGCAGTTGCAGCGAGATGTCGCGCAGCGTGGTGCCGAATGGTTCGTCCGATTCCATGGTCAGCTTGCTGACCTCAAGGCACGGCTTGCCTTCGCGCAGCGGTGCCGGGCGATGCGCCACCGGCAGCGCGCCGCCGATCATCATTTCCGCCATCTGCTGTTCGGTGGCCACGCGCGGGTCGCACCCGCCGGCCAGACGGCCACCGCGCAGCACGGTGGCGTTCTCGCACAGGGCTTTGATCTCCTCCAGCTTGTGGCTGATATACAGCACGCTGCACCCTTCGGCGGACAGGCGGCGCAGCACGCCGAACAGCCCCTCCGCCTCCTGCGGTGTCAGCACCGACGTGGGTTCGTCCATGATCAGCAGGCGCGGCGATTGCAGCAGGCAGCGCACGATTTCCACGCGCTGGCGCTCGCCCACCGACAAATGATGCACATGCCGCCCCGGCTCCACCGCCAGCCCGTAGCGGCGGGACACGTCCTGAATGCGCGCGGTCAGTTCGGCGATGCTCCCGGTGGCCCCCAGCCCGAGCGCGATGTTCTCGGCCACCGTCAGGCTTTCGAACAGCGAGAAATGCTGGAACACCATGCCCACACCCAGACGGCGCGCGGCGTTGGGGTCGGCGATGGTGACAGGCTGGCCTTCCCACTCGATGGTACCCGCATCCGGGCGGGCCACGCCGTAGATGATTTTCACCAGCGTGGACTTGCCCGCGCCGTTTTCGCCCAGCAGCGCATGGATTTCGCCGGGGCCGACGGTCAGGTTCACGCCATCATTGGCCAGCGTGCTGGCGTAGCGTTTGACAATGCCGGTCAGCCGCAACCGGGGCGGAGGGCTTGCCATACTAGTACGGCACCTTGTCCGGCTTGGCGGCCCACGCGTCGAACGCCACCTGCGCCTCATCGGCCAGAAACTGCGTGGTCGGGATGGCGCGTTCCGTAATCGGCTTGGGGACTTCCCGGTACAGGAACTCGTCATCGAACCCCACGGCCGCCGCCGCCTGCCGCGTGTTGCCGAAGCGCATCCGCTGCAGCCGCGCCCAGTACACCGCGCCCAGACACATCGGGCACGGCTCGCAACTGGTGTAGATCTCGCAATCCGACAGATCGAACCGGCCGAGCGCCGCACAGGCGCGGCGGATGGCCACCACTTCGGCATGGGCTGTGGGGTCGTTGCTGGAGGTGACCTGATTCCAGCCCTCGGCGACAATCTCGCCATGGCGCGCAATCACCGCGCCGAACGGCCCGCCGCTGCCCGCCTGCATCTTTTCCAGCGACAGCGCGATGGCGCGGCGCATCAGTTCCTCAGGCGTCATTGCGCCATCCCTTCCGCCGCGCATCCGGCTGCACACCCGGCGCAACTTGCGGCCATCGGCACCGGGGCGGGAATGCTGACGCAGTTGCGCTGTTGCAGCAACTGGGCCGCCACCGAAACCGCAATCTCGGCAGGCGGCTTGCCGCCGGTGCCGGGCAGGCCGATGGGGCACACCAGACGCTTGATGGCGTCGGGCGCCAAACCCGCCCGCGCGAGGCGGGAGACGAAGCGCGCCCGCTTGGTCTCTGACCCGATCACCCCCACAAACGGCAGCCGGAATTGCGGCAGCGCCTGCGCGGCGAGGTCGAAATCCAGCGCATGGTCGTGGGTCAGGATCAGCACGTAGCTGCCATCCGGCAGCGATGCGGGTGGCAGTCCGGCAAAGGCTGTTACGTTGCCGGGCAGCACGGGCGGAAATTCCCCGGCGCGCGCATCCACCCACGACACGCGGCAATCGAGCGTGCCCAGCACCGCCGCCAACGCCCGGCCCACATGGCCCGCGCCATACAGCGCGATGTGCCATCCGGGCGGGCGCACAGGTTCGAACAGCACGCTGGCATGGCCGCCACAGCACTGGCCCAGTGCCGGGCCAAGCGGGAATTCCACCACCACAGGCCCTGCCCCGGCCATCGCCGCGCGGGCACGGGCGATGGACTGGAATTCCAGATTGCCGCCGCCGATGGTCCCATAGGTCGCCGACGCGGAGACGACCATCTTGCACCCGGCCTCACGCGGGGTGGACCCGCGCGTGGCCAGCACCGTTACCAACACCGCCGCTTCGCCCCGGCGGCGCAGATTGCCCAGTGCGTCCAGCCAGTCGCCGCTCATCCGCCGCGCCGTGCGGCGATGGCCATCAGCACGCGCTCGGGCGTGGCGGGCGCGTCCAGTTGCACCACGCCCTCACCGCAGGAAGCCACCGCGTCCACCAGCGCCTGAAACGCCGAAATGCCGTGCATCAGCGGCGGTTCCCCCACCGCCTTGCTGCGGTAGATGGTGTTCTCCCGGTTGCGGCCGCGCGCCCACAGCGCCACGCGGAAATCGGGCGGCACGTCGCCCACCGCCGGGATCTTGTAGGTGCTGGGCGCGTGTGTACGCAGCTGCCCCTGCGCGTCCCACACAAGTTCCTCGGTGGTCAGCCAGCCCATGCCCTGCACATAGCCGCCTTCGATCTGCCCCAGATCCAGCGCCGGGTTCAGCGACTGCCCCGCGTCGTGCAGAATATCCACTCGCCGCAACCGGTATTCGCCGGTCAGCGTGTCCACCTCAACCTCCGACACCGACGCACCATAGGCGAAGTAATAAAACGGCCGCCCGCGATGCACCGTGCTGTCGTAATGGATTTTCGGTGTGGCGTAGTACCCGGTGGAGGACAGGGGCACGCGCGCCCAATGCGTCTTCTTCGCCGCCTCGGCAAAGCGCATCACGTGGCCATTGCAGCGCAACTCACCGCCCGCGAACACGATGTCTGCCGTTGGCACCTGCCACTCCCTGGCAATCACGCCTGCGATGCGCGCGCGGATAGTCCGGCAGGCTGCCTGTGCCGCCTTGCCGTTCAGGTCGCTGCCCGAGGATGCGGCGGTGGGTGAGGTGTTGGGTACTTTCTCGGTGGTGGTGGCGGTGATCTTCACCCGGTCGAGCGCAATGCCGAACTCCTCGGCCACCACCTGCGCCACCTTTACATACAGCCCCTGCCCCATTTCGGTGCCGCCGTGGTTCAGCATCACGCTGCCATCGGTGTACACATGCACCAACGCGCCCGCCTGATTCATCCGCGTCAGTGTGAACGAGATGCCGAACTTCACCGGCGTCAGCGCCAGACCGCGCTTCACCCAGGGGCTTGTGGCATTGAAATTCTCCACTTCCCGCCGCCGCTTGGTGTATTCTGCCGTGCGCGCCAGTTCGGCGACGATTTCGGGGATGACGTTGTCTTCCACCGTCATGTGATACGGGGTGACGTTGCGGTCGCGCTTGCCGTAGAAATTGCGCCGCCGCACCTGCAACGGGTCCAGCTTCAGATGCCGTGCAATGGCATCCATCACCGCCTCGATCCCCATCATACCCTGCGGCCCGCCAAAGCCGCGGAACGCGGTGTTGGACACCGTGTGCGTCTTGCAGCGATGCGAGACGATGCTGACCGCATCAAGGTAATAGGCGTTGTCGGAATGGAACATCGCCCGGTCGTTGATGGCGCCGGACAGATCGGGCGACATGCCGCAATTGCCCGCCAGCATGAAGGCGATGCCGGTGATGCGCCCGGTGGGGTCGAAGCCCACGTCCCACTCGATCTCGAAGTCGTGGCGCTTGCCGGTCAGTTTCATGTCGTCGTCGCGGTCGGGCCGCAGTTTCACCGGCCGCCCGGTTTTCGCGGCCAGCAACGCGGCGATGGCGGCGAACAGCGATGCCTGGCTTTCCTTGCCGCCAAACCCGCCACCCATGCGGCGCGTTTCACAAATCACCGCATGATCCGGCACGCCCAGCGCGCGGGCCACCAGATGCTGCACCTCGGTGGGATGCTGCGTGGAGCTATAGACTTTCATGTCGCGGTCCTCGCCCGGCACTGCCAGGGCGATCTGACCTTCAAGGTAGAAATGGTCCTGCCCGCCCACCACGATGCGGCCCTGCAACCGCAGCGGAGAAGCCGCCAAGGCAGCCCCGGCATCGCCGCGCTGCATCTTCTGGCTTGGCAGCACGAAGAACTGCTTCTCCAGCGCGTCACGAATCGTCAGCACCGGGGCCAGTGGCTCGTATTCAATCACCGCCTGCATCGCCGCCTGCCGCGCCAGCGCGATACTGTCCGCCGCGACGGCGAACACCGACTGCCCGGCATACTCCACCAGACCATCAGCAAAGATCGGATCACCGGGGAACGCCGGGCCGACATCGTTGACGCCCGGCACATCCTTGGCAGTCAGCACCGCCGCCACACCGGGCGCAGCCAATGCGGCACTTACGTCCAGTGTGCGGATGCGCGCGTGCGCGTGGCTGGACAGGCGGATGAACGCGTGCAGCAGGTCGCGCGGTTCCGGCATGTCGTCGATATACAGCGCCTCACCGGCCACCTGCTTGCGGGCACTGTCATGCGCCGCCGAGTGCCCGGCCACCTGCAAGGTTTTCGGCTGCAGCGGGGTGGAAACCGGCGCGATCACGTTCATGCCGCCACCTCTGTCAGCCGCACCGCAGCCGTGGTTTCCTGCGCGGTTTCCAGATGGAACCGCAGCAGCAGGTTGCGCGCCACCAGGCTGCGATAGGCCTCCGAGGCGCGCATGTCCGAAATCGGCGTCAGTTCGCCATCCAGCACTGCCATCGCCGCCGCCACGCTGTCCTGCGTCCAGTCCTGCCCGATCAGGCTCGCTTCAGTTTCAGTGCAGCGCTTCGGCACCGCCGCCATGCCGCCATAGGCGATGCGGGCGGACGCCACCTTGCCACCCGCCAGCGTGATGGCGAACGCGCCGCACACGGCGGAAATGTCCTGCTCGAACCGCTTGGAGACTTTGTAGACCGCGAACAACTGCCCGGTGGCGGGCAGCGGAATCTCGATGCCCGCAAGATATTCGCCCTTGGCCAGCGCGGTCTTGCGGTAGCCGAGAAAGAAATCCTCCGCCGCGATGCGCCGCTGCCCGCCGGAGGATCGCAGCACCAGCGTGGCACCGAGTGCGATCAGCGCGGGCGGGGTGTCGCCGATGGGCGACGCATTGGCCACGTTGCCGCCGATGGTGCCGCGATTGCGGATCTGGCGCGATCCCAGGCGCCGCAGCATCCGGCCAAATTCCGGCCAATGCCCGTTCAGCACCGCCAAGGCATCCTCATAGGTCACGCCTGCGCCAATGCTTAGCACGCCATCGGTCTCGGACACACCGGCCAGACCCGCCACTTGTTCCAGCGCAATCACCGTGGGCAGGGCGCGGTGCTGCTTGGTGACCCACAGCCCCACATCGGTGCCGCCGGCCAGCACGGTGGCGTCCGGCCATGTCTGCATCAGGCCGTCCAGTTGATCGAGCGTGCGCGGGGCAAGGTAGCGGCCCGTCTCATGCGTCACCGCCAGCGCCTCGCCACTGTCCAGCGCCAGCAGGCGGGCGGCGGTGGCTTCCGCCGCATCGGCAAACCGGCCGGCGGGCGGGCCGCCGCACGTGGCAAGGGCGGCGTCCACAATCGGGCGGTAGCCGGTGCAGCGGCACAGATTGCCCGCCAGGGCTTCCAGCACCGCTTGCCGGTCCACGCCGGCGCCCGCGTGGTACAGCGCGAACAGCGACATCACGAAGCCCGGCGTGCAGAAGCCGCATTGTGAGGCGTGCTGTTCCACCAGTGCCTGTTGTACCGGATGCAGCGCGCCGTCCGGCCCGCGCAGATGCTCCACCGTCAGCAACTGCCGCCCGTCCAGCGCGGGCAGGAACAGGATGCAGGCGTTCACGGCGCGGTAGCGCAGGCGGCCATCTGTCACTTCGCCCAGCACCACGGTGCAGGCCCCGCAATCGCCTTCGGCACAGCCTTCCTTGGTGCCGCAAGCCCGCGCCTCGGTCCGCAGCCATTCCAGCACGGTCATCGCCGGGCTGAGGCCGGAGATGGTGCGTTCCGTCTCGCCGAGCAGAAACCTGATCGTCCCGCGCATACCTAGGCTCCGCAATACGCAGGCATCATTGCCTTGCACCCACTGCCATGCAAGTTGCGCCGCAACATCCCCTGTTTCGGCCCGCGTGGCCGGGCTACCATGCCGTCCTCGGCTTCATACGGGAGAGTATCAGGTGAAGATCGGCGTCCCCAAAGAGATCAAGACCCACGAATACCGCGTCGGGCTGACGCCTGCGGCGGTGCGGGAACTCGTCTCGCGCGGGCATCAGGTGATGGTGCAGCAGGGGGCAGCGGTCTCCATCGGCTTCCCCGATGACACGTACCGGGCCGCGGGGGCGTCGATTGCCGCCACGGCGCTGGAAGTATTCGCCTTCGCCGACATGATCGTGAAGGTCAAGGAACCGCAGCCCAGCGAAATCGCCGCCCTGCGCGAAGGTCAGGTGCTGTTCACCTACCTGCATCTGGCCGCCGACAAGGAACAGACGCAGGGATTGATGCTGTCCGGGGCAACCTGCATTGCCTATGAAACCGTCACCGACGCGCGCGGCGCGCTGCCGTTGCTGGCCCCGATGAGCGAAGTGGCCGGCCGCATGTCGGTGCAGGTGGGCGCGCATTGCCTGGAAAAGGAACAGGGCGGTGCGGGCGTGTTGCTCGGCGGTGTGCCGGGCGTGCCGGCCGGCAACGTGGTGGTGCTGGGCGGCGGTGTGGCGGGCACCAATGCCGCGCGCATGGCCATCGGCTTCGGCGCCACCGTGACGGTGATCGACCGCTCGCTGCCGCGCCTGCGCGAGCTTGACCAGATGTTCCCCACCCAGTTGCACACGCTGTATTCCACGGCGGACGCCATCGAAAGCGCCGTGCTGAATGCCGATCTGGTGATCGGCGCGGTGCTGGTGCCGGGCGCTGCGGCACCCAAACTCGTCTCCCGCGAGTTGGTCCGCAAGATGCGCCCCGGCTCGGTTTTGGTGGACATCGCCATCGACCAGGGCGGCTGCTTTGAAACCAGCAAGCCCACCACGCACGCCAACCCGACCTATGTGGAAGAGGGCGTGGTGCATTATTGTGTCACCAACATGCCGGGTGCCGTGGCCCGCACCTCCACCATCGCGCTGGGCAACGCCACGCTGCCGTTCACGCTGGCGCTGGCCGACAAGGGCTGGCGGCAGGCGCTGGCGGATGACCCGCATCTGCGGCGCGGCCTGAACGTGCATGCCGGTCAGGTCACGCACGCCGCCGTGGCGCATGACCTCGGCCTTGGCTTTCAGGCCACCGAAGTGGTGCTCGGTCTGGCGAGCGCATGACCGCGCTGCCATCCCTGAAAGCCCATTTTTCGCGCTCGCTGGCCGGCGGGGGGACGCAACTCCACCTGGCCGCGCACAGCCACCATCTGTGGCCGGATGCCAGTTTCACCGGCCACATGGCGGCGTGGCAGGACGCGGCGCGGGTATGGGATGGCAAGTGGCGGCACGTGTTCGGGCAGGTCATCCCGGCGGCGCAGCGCCATATCGCCCGCCTGCTCAACCTGCCCGACCCGTCCACCATCGCGTTTGCGCCCAACACGCACGACTTCCTGCGCCGGCTGCTGTCCGCCTGCCCCGCCGGGCGGCCCGCGCGCGTGCTGACCACGGATGGTGAGTTCCATACGCTGACGCGGCAGTTGAACCGCCTGCGTGAGGATGGCTTGGTGGAGGCTACCGTTCTGCCGGTGCGCCCGTTCGCCACCTTCGCCGAACGGTTCGCGCAGGCCGCGAAAGCGCCGTTCGATCTGGTTTTCATCAGTCAGGTGTTCTTCAACTCGGGCTGGGCGCTGCCCGATCTGGCCAGCCTGGTGGATGCCGTTGCCAGCCCCGATGCGCTGGTGGTGATCGACGGCTATCACGGCTTCATGGCCCGCCCCACCGGCCTGTCGGCCATTCAGCACCGGGCGTTCTACCTGTCCGGCGGCTACAAATACGCCATGGCCGGCGAGGGCGTGTGCTTCATGCACTGCCCGCCCGGCATTGCCCCGCGCCCGCGCGATACCGGCTGGTATGCCAGCTTCGGCGCATTGGCCACGGCAAAGCCCGGCGAGGTGCCCTATGGCACCGATGGCAGCCGGTTTCTGGGTGCAACCTTCGACCCCAGCGGGTTGTACCGCTTCAACGCGGTGCAGGACTGGCTGGCGGGGCTTGGCATTGGCGTGGCTGACATCCACGCCCACGCGCACGCCGTCGCCGCCGCCTTCGTGGCGGACGTGGACCGGTTGCACTGCCCCGGTCTGCGCGAAGCAAGGCTCGCTGTGCCGATGACCGACAGCCAGCGCGGCAATTTTCTGGCCTATGACAGTGCCGATTCACAGGCGCTGCACAACATGCTGTCGGACGCCGGGATTGTGACGGATGTACGCGGCAGCGTGCTGCGCATCGGGTTCGGCGTGTATCACGATATCGCCGACGTGCCCGGCATCGTGGACCGCATTGCTGCGGCTGTCACCTGAGCCAGCGGCGACTCGCATTTGGAATGAAGTGACTTATATCATGACGATGCACCCGGTTCCTCAGGTAATTCGTGATCATCTCATCGCAAAATCAGCATGGCTTGCCGCAGTGCGGTATGGCTATAAGACCATCAACTGAACACTGACAAAGCCTGTCCATGCTGCTGAATCGACGCACCACCGTATTGAGTTTGCTGGCCGCCGCAGGCGTGCCGGGGCAGCGCGCGCTGGCGCAGCCTTTTGTGCTGCACCCCGAGCTTGTGCCGCCGGACCAGGCGGTAGCGCCGCCGTCTGCCGTTCCGGTCTGGCGCCGCAACGCTGTTGCCGTCGCCGCAGATGATCCGCGCCCGAAGATTGCCGTTGTAGTGGACGACATGGGCTCCATGCACCCGCACACCGAGCGTGTGGTTGCGCTGCCGGGGCCGCTGACGCTGGCGTGGTTTCCGTTCGCGCCCAACCTGCCCGAGCAGATTGCCGCCGCCTCGGCGCGCGGGCATGAGGCGCTGCTGCACATGCCGATGCAGTCATTCTCCAACAGCCTGTCGCAGACCGGGCCGGACCCGCTGCGGATTGACCTGCCGCCCGCCATCAACACCGCCCGCCTGCGCGCCGCCATTGCCGCCGTGCCGGGTGTGGTGGGGCTGAACAACCACATGGGCAGCGTGGCCACCAAGGACCCGGCGCTGATGGACATCGTGGCGCGCGAGGCGGCGGACCACGGCATGCTGTTTCTGGACAGCGTGACCATTCCGCACAGCGTCGCCCTCGCCCGCGCCGAAATCGCCGGTGTTCCGGCGGCAGCGCGCGATGTGTTCATCGACCATGTGTCTGATGGCGGCATCATCGCCGGGCAACTGGCGCAGATTGAACACGCCGCCCGCCGCTCCGGCTACGCCATCGCCATCGGCCACCCGCGCCCGCTGACCATCGCAGCCCTGGAAAAATGGCTGCCAACGCTGGCGGCCAAAGGCTTCGTGCTGTGGCCCATCGCCGCCACCGTGGCGTTGCGAAATCGCATCGATCTGACCGCCACAGTCTGACCCCTTACGGCGGGTGGCCAGCGCGGGCTAAGCTGCACACATGAAGACAGTGTTGCTGACCGGGTTCGAGCCGTTCGACGGTGCCACCGACAACCCCTCGTTGCGGCTGGTGCGGGCGCTGGCCGCCGCCCCGCCGGCGGATGTTCGCCTTTGCGCCGCCGTGCTGCCGGTAACCTACGCCGCGGCCGGGCGCGTGTTGCGGGCGGCCATCGCGGAAAGCTCCCCCGATCTGGTGCTGGGCACCGGTCTGGCCGGCGGCCGGGCGGAACTGTGCGTGGAACGGGTGGCGATCAACATCGATGACGCCCGCATCACCGACAATGCCGGGGTGCAGCGCATCGACGTGCCGGTGGTGCCGGGCGGCCCGGCGGCCTATCTGTCGGCCTTGCCGATCAAGGCCATGGTGTCCGCCATCCGCCGCGCCGGCGTTCCGGCGCGGGTGTCGCAGACTGCGGGCACATTCCTGTGCAACCATGTATTCTATCTGGCGAGCCATATCGCCGCCACCGAGTTCCCGGGCCTGCCGGTGGGCTTCATCCACGTGCCATGGCTGCCCGAACAGGTGGCCAACCGGCCCGGTGAGCCAAGCATGGCGCTTGACACGCTTGTCACCGGCCTGCGCGCCGCCATTGCGGCGGCCACCAGCGCAGGTATCGATCTGCGCGTGGCCGAGGGCGCGGTAAGTTGAGCACCAGCGGCAACGATTGCCGTGTTCAATGGATTTTGTCAGCCTGCGCCGGGACAATCGGACAACTCTGATGCCGACCGCGCCTGCCAGCCTGACCGGCCTGTTGAACCTGTGCTTCGATGCCAGCCACTGGACATCGCTGGCAGACTTGTTGCTGCCAGCCGCGCGCAGCATCACCGCAACCTCCACCGGCGAGGCGTTCCTGCCCGGTGGCTCGCTGTTCACCGTGGTGCGCGTGTCGGACACCGCAGGCACAGTGACACTGGCGGAAACCGAGAACGGCACGCTGGTAACCCACTGGACCCTGCGCGTGGTGGGCGTGACCGCCGATGCGGTGCTGGTGCACGACACGCTCAGCGCCGGGGAATTTGCCGCCGTGGCCGCGTGCAAGGGGGGCACCAGGGCCCTGCTGTCCGCGACCAGCATGATTGCCACCACGCCGGTGCCGCAGGGCCTGCCGATCCATTTCGACACCAGCAATGCCTACATCACCACCGCCTGTTTCGCGCAGGGCACCCGCATCCGCACCGCGCGCGGTGAGGTGGCGGTGGAGGCGCTGCGCGAAGGTGACGCGGTCCCCGCCGTGCTCCACCGCCGCTGGGCGCCGGTGTGCTGGATTGGCCGCCGCCGCCTGTCCGTGGCCCGGCACCCGCGCCCGTGGGACGTGGCCCCGGTGCGGGTGCGCGCCGGGGCGTTTGCCGATGGGGTGCCGCTGCGCGACGTGAAGCTGTCACCCGATCACGCCGTGATGGCGGGCGGCGTGCTGATCCCGATCCGGTACCTGTGCAACGGGGCCACCATTGCGCAGGAAATGACCGGGCGGATCACCTATTTTCACGTCGAACTGGACGCGCACGACGTGCTGCTGGCCGAGGGGATGCCGGCCGAATCCTATCTGGACACCGGCAATCGCAGCGCGTTCGAGAACGCCGACCGCCCGGTGCAACTGGTGGCCGATTTCGTCCGCCCGGCCGTGCCGGGGCAAGGCTGCCTGCCATTGCTGACCGGCGGTGCCGAGGTGGATGCCGCGCGCCTGGCGCTGGCCCGCCGGGCCGAGGCGCTGGGCTGGCAGCAAACCGCCGACCCGGCGCTGCGCGTGCAGGTGCGCGGCCGCGCCCTGCCGGTGCAGCGCGCCGGACGCGACTGGCGTGTGGAATTGCCCGCCAACGCCACTGAGATCTGCTTGCAGTCGCGCCACGCCATCCCTGCCGAGACCACGCCGCAGGCCGACCGCCGCCGCCTTGGCGTCGCGCTGTCTGGCCTGCTGCTGGACGATGCACCGCCCGCGCCGGACGCGTTCGGCACAGGCTGGCACGCGCCGGAGGCCCCCTATCGCTGGACGGATGGGGCCGCGCACCTGCGTGTGGCAGGCGCGCGGGAATTGCGGTTCCGGCTGGCGTGGCAGATCGAGTACTGGCGCGCCCCGGACAGCGCCGCGGCGCAGACCGCCTAGGCTGCGGCCACCGTGGGCGCGTTGGCCCCCAAGCCGCCGAACAGTGCCAGACCGCGCGCCAGATATTCGGCCACCGGATCATCGGCTTCCAGCAGCGGGAAACGGCTGATACAGCGCGGCCATTGCAGGCTGCCCAGCACGATATAGTCGGCGTAATCCGGCGCATCCCCGCCCAGCCACGGCTGGCGGCGCAGTGTGAGGCGGATGGGGGCCAGTGTTTGCCGCCATGCTTCCACCCGCGTCTCCCGCCCGGCGATCACATCGGCCAGCGGCATGCCAAAATTGCGCTCGCGGCTCTGGCGGAAATAGCCGTGATCTTCCGGGCGCAGCGCGGGCAGAATATCGGCCACGATCAGCCGCGAAATGCCGGGGTTCAGCACGCCATCGGCCCACGCATTGATGAACGCGGCATGTGCCAGCCCGGCCTCGCCGCCGAACAGGCTGGGCCGGTCCGGGTAGGCGGCATCCAGATACTTCGCAATCTCCCACGAGTCGGAAACCACCTGCTCGCCATCGACCAGAACGGGCACCTTGGCCTGGCCGGAAAACGCCAGCCGCTCGGGCTGGGTGAAGTGCCAGGGCACGCCTTCCACCTCCAGCCCCTTGTGCGCCAGCGCGAAGCGGGTGCGCCAGCAATACGGGCTGAAGCGGATCTCCGGGTTGGCGGCGGCGAGTTCGTACAGCGTGATGGGCATGGCGTCCTCCATTTCGCGCCACCCTGCCACGCGAGCACGGGCGCTGCATACGCCCCGCCCGCCTGCCCTGCGCGCTTGCATCCCGCCCCGTGCCGCCGCGATACTCCCACGTGCTTCGGCGACGGCGATCCCGGGAGGGATGCGAATGAACATGCTCGCCCCGCAACGGGCGCGGCTCTCGATTGAGTTCGTGCACGATCTGATCTGCCCCTGGTGCTACCTGGGGCTGCGCCGCCTGCTGACCACGCTGCGGCGGCGGCCGGATTTGCAGTTCGACATCGTCTGGCGGCCGTTCCTGCTGAACCCGGACATGCCGCGCGTGGGGATGCCGCGCGCCGATTACGTGGTGCGCAAATTCGGCGGGGAGGACCGCGCACGGCGGCTGTATGCCTCGATTTCTGATATCGGCCGCGCCGAAGGCATCCTGTTCCGCTTCGACCGTATCCGCCGCACCCCGTCCTCGGTGGACGCGCACCGGCTGGTGCGCTGGGCCGAGCAGTACGGGCGCGGCACGGAACTGGTCGAGGCGCTGTTCACCGCGCATTTCACGGACGGGCGCGACATTGGCGACGCGCAGGTGCTGGCCGGCGTGGCGATGGCCTGCGGGCTGGACGGGGCGGAGGCGCTGCGGTTTCTGACCAGCGATGCCGAGGCCGATTCGATCCACGCCGAAAACCTGCGCGCGCACCGCCTTGGCATCAACGGCGTGCCATGCTTCGTGCTGGGTGGCCGCCACGCCATTGCAGGCGCACAGGAGCCTGAAGTGATCGAGCGATTGCTGGATGTCGCGGTGGTGGAGGCGGAGGAGTCCTGAGCCCGCCCGATTCCGCCCGCACTGCCATTCTGAACGGCTGGGGCCGCAGTCTGGGCGACAGCATCATCGGCGTGCAGGCCATGACGGCGGCGCTGGAACTCGGCGCGCTGGACGGCAAGCCAGTGCTGTTCCGCCTGCCGGGGCTGGCCCCGCTGGTGCAGGACGTGTACCGCGCGGCGGCAGATGTGTGCGAGGTGCGCGAGTTGCCGTGGGCGTTTGAAACCCCGGCCACGCCGTTTCCCCCCGCCGCCGCCTTCGCCCGCAGTCTGGACATTCGCGATTTCGCCTTCGACCCGGCGTTTCGGGGTGTGGCGATGATCGACTATTTCCTGCGCGCACTCGGGCTGGACCCGCTTGCGGTTCCCCCTGCCCTGCGCCGCAACGCATGGCTGGCCCTGCGCATGCCCCGCTTCGCCCGGCAAGGCTACGCGCTGCTGTGCCCGCGGACCTCGATGACGCTGCGCACCATGCCGGAGGCGGTGCATACGGCCATTGCCGAAACCTTGCTGGCCCTCGGCCTGCCCGTGGTCACACAGGGCACGGCGCTGCCGGGCGTGCAGGCGGCCCCGCAGGCAACAAGCCTCACCGAATTATGTGCGCTGGTGGCGGGCGCGAAGCTGATGATCTCCGCCGACACCGCCATGCCGCATTTGGCCGATGCGTTCGGCGTGCCGTGCCTGACGTTTTTTACCACCCATCGGCCAGAGTGGCGGGCGCGGGACTATCCGTGCGCGCAGGCGATTTATCTGCCGGTGGAGGGACTGCCGGACGCGCTGGAGTTTTCGCGCGGGGCCGAGGATGAGGCAGCGGCGGCGCGGGCGTGGGTGCGCCGGGGGGAAGATCTGGCGTGGGTGCGGGACGCGGCGGGGGCGTTTGCTGCGGCTGTGTAGATTTGTTATTTCGACTTCATTTTATATTGCGGACAACTGGCTATCCGCTATGCAAAACGCTTCCAGAATACGATCTTGTCGTTGCCGTTCGCCCAGAAATCGCGGATGCGGGCTTCCTCGGCGTAGCCATTGTTCCGGTAAAAGGCGCGCGTCCGGGCAAATTCCGGTGTGCCCGAAGTGTCCACAACAATAACACGATGGCCGTGACCGCGCAGGATCAGTTCGAGATGACGGACAATGGCTGCACCTGCGCCTTTGCCCTGACATGACGGATGCACCGCGATGGCGAGCATGTTCCATGTGCCATCGGTCAGTTTCTCTGGCGCGGCATAACAGAACCCGATCACTTCACAGTTCAACTCACATGTCAGCCAGATATCGTCGCTGCCCTCAACCGACAAAAATGGGCTCATCATGCCCGCAAGCATTTCGCCGGGGAAAAGCTCTGTGCCGTCCACCACAGACATCAGACATGGGATATCGGCGGCTTTGGCGGGTCTGATCTCGAACGTGCTCACGTCTTCTGCTTCCGCGGCTTCTTGGCCGGCAGCGGCAAATCCGCCGCCGTAAGCCGCACCAGTGCGGTCAGCCAATCGCCATTTTCCCAAAGATCGCCTGAAATCCAGAAACAGGGCTTCGCACCCTTGTACGGCGCCCTTTCCGTGGCGGCGCCGATATGGGCATGGCCGGCCACGGTGGGTTTGATGAAAAGCTGATTATCGCAGATCAGCCCAACCATCTTGCCATCGCAGAACAGCGCGTACTCGCCGAACATCTTGCGCCCTGCCACGGCACCCGCCCCGGCGGACTGCTCGACGATGAAGTCAACGGTACTTTGGTTTGAGGCCATCTACGGCTGCCCATCCACAGGGGAGCAGATCTCGACAAGAAACCCGTTATTGTCGCGGACATAGCCAACCATCTGGCCCCAGGGCTTTTTCTCCGGCGCCTTGACGGCGATGGCCCCGGCGGCGACAGCCTTGGCGAAGGCCGCTTCAACCTCGTTTGTCACAAGGCCGATTTCCACCGGCGGCGCGGCTTTCGCTGGGCTTGCAGAGTCGAATGGCTCGCCGGTGAGTGTGCTGACGAAGGCATTGGCGGCAAACGCAAGCTTGGTGCCGCCGGTCTTCAGTTCGCCATACTCGTTGGCTGCCGTTACCATCCCGCGCTCAAGGCCGAAGGCCCGCTCATAAAACGCCACCGTCTCGGCGACTGATTCCACATACAGGATTGTGTAGCCGAACTTCATGGCGCTTCTCCCACGGGACGGTGACAGCGGACCTAACCCATGATAGTTAGTTGGTCAACTCACTATGAATCTGGTACTCACCTGATGGGCCGTCCAGCGACCGGCAAGCGCCAAAGGCTCGTGGCTGCGGCTATCGAGCAGTTTCATCGGCAGGGATATGCCCGCACCTCGCTGGCCGCCGTGGCGCAGGCCGCCGGGCTGTCGGCGGGCAATATTTTCTATTACTTCAAAGCCAAGGACGATCTGGCCAGCGCCGTGATTGATGAATGGTGCGCCGTGCAGGCGGGCTATCTGGCGCAACTGGAGTCCGAGGCGTGCGGATGGCAGCGGATTGAAGGTTTTCTGCAGCAGGCACAGGTGATGCGCGACGTATACGTCACGCTGGGCTGCCCGCTGGCCGGGTTGGCCCGTGATCTGCGGCGCGAAAGCGATGCGTTGAACGGCGAAGTGGCCCGCGTTTACGCAGTACAGTTTCAATGGCTGGCCACACAATTCGCGCGCTGCGGCGCCGCGCCAGCACGGGCGGAAGACTATTCCCGCACGTTGATGACCGATTACCACGGCGCGATTCTGCTGGCCTATACGCAGGCCGATGCGTCGCTTATCGACGATGCCGTCGAACGTCTGCGAAACTGGATAGAGGCGTTGCGAGCGGCGTCATTGAAAGAGCATTGATGTCTGCGGGACCGCGTGCCCGGAAGCAGATCTTTAAATCATGTACTCCGGCGGCGCGATCATCTGGTCCATGGTGAACGCGGGCAGATCGACCAGTTTGGGGCCGACCGGTTTGGCCGGAATGCCCACCACGGTGGTGTGCGGGGCTACGTCGTCCAGCACGATGGACCCGGCGCCGACCTTGGCGCCCTCGCCCACCTCGATATTGCCCAGCAGCTTGGCCCCGGCCCCCAGCAACACGCCGCGGCGGATTTTCGGGTGGCGGTCGCCGCATTCCTTGCCGGTGCCGCCGAGGGTGACGCCGTGCAGGATCGACACGTCATCTTCCACAATCGCGGTCTCGCCGATCACCAGACCGGTGCCGTGGTCGATCATGATGCCGCAGCCAACGCGCGCCGCCGGGTGGATGTCCACGCCGAATTTTTCAGACAGGCGGCTTTGCACGTGGTGCGCCAGATGGCGGCGGTCGCGCTTCCACAGCCAGTGGCTGACGCGGAAGCCCTGCAACGACAGGTAGCCCTTGAAGAACATGAACGGGGTGATCAGGTCCGGACAGGCCGGATCACGGTCGCGCACGGCGGCCAGATCGCGTGCGGCGGCGCGCACGATGCCGGGTTCGTCGGCCATCGCCTCACTGAACAAGGCGGTCAGGGCCGCCACGCCCAGATCGGCATCGGCCAGTTTGCGCGCCAGGCGCCCGGCCAGACCATCGGCAAAGCTGGCATGGCGCAGCAGGGCCGCGTTGAGCGGACCGGCCATCAGGCTGTCCCGCTCGACGGCCTCAATCCCCTCCCGGCGGATGGTGGACCACACCTCGGCCACCGGGTCGCCTTCATTGGGGTTCTGCTCGCACAGCACCGGCGGGCGGCGCGTGGCGGTGCGGTCCAGATCGCCGGGAGGGAAGGCGCCAGCATCGGTCATGCGTATCATCGGCTTCTCTCCCGCCCTGCCCCGCCCGGGCATTACGGCTTAGATAGGATGACCGCGCCGTACTTGCCAGATGTGACCGGCTATTCCCAATTGACTATTGCCAATGGGCAGGAACCCACACGTAAACCCCGCCCCGGAACGCCCAATGGCCGGGCACATAGCGGTGCCATGCCGTCTGGCGCACCACGTAATGGCCGCGCACCCACACGTAACCCACGCCGTTCCAGTGCCAGTGCCCCGGCTCCCAGATATAGGTGGGGCCGGGCGGGGGTGGTGGCGGGGCTTCGTAACGGTTCGGCGGAATGGCCTGCGGCGGCGGCGGCGGCGGTGGCGCAGCAACGGCGGCGCGCAGCGTGGCCAGCAGCGCGGCAGGGGCTGCAACACCAGCGGCGAACAGCAAAGACCGGCGGCGCATCGTCAAATCCCCCAAAAACAGTAACGGCGGCAGCGTTACCGCTGCCGCCGACTACTTGCAACCAGCCGTTTGTAAAGTTTCAGTAAAGCCAAACAGCGTTACAGATCGGCGTAACAATGCGTCTCGGCCGACGCACCCGGATGCGTCACCGCCCCCAGATAGGCCGGACCCACGGTCTGGCCGAAGCGCCAGATGGCACCGCTGTTATAGTC
>CAIPHQ010000046.1 GCA_903864895.1 uncultured Rhodospirillales bacterium
CAGGCAATGGGCGCGGGAGCGCTTGCTTCGGCGCTGCCGGCCAGCATCGCCCGCGCCGCCGCCATTCCGGCTGCCAGCGTGACCGGCACCATCGCCGATGTGCAGCACATCGTGATCCTGACGCAGGAAAACCGCTCGTTCGACCACTACTTCGGTTCGATGGTGGGCGTGCGCGGCTTCAACGACCCGCGCGCCGTCACCCTGCCGGGCGGCGGCAGCGTGTGGCAGCAGCCGGATGGCGCTGGCGGCATGGTGATGCCGTTCCATCCGGATGCGCCGAACCTGGGCATGGCGTTCCTGAGCGACGTGTCGCATGGCTGGACCGATTCCCACGGCGCGTGGAACAACGGCAATTACGACCAGTGGGTGCCCTACAAGGGTTCCACGGCGATGACGTATTACACCCGCCAGGACATCTCGTATCACTACGCGCTGGCCGACGCGTTCACCGTGTGCGACGCCTATCACTGCTCGCTGATGGGCCCGACCGACCCGAACCGCTACCACATGTGGACCGGCTGGTGCGGCAATGACGGCAAGGGCGGCGGCCCGGTGATCGACAACTCCGAAGCCGGGTACGCCTGGTCCACCTACCCCGAGCGGCTGCGCGACGCAGGCATCACCTGGAAAGTGTATCAGGATGCCGGCGTGGGGCTGACCGCCGATGGCTACTGGGGCTGGACCGGCAACGCCTATATCGGCAACTACGGCGACAACTCGCTGCTGTATTTCTTCCAGTACCAGAACGCCAAGGACACCGGGGCGTTGGCCAAGGGTGCCCGCACCGGCACCAACATCTCGGTGAGCGGCACGTTGTTCGACCAGTTCCGCGCCGATGTGCTGAACGGCACACTGCCGCAGGTCAGCTACATCACGCCCCCGGAAGCCTATAGCGAGCACCCGAACTTCCCGCCCGATTTCGGCGCGTGGTACATCTCGCAGATCCTCGACGCTCTGACGGCGAACCCGGCGGTGTGGGCGAAGACCGTGCTGCTGATCAACTATGATGAAGCCGGCGGCTTCTTCGACCACATGGTGCCGCCCACCCCGCCCGCCAGCGACGCGCAGGGCCGCTCCACCGTCAGCACGCATAACGAAATCTACCCCGGCAACGGCTATTATGCCGCCGGTCCGTACGGGTTCGGCACCCGCGTGCCGATGCTGGTGATCTCGCCGTGGAGCAAGGGCGGCTACGTCAACTCGCAGCTGTTCGATCACACCTCGATCATCCGCTTCATCGAAGCCCGCTTCGCCGCGAGCAATCCGATCCTGATCGAGAAGAACATCACCAAATGGCGCCGCGCCATTGCGGGCGACCTGACCACCGCGTTCAACTTCGCCAATCCGGATGCGGCCGTGGTGGCGCGGCCGTACAACGCCCCCCATCAGCCCCCGGACCAGAACCGCTACCCGGACTACATTCCGCTGGTGCCGGTCAGCCAGACCATGCCGGTACAGGAAACCGGCGTGCGCCCGGCGCGCGCGCTGCCCTATCAGCCGCTCGTGCATGGCGTGCCCAACTTCGGCACGTCCAGCTTCACGCTGCATTTCGGCAACACCGGCCCGCAGGCCATCGCCTACCAGGTGCGTTCGCAGACTGTCGCGGGCGGGCCGTGGATGTACACGGTCAGCCAGGGCAAGTCGGTGAAAGCGACCTTCGACCTGTCGTCACTGCCGGGCGGCAAGTTCGATTTCACCGCCTATGGTCCGAACGGCTTCATGCGGGCCTATCGAGGCGCGACCACCCACCCGCACGCGCGCATCAACGTCATTGAAACACCGGATGCGGCCAGCAACACGCTCGGCCTGAAACTGGTCAATTTTGGCCAGGGCGGTCCGGCCATCACGGTCACCATCGCCAACGGCTACACCGGCACGCAGCAGACCTACACGCTGGCGGCCGGTGAGAGCGTGACGCTCTCCTACGACCTGAACAGCCACTATGGCTGGTACGACCTGACCCTGACCTCGGCCACCGACCCGATGTTCCGCACCCAACTCGCGGGCCATCTGGAAAACGGCCAGGACAGCATCAGCGACCCGATGATGGGTGGCGTGACGCTCTGAGGCCCAGAAAAGGAAGGCGGCCCGCAAGGCCGCCTTCCACGCTTCAGCGCCCGATGGCGGCGGCTATTTCAGCCACGCCGACACGCGCGCGGTGCCCAGCACATCCGGGTTCACCACATTTCGCGGCTTCTGCCCGCGCGCGGCGGCCACAATGCTGGTCAGCGCACTTTCCGCCAGCCCCCGGAAACACTCGTCCGTCCAGCACAGCGAGTGCGGGGTGACGATCACGTTGTCCATCTTCAGCAGCGGGTTGTTCGGGTCCACCGGCTCCTGCTCGAACACGTCCAGGCCTGCACCGGCAATCTGCCCGCTGCGCAGGGCCGCCGTCAGCGCCACCTCGTCCA
The DNA here is from genome assembly GCA_903864895.1 of uncultured Rhodospirillales bacterium. Lineage (GTDB taxonomy): Bacteria > Pseudomonadota > Alphaproteobacteria > Acetobacterales > Acetobacteraceae > CAIPHQ01. The sequence continues at coordinate 2,412 of CAIPHQ010000046.1, forward strand.
TGATCGGGCCGCGCGCGACGTTGATGAAATAGGCAGTCGGCTTCATCAGCGCGAACTGCTCGGCGCCGATCAGATGGTGGGTTTCCGGCGTCAGCAGGCACACCACCACCACGAAATCGCTCTCGCGCATCACGGTGGCCAGATCGGTCAGTTCCGCGCCCTCGGCGGCCACCGCCTCGGCGTTCGCGTAGGGGTCGGCGGCCAGCAGGCGCAGGCCGAACGGCTTGGCCAGCCGCATGATCTCCCGCCCGATGCTGCCTGCCCCCACAATGCCCAGCGTGCGGCCAATCAGGCCCATGCCCATGTAATCGGTGCGCTCGTTCCAGCGCCCGGCGCGGGTCAGGCGGTCCTTGGTGAACAGGTGCTGCGACAGCGCCATGATGAAGGTCAGCGCCGCCACCGCCACCGGGCGGCGCACGCCATCCGGCTGGTTGGTCAGCACCACGCCATGCTCGGTGCAGGCGGGCACGTCCACCGAGTCATACCCCACGCCGTGGCGGGCCAGAATGCGGGTGCGCACCGCGCCGTTGCCGAAGCTGGCGCGCGACACGCGCGGCGCATTCACCAGAATGCCGTCGTAGCGGGACAGCATGGCGGGCGTGAGTTCGTTCACGCTCTCCGGCATGATCTCCCACGTGATGTTGGGCTCGGCGTCCAGTATCCGCAGCGCCTCGCGCCCGAATGACGGGTCGCCGCTGGAGGTCAGCAGGTCGCGGGTCAGTCCGACTGTGAATTTTTCCACGGTCTTAGTCTCCCTTCTTCTTTTTCTTGCCCTTGGCGGGCGGCGCTTCGGCAGGGGCTGCGGGCGGCGGGGCGGCTTCAGCCTCGGTCTGCAACGCGCGCAGCGTGCCGATGCCGCGCGCCACCGCCTGCGTGAACAATGAATGGTCGGGGCCGACGGCCAACAGGCGGAACCCCTTGGCATGATAGTCGCGCGCCCATGTGTCATCGGCGGCCATGAAGCCCGCCGTCTTGCCGTGCTTGCGCGCGGCGCCGACGATCTTGTCCACGTTGGCCAGAAAATCCGGGTGCTTGAACTGGCTGGGAATGCCCATGAAATTGGTCATGTCGAAATGGCCAAGCCAGACCACGTCCACGCCATCCACGGCCGCAATCTTGTCCACCGCCGCAGCGCCCTTGGCGGTCTCGATCAGGCAGATCACCATCGTGCGCTGGCGCGCGATGGCCATTTTCTCGGCCGGTGTGCCGCCCTCGTAATCGTCATGCGCCATGCCGAACCCGGCCCCGCGCACGCCATGCGGCGGATATTGCGTGTAGGACACAATCTCCCGCGCCTGCGCCTCGGATTCCACCATCGGCACCATGATGCCCATCATCCCGGCGTCGAGGCAGCGGGCGATGAACTGGTATTGCAGCGACGGCACCCGGCACATCGGCACGATGCCCACGCCACGGCAATACGCCGCCTGCGCCTTGATGGTCTCGATGCCGATGCCGCTGTGTTCCATGTCGAACAGCACGAAGTCGCACCCGGCGACTTTCAGAATCTGGGCGATACCGGGTGTGAAAAACTCGAACACCATCGCCCCGAACGCGGCACCGCCCTCGGCGATCCGGTGTTTGACGGGATTGTCCCGCATGGCCTTACCCTCCCCTTCGCCCGGCGCACCGGGCGCGTGTGCGGCAGCATCAGGCCCGCCCTCAGTGCCGTCAAGCAGTGCAGGACTTTGCAACACGGGCGGAGCCATGCCCAAATGCGGGCCGCGTTCGGAGGGCTCGGCAATGGATTTGGCACAACAATTGGCAGATTTGCAGCCGCAATACGCCCGCGACGGGGCGGTGTGCGTGCGCGGCGCGTTCTCGCAGGCGTGGCTCGACACGCTGGCGCGTGGCGTGGAGCGCAACATGACCGAGCCGGGTCCGCTGTCCAAGGAATACACCCCGGCCGGCTCCCCGGGCCGCTTTTTCGGCGATTACTGCAACTGGCGGCGCATTCCCGAATATCAGGACTTCCTGCTGCACTCGCCGTCCGCCCGGATTGCCGGAATGCTGATGGGTGCCAGCAAGGTCAACCTGTTCCATGAGCATGTGCTGGTGAAGGAACCGGGCACCAACGAAAAGACGCCATGGCACCACGACCAGCCGTACTGGACGGTGAACGGCACGCAAGTGTGCAGCATCTGGATGAGCCTCGACCCGGTGCCGCGCCACACTGCGGTGGAGTTTCTGGCCGGGTCGCACGCATGGAACCGCTGGTTCCGCCCCAAGCGGTTTCAGGATTCCGCCGACCATCAGGCCGAGGATTTCGAGCCGATGATCGACGTGGAGGCCGAGCGCGCGCAGCACCGCTTCATCGGCTGGGATCTGGAACCGGGCGACTGCGTGGTGTTCCACGCCCTCACGCTGCACGGTGCCCCCGGCACTACCGGCTCCCCGCACCGCCGCCGCGCGATTGCCGGGCGCTGGACCGGCGATGATGCCACCTA
>CAIPHQ010000047.1 GCA_903864895.1 uncultured Rhodospirillales bacterium
CGTCTGGCCATCCGGTACGCAGCACGCCAGGCGCAGATCCGCATAGTCTGCGGCGCGAGACGGGATGGGCCAGACGATTTAACGGAGTGGCAGCGGAAGCGTGCCGCCAACGGAGCAATGATTAAGCTAAAACCCGCACCATGGCAATCGAAAATTTTGTCTCGCTATGCAAATGCAGACAATATGAAATATCTCAGGCGCTCTTGATGCAGTTTTATGTTATGATGTCGGGATATGCAGCAGTAATACTGCTGATATATAATAGTCTTCAAATCAAGGATACCGGCTGAACTGCTGTGCAGCTCAGCCGGCCAATCCGGTCAGCCCTGCGACAGGGCCTTCACGCGCTTGGACAGGCGGGAAATCTTGCGCGACACCGTGTTGAGGTGAAGCACGCCCTTGATCACGCCGCGCTGCATCTCGGGCTGCGCCGCGCGCAGGGCTTCCGCTGCCGCTGCCTTGTCACCGCTGGCAATTGCCAGTTCGACCTTCTTCACGAAGGTCCGCACGCGCGAGGTGCGCGCCTGGTTACGGGCAGTGCGTTTGGCGGTCTGGCGGATGCGCTTACGCGCTGAGGGATTATTAGCCATGGTTCTCTATGGTTCTGGACTGATGGGCGATCGGGCAGATGATCGGGCGGACGCGAGGTATCTTAGGGAGCCGGTCTTAGGCAGGGACGGTGACAGAGTCAAGAAAGCCCCGGCATGGCTGCATCGCGGTCTGCCGTGTGACGTTCATGTGACGTGCGGCGTTCCGGCTCGCAACGAGTTGGAAAACATGAGATGTCACACTTGCAAAATTCCGCTCACGGAAACGCGATTTTACCGGCGCCGCTGCAGCCGGTGAAGTTGCAGTGCGAAACAAAGCGCCGCCTCAGCCCAGCTTGAACGCGGCTTTGCGCTTCTCGGCGAACGCCGCCATGCCTTCCTTCTGGTCGTCCGTGCCGAACAAGGACAGGAACAGGCTGCGCTCGGCCCGCACGCCCTCGGTCAGCGTGGTCTCGAACGCGCGGTTGACCGCCTGCTTGGCCACCACGGTGGCCACCGGCGACAGGTTGGCGATCTTGTCGGCAATCTTCAGCACCTCGGCGATCAGGTCGGCGGCGGGGAACACCCGGCTGACCAGATTGCAGCGCTCGGCTTCGGCGGCGTCCATCATCCGCCCGGTCAGGATCAGGTCCATCGCCTTGGATTTGCCGATGAAGCGCGTCATCCGCTGGCTGCCGCCCGCACCCGGGATCACGCCGAGGTTGATTTCCGGCTGCCCGAACTTGGCGCTGTCGGCGGCGATGATGAAGTCGCACATCATCGCCAGTTCGCAGCCGCCGCCCAGCGCAAAACCGGCCACAGCCGCAATCACCGGGGTTTTGACGGTCAGAATGGTTTCCCACGGCGCGATGAAGTCATTCAGCAGCACATCCGGATAGGTGCGGTCCTTCATCTCCTTGATGTCGGCCCCGGCGGCGAACGCCTTCTCGGACCCGGTCAGGATGATGCAGCCGATGCCCGGATCGGCGTCGAACGCCAGCAACTGCTCGCCCAGTTCGCGCATCAGTTGCGCGCTCAGCGCGTTCAGCGCCTGCGGGCGGTTCAGCCGGATCAGCCCGACGCGGCCATGGGTCTCAACGAGGATCAACTCGGGCATCTTGGGCGCTCCATCTCGGGCTGGCGGGAGGCGCCTTCCTAGCTAGCGTTGCAGACGCGGGCAATAGAAGCTGCTGCGCCCGGATTGCACGATGCGCGCCACGCCCGCACAGCCCGGCGGTCCAGGGCATTTTTCGCATTGCTCCCCTTCGCGGCCATAGACCTTCCACGCGTGCTGAAAATAACCGAGTTCGCCGTCCGGCTGCACATAGTCGCGCAACGACGACCCGCCCGCCGCAATGGCCTCGCCCAGCACCGCCTTGATGGCGCGCACCAGCTTTTTGACTTCGGCGGTGGTCACGTCCTGTGCCTGCCGCTCGGGGCTGATCCCGGCCCGGTACAGCGCCTCACACACGTAGATGTTGCCCAGACCCGCCACGTTGCGCTGGTCCAGCAGCGCCGCCTTGATGGGTGTGCGCCGCCCTGCGAGCGCCTCCGCCAGCACGGCGGGGTTGAAATCGGCGTCCAGCGGCTCGGGGCCGATCCCGGCCAGCAGGCGGTGCGAATCCTCGGCGTCCGTGGCCACCAGATCAACCGAGCCGAAGCGGCGCGGATCCACAAACGCCACCCGCCAGCCCGGATCGGCGGCCGAGGGGCCGGTTTCCAGCGTCAGGTGCTCGTGCATCGTGTCCGGGCCGTTGGAGACCGGGGCGATCACCATGCGGCCCGACATGCCCAGATGGATCAGCACGCTGTCGCCGCCGTCCAGCCGCATCAGGATGTATTTGGCCCGCCGCCGGAAGCCGGTCACGCGCGCGCCGGTCAGGCGTTGCGCCAGACCGGGGGGGAATGGCCAGCGCATGTCCGGGCGGTTGATGCGCGCGCGCACCAGCACCTGACCCTCCAGCCGCGCCCGCAGGCCGCGCATCACAGTCTCAACCTCGGGGAGTTCCGGCATGATGCGGCGCACGCTATAGACTGTGCCCATGAGCGACAACACACAGGCACAGGCCACCACCGATTTCGGCTACCGGCAGGTGCCGGTGGACGACAAGAAGCCGCTGGTCCGCGCGGTGTTCGAAAGCGTGGCCCCGCGCTACGACCTGATGAACGACCTGATGTCGCTGGGCATCCACCGGGTGTGGAAGCACATCTTCATCACCGCGATGGACCCGCGCCCCAACCGCACGCTGCTGGATCTGGCGGGCGGCACCGGGGATATCAGCTTCGGCTGGCTTTCCCGCGGCGGCGGGAAGGTGCTGCTGTCCGACATCAATCCGGCGATGCTGGCGGTGGGCCGCGACCGTGCGTTGCAGCGCGGCCTGACCGGCGATCTGTCAATGCTGGCGGCGGACGCCGAAAAACTGCCGCTGCCGGACCGCAGCGTGGACCGCGTGTCCATCGCCTTCGGCCTGCGCAACTGTACCGACAAACCGGCCGTGCTGGCCGAGGCGCGGCGGGTGCTGAAGCCGGGCGGGCGGTTCTTCTGCCTTGAATTCTCCCGCGTGCAGGTGGCGGCGTTGAAGCCGGTGTATGACGCCTGGAGCTTCAGGGTGCTGCCGTTGCTGGGCCAGCGCATTGCGGGTGATGCGGACAGTTACCGCTATCTGGCCGAGAGCATCCGCACCTTCCCCGATCAGGACACGCTGGCGGCCATGATGCGCACGGCAGGGCTGGCGCGGGTGGAGGTGCAGAACCTGTCGGGCGGGATCGCGGCAATCCATAGCGGCTGGCGGCTGTGAGCCTGTCCGGCCGCCGGGTTCTGCTGATCGTCGCGGGCGGCATCGCCGCCTACAAATCGCTGGAACTGGTGCGGCTGTTGCGCAAGTCCGGATGCGGCGTGACAGCGGTGATGACGGAGGCAGCCGGGCAGTTCGTGACACCGTTGTCCTTGCAGTCCTTGACGGAAAACAAGGTTTATTCGGACCTGTTCTCGCTGACCGATGAAAGCGAGATGGGGCATATTCAGCTCTCGCGCGCCGCCGATCTGGTAGTGGTGGCCCCGGCGACCGCCAACATACTGGCCAAACTGGCGCATGGGCTGGCTGACGATCTGGCCAGCACGGTGCTGCTGGCCACCGACAAGCCGGTTCTGGTGGCCCCTGCCATGAACGTGCGGATGTGGCAGCATCCGGCCACCGTGCAGAACATGGCAACGCTGGCCGCGCGCGGCGTGGCGGTGGTGGGGCCGGATGACGGGGTGATGGCCTGCCACGAATTCGGGCCGGGCCGTCTGGCCGAACCGCCCGCAATTCTGGCCGCCATCGAAGCCATGCTGTCGCCGCCGCGCCCACTCGCCGGCCGGCATGTGCTGGTGACCAGCGGGCCGACGCATGAGCCCATCGACCCGGTGCGCTACATCGCCAACCGCAGCAGCGGCAAACAGGGCCACGCCATCGCCGCGGCCTTGGTGGCCTTGGGCGCGCGGGTGACGCTGGTCAGTGGCCCGGTGACGGTGCCCGACCCGGCAGGCGTGACCGTGGTTCATGTGGAAACGGCCGCCGAGATGCTGGCGGCCTGCGAGTCCGCGCTGCCCGCCGATGCGGGCGTGTTTGCCGCCGCCGTCGCCGACTGGCGGGTGGACAACGCGGGCGGGCAGAAGCTGAAGAAAACGCCGGGCGGCCCGCCGCCTGCACTGGCATTGGTGCCCAACCCCGACATTCTGGCCAGCATCGCCGCAGCAGGGCCGCGCCGCCCCCGCCTCGTGGTGGGCTTCGCCGCCGAAACCCACGACGTGCTGCGCCACGCCACCGAAAAGCGCCTGCGCAAGGGCTGCGACTGGATCATCGCCAACGATGTCTCCCCCGCCACCGGCATCATGGGCGGGTCGGAGAACGAGGTGGCGCTGGTGAGTGCTTCAGGCGTGGAGCCTTGGCCGCGCATGGGCAAGGATGACGTTGCGCGCCGGCTGGCTGCGCGCATTGCGGAGGCTCTAGTTTGACAGTTGTATCGGTGCAGATCGTCCGCCTTCCCCATTCCGAAGGCCTGCCTTTGCCCGCCTATGCCACCGCCGGTGCCACCGGGATGGACCTGATTGCCGCCATTGCAGCACCCGTGACCATCCCGCCCGGCGGGCGTGTGCTGGTGCCCACGGGGCTGCGGATTGCGCTGCCGCCCGGCTATGAGATGCAGGTGCGTCCGCGCTCCGGCCTCGCGCTGAAGCACGGCATCGTGCTGCCCAACAGCCCCGGCACGGTGGACGAGGATTATCGCGGTGAGTTGCAGGTGATCGTGATGAACGCCGGGGCGGATGCGTTCACCATCGAGCGCGGGATGCGGATTGCGCAGGCGGTGGTGGCGCCGGTGACCCGGGTTGCGTGGCACACGGTGGATACCATCGACGAGACCGCGCGCGGGGCAGGCGGGTTCGGCAGCACCGGAACCGCCACGGTGTCATGAATTCGCAACTTTCGCACCGGGTGACACGGGGCGCGGGACTGCTGTAACAGCCCTTCCCAGCGGCATCCGCCGTGCGCCCCAGCCCAGGCGGTCCAGCGCCATGCCCAACATTGTGCCTCCGGCCCAGGCCATGGGCCGCCGGTTGCCGAACCTGTGGGATGCGGTGGCGTTCCTGTGCGTATTGGGCTTCATCCTGGCGCTGGCGCACGTAACCCCGGACACGTTCAAGCCGCTGGATGCGCCGAAGGCGCTGGAGATCGACCTCGATCCGTCGAATCTGCCCAATTACGCGCTGCGCACCACGATGCGCATGTTCGCAGCCCTCGCCGCGTCGCTGCTGTTCACCTTCACCTATGCGCCGCTGGCGGCCAAAAGCCGCCGCGGGCGGCTGGTGATGGTGCCGCTGCTGGACGTGCTGCAATCGGTGCCCATTCTGGGGTTCCTGTCGTTCACCACCGCATTTTTCATGAACCTGTTCCCCGGCAAGGTCACCGGGCTGGAACTGGCGGCGATCTTTGCCGTGTTCACCAGCCAGGCGTGGAACATGGCGTTCAGCTTCTACCAGTCGCTCACCACGCTGCCGCCGGATTTGCAGGAGGTGACCCGCAGTTTCCGGCTGACCGCGTGGCAGCGGTTCTGGCGGCTGGAAGTGCCGTTCGGAATGCCGGGGCTGGTGTGGAACATGATGCTGTCGATGTCCGGCGGCTGGTTCTTTGTGGTCGCCGCCGAGGCGATCACGCTGGGCGACCATACCTGGACGCTGCCGGGCATCGGTTCCTACGTATCGCTGGCGCTCGCCAAGCGTGATCTGGGGGCGGTGGCATGGGCCATTCTGACCATGCTGGCGGTGATTCTGCTGTACGACCAGTTGCTGTTCCGCCCGCTGGTGGCGTGGTCGGCCAAGTTCCGCTTCGAGGTGGTGGCCGGTGCCACCGCCGAAGACCCGTGGCTGCTGCGCCTGCTGCGGCGCACGCGGGTGTTGCGGTTGGTGGGCGGCGCGGTGGGCGACGTGCTGAGCCGCATCGGCACGCTGCGGCTGGGCGGTCCGGGCCGTGCTGCCGCCAAACCGGCTGCCGCCGCGCCGTCGCGCACGGGCGATGCGGTGTTCGCGGTGCTGGTGGGCGTGGTGGTGCTGGCCGCGCTGTGGAAGATCGTCAGCTACATTGCCGCCGCCGATATCGGACTGCTCGATCTGGCCGAGGCGGTGGGGCTGGGCTGCATCACCATGCTGCGGGTGATGCTGCTGATCGCACTGGCCAGCCTGTTCTGGGTGCCGGTGGGCGTGTGGCTGGGCCTGCGCCCGGCGTGGTCGCGGCGGGTGCAGGTGGTGGCGCAGTTTCTGGCGGCCTTTCCGGCCAACCTGCTGTTCCCGATCTTTGTGTATGTGATCGTCCGCTTCCACCTGAACTCGGACATCTTCCTCACGCCGCTGATGATTCTGGGCACCCAGTGGTACATCCTGTTCAACGTGGTCGCGGGCGCCTCGGCGTTTCCCGGCGACTTGCAGGAGGCGGCGAAGAATTTCCGCGTGCGCGGCTGGCTGTGGTGGCGGCGGGTGATGCTGCCCGGCATTTTCCCGTTCTTCGTCACCGGGGCCATCACCGCCTCGGGCGGGTCGTGGAACGCGGCCATCGTGTCCGAAGTCGCCTCATGGGGTGACGACAAGCTGTCCGCGCACGGTCTGGGGGCCTACATCGCGCACGCCACCGATGCCGGGGATTTCCCGCGCATCGTGCTGGGGGTCGCGATCATGTCGCTGTTCGTGGTGGGCATCAACCGCGTGCTGTGGCGGCCCATCTATGCCTACGCCACCCGCCGCCTGACCCTGTAGGAGGCCGCCATGGACCTTGCCGCCGCGCCGCTGCTGGAAGTGAAGAACTGCAAGCAGTCGTACCACAAGGACAGCAGTGCCGACCTGCTGGTGCTGGACAACGTGAATGTCAGCATCGCCAGCGGTGAGATCGTGGGGCTGCTGGGCCGCTCCGGCTCGGGCAAGTCCACGCTGCTGCGCATTGTGGCCGGGCTGCTGACACCCACGGCGGGTGAAGTACGCTGGCAGGGCAAGCCGGTCAGCGGCCCCACGCCGGGCGTGGCCATGGTGTTTCAAAGCTTCGCGCTGTTCCCGTGGCTGACCGTGCAGGAGAACGTGGAACTGGGGCTGGAGGCGCAGGGCATCGCCGCCGCCGAGCGGGAGGAGCGCGGCGAGGCGGCGATCGACCTGATCGGGCTGGGCGGGTACGAAAGCGCCTATCCCAAGGAGCTCTCGGGCGGGATGCGCCAGCGCGTCGGGCTGGCGCGGGCGCTGGTGGTGCACCCGGATCTGCTGTTGGTGGATGAGCCGTTCAGCGCGCTCGATGTATTGACCGCCGAGACGCTGCGCACCGACCTGATCGATCTGTGGATGGAAGGCAAGCTGCCTCTGAAATCCGTGCTGATCGTGACGCACAACATCGAGGAAGCGGTGCTGATGTGCGACCGCATTCTGGTGTTTTCGTCCAATCCGGGCCGGGTGGCCAGCGAGCTTGCGGTGCCGTTCCCGCACCCGCGCAACCGGCTGGATCCGGCGTTCCGGCAGATGGTGGATGATATTTATGCGCTGATGACCCGCCGCGTGCCGGTGCCCACCCATACCGCCGCCACCGCTGCTGCCCCGGCGCAGGACGTGACCTTCGCCACCCCGCTGCATCCGGTGTCCACCAACCTGCTGGCCGGTCTGATCGAGGCGCTGGCCGCACCGCCCTATGATGGCCGCGCCGACTTGCCCGCGTTGGCGGGATCGCTGCAACTGGAAGCCGACGAATTGCTGCCGCTGGGTGAGGCGCTGCAACTGCTCGGTCTGGGGCTGCTGGAAGAAGGCGATATCAAGCTGACCGATCTGGGCCGCGAATTCGCCCATGCCGACACGGATGCCCGCAAGGTGCTGTTTGCCAGCGCGCTGCGCGCCCATGTGCCGCTGGTGGCCGTGATCCGCCGCACGCTGGACGAGCGCTGGAACCACCGTGCGTCGGCCGTGCGGTTCCGCGACGAACTGGAAGACCACATGTCGCCCGACTACGCCGAGGACACGCTGCGCACCGCCATTGCGTGGGGCCGCTATGCGGAACTTTACGAATACGACGAGGAAGCCGCGCAATTCAGTCTGGAGGAAGAAGACGCCGCGGCGTAGCGTGGCCGCCCGCCATAGACTGGGTGACGTGACGTGCCGCAATCAGACCAAATCTCGGCGCTCGGTGTGCCCGATCCGGCCACGCTGGACGAGGACTTGCAGGCCATCTGGGCCAAATGCGCCGAGAAACTGGGATTCGTGCCCAACGTTTACAGCGCGTTGAGCCTGAAGCCGCAGAAACTGCGCAATTTCATGGCCACGTATAACGAGATCATGCTGGCCCCGTCCGGCCTGAGCAAGCTGGAGCGGGAGATGGTGGCCGTGGTCGTCTCCTCGGCCAATCGTTGCTACTACTGCCTTGTGGCGCATGGGGCATCGGTGCGGCGCCTGTCGGGCGACCCGCAACTCGGTGAGATGCTGGCGCTGAACTACCGGGTGGCACCGCTGCCGCCGCGGCAGCGCGCAATGCTGGATTTCGCGTGGAAACTGACCACCGAACCCTACGCCATTCTGGAATCCGACCGGGATGCGCTGCGCGCGGCGGGGTTCAGCCACGAGGACATGTTCGACCTCGCGCAGACCATCGGGCTGTTCAACCTGTCCAACCGGATGGCGGCGGCGCTGGACCTGATGCCCAACGCCGAATACCACCGCGAGACGCGATAGGCCGTTACGGCTTGGCAGAAATCTCGTCGCAGGTCAGCAGCGTTACCGGCCCGTCCAGAATGGGTTTGGCGATGGCGAAGAACGCTGCGACGGTGGCCGAATTGTTGTGCCGGTCCATCGCCGCCTGATCGGTGAACCGCTCATAGGTGGCGAACACGCACGGGTCCGCCGGGTCCTGCGAGATGTAGAAGCCCACCGTATCCGGCTCATTGGCCCGCACATTGGCGGCTACGTCCAGCAACCCTTGCCGCATTGTGGCTTCGGTGCCCGGTTTGACGCGAATGATGGCGGTGATGGTGCGCATGGCAGTCCTTGACCGGTGATGGGGCCGTGATGCTATCCCGGATTTTGCGCTGCACCATCCCCTGCCGGGGCGATGGGCAGGCGGATTTCAAACACCGCGCCGCCGCCGGCGTTGTGCGCACTGAGCGTGCCGCCCATTTCGGTGATGGTGCCGAAGCACACCGAAAGGCCAAGGCCAGTGCCCTTGCCCGCGAGTTTGGTGGTGAAGAACGGCTCGAACACCCGTCCAATCACGGCATCCGGAATGCCGCCTGCCGCGTCGGCCACGCGCACCACAACCTGCTGGTCTTCAACGCCGCCGGTGATGGCAATGGTGTGCAGCACATTGCCCCCGTTTTGGCTTTCATAGGCGTCCATGGCGTTGCCGATCAGGTTCATCAGCACCTGTTCCATCAGGATCGGCGAACCGGCCACGTCGGGCAGGTCAGCGGGCAGCGTGTCCTGCAGGCTGTAACCGCGCAGGCGCTGTGCCAGCAATTCCCGCGCACCGGCCAGCGCCGTCAGCCACGATTGCGGGCCGCTGGGTTCATGCTCATGGCGGCCAAACACCTTCATGTGGTCGATCAGGCGGCTGGCGCGCTGGGTTTCAGCCACGATCTTGCGGATTTTCTTGCCGATCAGTTCGGCGGACAGGTTCTGCTGCTCGAACAGCATTTCGATGTTCTGCGCAGCGAAGCTGATGGTGGACAGCGGCTGGCGCAGTTCATGCGCCATGCTGGTGGCCATTTCCCCCATCGTGATCAGCGTCGCGGCCTGCCGCAGGCGCTGCAGTTCGAGAATTTCGGGGGTCACGTCGGTCAGGTAGCCGACCATCTCGGCTGAATCGGCGGTGCGGGAGACGATGCGGATGGCATCGCGCACCCAGCGGTCCGGCAAGCCGGGATGGGTCACCAGAATGTCAACCGAGCCGGTATAGGCATCGGGGTCGGCTTGCAGGGCGTGGAGCCTGGAAAGCGTGGTTGGGCTGGCCTGCACATCCGCCACCAGACTTTCGGCCATTTCAATGCTCTGGCCGGGCAAGGCAAGCCGCATCAGGTCGCCTCTGGTTTCCAGCGTCACGATGGCGCTGCCGGTGACGTGTTTGCGCCACAGCACACCGGGGCCAAGCTGGATCAGCGCTGACAGGTCGTCCAGCGCCGCCCGGCGAGCGGACTCGGCCTGCGTGATCCCGGTCAGGTCAATCACGGTGCCAATACGGTAGGCGAGGTAATCGCCGTCCGCGCTCACCGTCTTGATGTGTGTCAGGGCTGGAAACGTCGTGCCATCCCGGCGGAATCGGTCCGATTCGAAGCGAACGCCGCCGCCAGCATCGGATTTCCCCTGCAGCGCTGTTACGCGGGCACGCTCGGCGGCGGGGAATGTGTCCTGCACGGACATGCCCAGCATGGCCTCGGCAGTGTAGCCATGCAGCGCCGCCAGTTCGGTGTTCACATACAGCAAGATGCCATCCGGGGCACTGACAATGCCGATACCGATATTGGCCTGTTCCAGCACCATGGCGTTGCGCCGCGCTTCGTGCTCGCGCGCGACCTCGGCGGTGGCATTGTGCGCGGCCAGGATCATCCCGCCGATCGCCCCGTCCGGCGCGAACCAGGGTGCGAGCTTCCACGTCCAGTAGGCGTAGCTGCCGTCCGCCAGTTGCATCCGTTCCGCATC
>CAIPHQ010000048.1 GCA_903864895.1 uncultured Rhodospirillales bacterium
GCCGCCGCCGCCGCCGTCATTGCCGACGCCGGGTTGCAGGAAGATGGTGCCGCCCGCGCCGCCCACGGCGGCGTTGCTGGTGAGCGTGACATTGTCCAGCGCCACATTGGCGCCGCTGGCCACGAACAGCGCCCCGCCCAGACCGCCGCCGCCGCCGCCCGACCCCGAGGCCGCAGCCCCCGCGCCGCCTGTCGCGGCCATGTGCGACAGGGTCAGGTTGCGCAGCGTGATATGGCCGGTCAACGCGAAGAACCCGCGCTCGATCCCGCCGCCATCAATGGTGTGGCCGCCGCCGTCGATCACCAGATTGACGCTGCTGTCCGGATTGAGCAGCAGCAGATCGCTGGCCAGCGAGATATTGCCTGCCAGATCAATGGTATAGGTGGTGGGTGTGCCGGGTGAGATGATGGCGTCCAGCGCCGCAATGGCCGCGTTCAGCGTGGCTTCGTCGGATACCGCATTCAGTGCCAGCGCGTTGACGATGGTGGCGTTGGCGCTGCCCTGGGTGAGTTGCGGAATGACGGTGCTGCTGAAGGCGATCTGCAGCGTGTTGGTGACACCCTGATCGACGATGTCGATGCTGCCCGGATGCACCGTGACGAACTGCGTGTTGTCGAAGAACACGTCTTGCAGCGTCAGGTGGTCGCTGGGCGTGAAATTCAGGATCGGCGTGGCGATGCTGCTGCCATCGGGCCACGCCGCAGGGGTGAACACCACGCGCGCGGCGCCAGCGAACGCAATCGGCCCGCTGCCCTGCGCCCCGGCGGCGGCCAGCACCACCGAGCCTGCCGACAGCGTCAGCCCGCCGGTGAAGCTGTTGGCCACCTGCAATCTGAGCGTGCCCGCGCCGTTCATCAGCACCGAGGTCGCGCCGCCCGAGGGATCGACGATGGTGTTGGTGATGCTGAGCGTGGCCCCGCCCGCAGGCGTCAGCGTCACGGCACCGGTCTGGCCGAACGTGCCCGCTGCCGTAATGCCCGCTGCGGTCAAGGCCAGCGGCCCGCCCGCCAGCGAGTCTGCACCGGACAGGACGCCGGCGCTGACGAAATTTCGCACGAAACCCCTGCCTTGCGGCGTCGTCTGCGGCACGGCGCTATCCCCCCAAGCGGCCGGAGTTTTGGGGATTATTGCGCGTGCCGCAAGGCGTGAAACAAGACGAAAACGTGTTTGTTGCGAGGCACTAGGGCGTTGCGGCCGGGACGCGAATCTCGAACACCGCGCCGCCGGACTCGTTGTGAACCGACAGCGTGCCGCCCATGCCGACGATGGTGGCGTAACACATGGCCAGCCCCAGTCCGGTGCCGCTGCCGGAGGGCTTGGTGGTCACGAAGGGCTGGAACATGCGCGGCAACAGCGCCTCCGGCACGCCGCCGGCATGGTCGGTAACGCACAGCACGACCGCCCCGTCCTCCACCCCGCCCGAGACAACGACACGTTGCAGCGCCACCTCCGCCGGCTGTGCCTGCGCCTCATAGGCGTCGAAGGCATTGCCCAGCAGGTTGATCAGCACCTGTTCCATCATGATCGGCGCCCCCATCACCTGCGGCAACTCGGCGGGCAGAAGATTGTCCACCGCAATGCCGGTCTTGCGCGCGGCCAGCAGTTCCAGCGCGCCCTTCAGCGCCTGCTGCCAGCTGCACGCCACCGGGGCCGAAGGCTCGTTGCGGCCAAACACCCGCATATGGTCGATCAGCTTGCTGGCCCGCGCCGTTTCCGTGATGATTTTTTCCAGCTTCGCCTCGACCCTGCCGGCTTCGGTGACTGCCGTGCCCAGCAGATGGCGGGCGTTCTGGGCGGCATAGCTGATGCTGGACAGCGGCTGGCGCAGTTCATGCGCCATGCTGGCGGACATCTCCCCCAGCGTCACCAGCGTGGCGGCGCGGTGCAGGCGGGTCTGCTCGATGACCTCACGGGTCACGTCTGTCATGTAACCGGCCATCTCGGTGCCGGCGCTGGTGCGGCCGACGACGTGGACGGCGTTGCGAATCCAGCGCTCCGGCTGACCGGGGGCTGCCACCATCACGTCCACGGTGCCGGTGTCGCCATCCGCAAGCTGGGCCAGGCGGTGCAGCAGGGCGGCGGTATCGGCGTGGCGCAGCACGGCCATCACCAGCGCATCGACATCGGCGGCGGTTTCCCCCGGCACGGCCAGCCGCATCCGGTCGCCATGGATTTCCACTGCTTCCAGCCCATCGGCGGCGATGCGCTTGCGGCACAATATGCCGGGGCCGAAGGCCAGCAGCGTGGACAATTCACCCTGCGCGGCGCGATGCCCGGCTTGAGCCTGCTTCAGCGCCGTCAGGTCCAGCACGGTACCGATGCGATAGGGCGGGGTGTCGCTGGACCCCGGCACCACGGTCAGCGCGACCAGGGCCGGGAAAACGGTGCCATCGGCGCGCTGGCGCAGGGCTTCATAGACCACCCGGCCTTGCTGCTGCGCCTGCAGGATGCGGTCCTGCGCAAAGGCACGCTCACCCGGCGGGTAGTTTTCCAGAACTTGCAGATTGCGGGCGGCTTCGATGCTGCGGCCATGCATGGCGGCGTATTCGGGGTTGACGTAAATCAGCGCGCCTGTGGCCTCATCGGCAATGCTGATGCCGATATTGGCGGTTTCCAGCCCGTCGATGTAGCGGCGCAGATCGTGCTGGGCATGAACCGAATCGGTGACATTGCGGATGGTGATGGCCACGCCGCCCTGCTCGCCGCCCGCGTCGTACCAGGGCCGCATTTCCCAGTCCCAGAAGCCGAATTCGCCATTGGCGCGCAGATACGGGTCGGCCTTGACCTGCCGTGTGGCCCCGGCGAGGCAAAGCCGGTGCGCCGCGCGCCGCGACTCGGTCATTTCCGGGAACACGTCGTAGTAGCTGCGCCCGGTCAGGTCCTGATCCTGCAAGCCCAGCAGCGCCCGGTAGTCGCCGCTGGCGGCCAGATAGGTCATGGAGCGGTCCAGAATCGCCAGCCCCGCCGGCAGTGTTTCCACGAACTGGCGCAGCGCCTCGGGCTGGATGTGCCGGGCGAAGCTGGCCGCCATTTCGCCGAACGCGCCAATGGCCTCCTCCTGCGGCAACCGCCGCCGGGCCGCAACCTCCAGCGTCACATCGGTCAGATAGCCGGTCAGTTCGGCCTCCGCGCCGCGCCGGGTCACCCTGGCATTGTTGCGCAGCCAGCGGATGCGCCCGCCCGGTTCCTGCACCTGCCAGTCAACCGACTGGGCTTCCTGCCCGGGCAGCGCCGCCAGACGGCGCAGCAACACGTTGCTGTCCAGCCGGTCCAGAATCTCCGCCACCGCAGCGATGTCCCCACGCTCGGAAATCTGGCGGAAATTGCCGTGCGCGTGCAGCAGTTCCACCCGCCCGCCGGTCAGACGCGCCTGATACAGCACGCCGGGTGCCAGATCGACCAGCATGGACAGATCGGACTCCGCCTGCGTACGCGCCGCCTCCGCCTGTTTGTGCGCCGAGATGTCCAGCACCGTGCCGACCCGGTACAGCGCCGGGCCATCGGCATCACTGACCAGCGTGATCGTGGTCAGTGACGCAAACGTGCTGCCATCGGCGCGCAGCCGCTCGATTTCCTGCACCATGGTTGCGTTGGGACCGGCGGATTGCAGGCTTTGCAGCAGGCGTGCGCGTTCCGGCGGGGCGTAGGTGTCCAGCGCGAGCATACCGATGGCTGCACCGGGCGGCAGACGGTGCTGGGTGCTGAATTCCGGGTTGGCGTAGATGATGCGGTGGGTGGTGCCATCACAGATCACCAGCCCGAACCCGGCATGGTCCAGCCCGTCGGCCAGCAGCCGGGCCTGCCGCCGGTGCAGCACGGCTGCGGTGACGTCGGTGGCGAACAACAGCGCACCGCCGATGCTGCCATCCGGCAGATGCCACGGGTCCAGCCGCCAGCTTGCATAGCGGGTGCTGCCGTCCGCGCCGGTAAAGCAATCCTCGTCCGATACTTCGCTGGCACCGGACATGCAGCCCGGCATCGCCGCACCCAGGCGCGGCGGCAGGTGGGGCAGTGCCTCGGCCAGAGTGCAACCCACCACCGGCCCGGTGGCGCCGAACAACAGGCGGCCCGACTCACTGCACGTGATGAAGCGCAACGCGGTGTCAAACATCGCCACCGCCGCCGGGGCAGCCGCCAGAGTCAGCCGCAGCAGCTCATCGCGCGCCGGAACACTCAACGCCGCAAAATTGCTGGAGATATCTATAATTGGCCTCCCGTAAAGGTGCCACCGCTTACGATATCGATTTCGTAACCCTCTGAGCACCTACAGAATACTGCTCAATTACGACCAAATGCGGCAAATTGCAAGATAACATAGCCAATCTGATCACCGCCCGGCACTTTGCGGGTACACGATCCGGTGAGCCGGCATTGCTATTGTCAATGCCGGTATTGATTTTCTGCCTGTTTGAGATGGATCAAGGCGCTCCCGCCCATGCGGAAGCGCCGGTTCCTGCCCGCGCCTTCAGGTGCGTTCGACGTACCCGGCCACGAAGCGCTCCAGCCGGTCCATCGCCTCGGTGATGTTGTCCTCGCTTTTGGCGTAGCACAGCCGCACCAGTTGCTCGGCGCCCTTGCCGAAGCTGGTGCCGGGGGCCATGCCGATGCGGGCTTCCTGCACCGCGCGCAGGCAGAATTGCAGGCTGTCGGTCATGCCATCCACGCTGAACATGGCGTAGAATGCGCCGTTGTTGGGGATGTTGCGCACGCGCGGCATCGCCGCCAGCCTTGCATTGGCAATCTCACGCGCCTTGCGGCAGCGTTCGACGAAGAACTTCACGAAATCCTCGCCCTGCTCCAGCGCGGCAATACAGCCGTGTTGCAGGAACTCCACCCCGCCCGAGGTGTTGAACTGGATCAGCTTCTCAAAATTCGCCACGCCGCCCGCCGGATACGTCACCCAGCCCAGCCGCCAGCCGGTCATGGCCCATGACTTGGAGAAGCTGTTGACCACGAACAGCGGGTCTTCCGGGCGGGCGATTTCCAGAAAGCTGAACGCCACCGGGCGGTCATAGACGATGCGGTGATAGACCTCGTCCGACAGGATGGCGATGTTCTTCGCCCGGCAGAACGCCAGCAATTCCTCGGCCTGCGGGCGCTCGATCATCCATCCCGTGGGGTTGCCGGGGCTGGCCAGATAGATCACGCGGGTGTTGGCGTCGCACGCCGCGAACACGCGGTCCAGATCAAGCCGCCAGCCCGCGTTGCCCTGCGCCAGCATCACCTCGCGCACCTCGGCCCCGTTGATCTGCATGGCGCGCATGATGTTGGGCCATGACGGGGTGATGGCCACCACGTTGTCGCCGGGGTTCACGGTGGCCTGGGCCACCTGCATCACCGCGTTCATGCCGGACAGCGTGAAGGCAATCCGGTCGTCGGCCATGGTGACGCCGTAGAGGCGGTGCAGATAGGCGGCAATGGCCGCGCGCAGTTCCGGCAGGCCGCGATTGTAGGAGTAGAAGGTCTTGCCCGCGTGCAGCGCCTTCGCCGCCGCATCGCAGATGAACTGCGGCGTGGGCACATCCGGCTCCCCGGCCCACATCGGGATCAGCCCCTCCATGCCGAAGCCGGAGCGGAACACTTCCACGATGGGGCTGTCTTCCAACTGCTCGATCTGCTGGCGGAAAACGCTCATGACTGCGGCCCTTGCAACAAGGGCGCGATGAAGCAGGACGCGCCGGGCGCGGTCAACCGCCAGCGACGGCTTGCAGCCGTGCCGGGGCGGCGGCCGTGGGCGCAGGCCGGGCCAGATAGCGGTGCCAGCCGCCGCAGCGCAATTCCAGCCGTGTAACACCGCGCACATCCAGCACCGCCGCGCCGCCGGTCCAGCGCAGATGCGGTTCCGGCGGCAGCCAGCCATGGGTGAAGCGCGCGTCATCGGGCGCGATATCGGCCCCGTCGAGGCGCAGGCGCTGCACCGCCACACCCAGAAGGCGCGTGTCGGTGCTGCGCGGGTCCAGATCAGCCGGGCGGGCGGTGCGGCTGGCAAGAGTCAGGCGCTGCGCGCCTGCGGGCAGCGTGACGCGGCAGGCGGTGCCGTACCAGTCGGGGCGCAGCGCGATGCCATCGGCGTGCAGCGCCAGCAGCGGGTTGCGGGTGATGCGATAGCCCAGCCTCGGCAGGCGGCGGCGCAGACGGGCGCGTAGACGGGCGAGGCGCGGCCCGGCCAGCACCATCGGCGCGCAGGCGGCTTCGGCCCAGATAGCGCGTGCGAAATCCGGATGCGCCTGCGCCACCGGACCGCCATTGGCGAAGGCGCTGCGGTTGCCGGTGTCAAGATAGCTCTCGCACGGCAAATCCTCGGCCAGCAACACGTCGTGGCGGTCGAGTTCGACATGCCAGTAGGTGATCGTACCGGCGTCGATTTGTGCAATACTGCCGCCGTTCAGCAGATAGCGCACCGGCACCAGCACGCCATCGGCGAACACCGCATGGTCGGGCGACAGATACAGGTCGCGGCTGGGCACGCCGGGCGCGAACGCATCCGCCTGCACGCGCACCGGCAGCACGTCCCACGGGCGCGGGTGGCGCGCGCAGTCCAGCGTGCGATGCCCCAGCCACACCACCGGGCGCACCCCGCCGGCTGCTGTGCGAACCAGCGCGCCGGGGCGCAGGTGCTGCACCGGCACTGGGCCGGACAGCGTGGCAATGCAGGTGCCGGTGGCGAAGCATGCGGTGATGACGCCGGTGGCTGGGTTGAAAAACAGGGCGGGGGTCTGGCTGAACGCCAGCGTGTCAATCACCGTGCCGCCGCGCGACAGCGTCAGGGTCAGGCTGCCGGGGTCGCTGCCCGGCGCGGTGTCCGCGGTGGCGCCGATGGCGTCGTCCAGAATGATCGTATCGACATTCTGGAACCCCGCCACCGGCATGCCCCAGGTGCCGGCGCTGGCCAGTTCCAGCGTTGCCGTGCCGCCAAGGCCGCCCGCATTGAACACGACAGAGTTGCCCAGATTGGCCGAATCCAGCTTCAGCGTGATGCCGGCTGACCCCAGCGCGAGGCTGCCGCTGCCTCTGACCGGGCCGCCGATTTCCAGCGTGCCACCGGACGTGCCGGAGACCGCCGCCACGCCGTTATTCACCAGACTGGCCGCGATCACGCCATAACCATCGAGGAAGGCCCCGCGCTGGCC
>CAIPHQ010000049.1 GCA_903864895.1 uncultured Rhodospirillales bacterium
CACCGCTGCCGCGTGACACCGATGTGGTGATCCTTCCCGGCTCGAAAGCCACCATCGCCGACCTTGCCGCGCTGCGTGCGGAGGGCTGGGACATAGACCTGCACGCGCATGTGCGCGCGGGCGGGCATGTGCTGGGCTTGTGCGGCGGCTACCAAATGCTGGGGCGGCGCATCGCCGATTCGAACGGCACCGAGGGGCCGCCCGGCGCGGTGGAGGGGTTGGGCTTGCTGGAGATCGAGACTGTGCTGGCTGGCGACAAGCGGCTGGAAAATGTGGGCGGCACGTTTCTGGGCGCGCGCTTCACCGGCTACGAGATGCATATCGGCCGCACCACCGGGCCGGGCACGCAAGCGCCGCTGCTGACCTTCGACGATGGCCGCAGCGATGGCGCGGTGTCCGCCAATGGCCGCGTGGCGGGCAGTTACGTGCATGGCCTGTTGCTGGGCGACGCGGCACGGGCGGCGTGGCTGGAATCGCTCGGCGTTGCCGCATCGGGCGAGTCCCATAACGCGCAAATCGAGGCGGCGCTGGATGCGCTGGCGGCACATCTGGAGCGGCATATCGACGTGGACCGCCTGCTCAGCCTGGCAGAATAAAAGCCAGCTCCACGGCGGCGGCCAACTGAATGGCGCAGGCAGTGCGATACAGCGCCAAAGCGCGGCGAATGTCGGCGGCGCCGGCCTCGGCGTTGCCATCGCCCATCCATGCGTCATCGACCCGCGTGGCGCCATACACGCGCGGCCCGTTCAGCCGCAGGCCCAGCGCACCGGCCATGGCCGCTTCCGGCCAGCCTGCGTTGGGGGAGCGGTGTTTTGCCGCATCGCGCGCCACGGTGCGGATGGCTGCCAGCGGAGTGCCACCCGGCAGGATCAGGGCGGCCAGCGTCAGCCACAGCGCCGACAACCGGGACGCGGGCAGGTTCACCACATCATCAAACCGCGCCGCCGCCCAGCCAAACGCGGCGTGGCGTGGCGTGCGATGGCCGATCATGCTGTCCGCCGTGTTGGCGGCCTTGTAGGCAGCGATGCCCGGCAGGCCCAGCGCGCCGCACCAGAACGCGGGCGCCACCACCCCGTCGGAGAAATTCTCCGCCAGACTTTCAATCGCCGCCCGCGCCACGCCCGGTGCGTCCAGCATCTGCGGATTGCGCCCGACGATATGCGCCACCGCCGCCCGGCCGCCTTCCAGCCCGCCCTGCTCCAGCCCTTCGGCCACCGCGCGGACATGGGTGTACAGGCTGCGCTGGGCGAGCAGCGTGCTGGCCAGCACTGCCAGCAGCAGCAGGGCCAGCAGGCGCGGCAGCACGGCAAAGGCGAGGAATTGCAAGGCCAAGGCCGGAAGCACCGCAGCGGCCAGCGCCAGCACCAGCGCCGCAACCCCTGCCGCGCGGCGCAGCGCCGGGGCCGCGCCGTCGCGGTTCAGCCTGCGGTCCAGCCAGCCGATCAGATTGCCGATCCAGACCACCGGGTGGCTGATGGCGCGGAACAGTGCGTCCGGATAGCCGGCCGCGGCTTCGATCAGCAGTGCCGCGGCGAGCAACATCGGGAACACGGGGAATCGCCTGCGGAGCGGTGGGTTTCACCCACCCGGCATCAGATGTGCAACGCGCGCCCGGCCACGGCGAGCGCCGCTTCCTTCACCGCCTCGCTCAACGTGGGGTGCGCGTGGCAGATGCGCGCCACGTCTTCGGCGGACGCCCCGAATTCCATCGCGGTCGCCACTTCGGCGATCAGCGTACCTGCGTCCGGGCCGATGATATGCGCGCCGAGCAGTTTGTCGGTGGTCTTGTCGGCGAGGATCTTCACGAAACCCTCGGTCATGCCCATCGCGCGGGCGCGGCCATTGGCGGTGAACGGGAATTTGCCGACGTTGTAGGCCACACCGGCCGCCTTCAATTCTTCCTCGGTCTGGCCCACGGCAGCCACTTCCGGCCATGTGTAGACGATGCCCGGAATCACGCCGTAATTCACATGGCCCGCCTGCCCGGCGAGTATTTCCGCCAGCGCCACGCCCTCGTCCTCGGCCTTGTGCGCCAGCATCGGGCCGGCGATCACGTCGCCGATTGCGTAGATGCCGGGCACGTTGGTCTCGAAATGCTTGCCGGTCACAACCCGGCCGCGCGCATCGGTGGCGACACCCGCCTCGGCCAGACCCAGCTCGCCGGTAAAGGCGCGCCGCCCAATGGCCAGCAGCACCACATCGGCCTTGATCTCCTCGGCGGCACCGCCCTTGGCGGGTTCCACCGTCAGCGTCACGCCGTACTTGTCCGCCACGGCGCCGGTGACCTTGCTGGACAGCTTGAACACAAAGCCCTGTTTGGCCAGCGTGCGCTGGAAATTCTTGGCTATCTCGCCGTCCATGCCGGGCAGGATACGGTCCAGATACTCCACCACCGTCACCTTGGACCCGAGCCTGCGCCACACACTGCCCAGTTCCAGCCCGATCACGCCGCCGCCGATGACCACAAGATGGCCGGGCACGTCTTCCAGTTCCAGGGCACCGGTCGAGGTGACAATCCGGTCCTCATCCACCGCCACCCCCGCCAAAGGCACGCTTTCGCTGCCGGTGGCGATCACGATGTTCCTGGCGCTGTAGGACTTACCGGCGACTTCGACGGTGCCGGGGGCGGTGATGCACCCCGCACCCTTCAGCCACGTCACCTTGTTCTTGCTGAACAGGTATTCCACGCCCTTGGTGTTGGCCGTGACCACCTCACCCTTGCGGTCCTGCATGCGGTCGAGGTCGAGTTTCACATCACCCACAATGACGCCGTGATCCTTCAGATGCCCGGCTTCGGCAAACGCCTCGCTGGATTGCAGCAACGCCTTCGACGGAATGCAGCCCACGTTCAGGCAGGTGCCGCCCAGCGTCGCGCGCTTTTCCACGCAGGCCACCGTCATGCCCAACTGGGCGGCGCGGATGGCGCACACATAGCCGCCGGGGCCGGAGCCGATGACGATGACGTCGAAGGAGTCGCTCATCGTTCTGCCTTTTCCATGTCGAAGTTCGGGTGTTCCACGCATCCCCCAACCCCCTCTGCTTGCGGGAGGGGGCCGGGGGGAGGGGTGGGCTTCGTGCGGCCGCCCGTGGGTGGACTTACAGCCCCAGCAGCAACCGGCGCGGGTCTTCCACGCCTTCCTTGACGCGCACGAGGAAGGACACCGCTTCCTTGCCGTCCACGATCCGGTGGTCGTAGCTGAGTGCCACATACATCATCGGGCGGATTTCAACCTTGCCGCCGATGGCCACCGGGCGGTCCTGAATCTTGTGCATGCCCAGAATGCCGGACTGCGGCGGGTTCAGGATCGGGGTGGACATCAGGCTGCCGTAGATGCCGCCATTGGTGATGCTGAACGTACCGCCGGTCAGTTCTTCCAGCTTCAACGCCCCGTCGCGGGCGCGCTTGCCCAGATCGGCGATGGCCTTCTCGATCCCGGCGAAGCTGAGGTGGCCGGCATCGCGCACCACCGGCACCACAAGGCCGTTCGCGCCGCCAACGGCGATGCCCATGTGAACAAAATTCTTGTAGACGATCTCGTCGCCGTCGATCTCGGCGTTCACCGCCGGGAATTCCTTCAGCGCCGCGATGCAGGCGCGCACGAAGAAGCTCTTGAAGCCAAGGCGGGTGCCGCCGTGCTTCTTCTCGAACGCATCCTTGTATTCGCTGCGCAGCGCCATGGCCGCCGACATGTCGATCTCGTTGAACGTCGTCAGCATCGCCGCCGTGTTCTGCGCTTCCTTCAGCCGGGCGGCGATGGTGCGGCGCAGCCGGGTCATTTTTACCCGCTCCTCACCGCTTTCCACCGCGCGCGGCGGCTTCGGTGCGGCGGGAGCCGCAGGGGCCGGGGCCGGGCGGCTGAGGAAGGCCAGTACGTCACCCTTGGTGATGCGCCCGTCCTTGCCGTCGCCCGCGCCAATCTGCGCGGCCGAGACGCCCTGTTCGGCCATCATCTTGGCCGCCGCCGGCAGCGGCGCGTGCGGCGTGGCGGCCGGGCGGGCGACCGGGCCGAGCGGCTGTGACGGCGGCTGCACTCCGGCCGGCGGCGTAATGGCGGCGGGCGGCGGCGCCACCGGGGCGGCAGCCGCCGCCACGCCATCGACGATTTCGCTCAGCAGCGTGCCGACTTCGACTTCCGCGCCTTCGGCCACGAAATGCGCGCCCAGGCGGCCTGCCGCCGGGGCGTTGACTTCCACGGTGACCTTGTCGGTCTCCAGCTCCACCAGCGGCTCATCCGCCGCCACCGCGTCACCGGGCTGTTTCAGCCAGCGCGCGATGGTGGCGGTGGTGACGCTTTCGCCCAGCGTGGGCACTTTGATCTCGGTCGCCATGATGCAAATCGCTTCCTGATCCGAACGTGAAACTGCGCGGCGGCGCGTGGCTCAGTCGAGCGTCAGCGCCGAACGCACCAGCGCCGCCTGCTCGGCGGCATGAGTCTTGGCAAGGCCGGTCGCGGGGCTTGCGGCTTCCGGGCGGCCGACAAAGGCGGGGCGCTTGGCGGCAATGTCCAGCCCGCCCAGCACCCGCTCGATCCGGCGATCCAGAAAATTCCAGGCGCCCATGTTTTCGGGCTCTTCCTGGCACCACACAACCTGGGCGTTGGTATAGGGGGCCAGCACCTTGGGCAGCGACAGCACCGGGAACGGATACAGCTGTTCGATGCGGATGATCGCCACATCGGTGATGCCCAGTTCGCGCCGCTCGGCCAGCAGGTCGTAATAGACCTTGCCGGTGCACAGCACGACGCGCTTGACCTGATCGGGCGGATTGATCGGGTCGATCTCGCCGATCACGGTGCGGAAATGGCTGCCTGCGGTGAACTCGTTCAGGCTGGACACCGCCAGCTTGTGCCGCAGCAGGCTTTTCGGCGTCATCAGCACCAGCGGCTTGCGGAAGTTGCGCTTCAACTGCCGCCGCAGCGCATGGAAGTAGTTGGCGGGCGTGGTCAGGTTGCCCACCGCCATGTTGCGCTCGGCGCAGAGTTGCAGATACCGCTCCAGCCGGGCCGAGGAATGCTCCGGCCCCTGACCCTCATGGCCATGCGGCAGCAGCAGTGTCAGGCCGGACATGCGCAGCCACTTGGTCTCACCGCTGGCGAGGAACTGGTCGATGATCACCTGCGCGCCGTTGGCGAAGTCGCCGAACTGCGCTTCCCACAGCACCAGCGTGTGCGGGTCGGCCAGCGTGTAGCCGTATTCGAAGCCCAGCACGCCCACTTCGGACAGCAGCGAGTTGAAGATCTCGATCTTGGCCTGATCGGGCGCGATGTTGTTCAGCGGCACGTATTCGTTCTGGTTGGTCTGGTCGATCAGCACCGCGTGGCGCTGGCTGAACGTGCCGCGCTGGCAATCCTCACCGGACAGCCGCACGCGATGCCCGTCCAGCAGCAGGCCACCGAACGCCAGCGCCTCGCCGGTCGCCCAGTCGATGCCCTCGCCGGTGTCCAGCATGGCCTTCTTGGCCTCAAGCTGGCGCAGGATCTTCGAGTTGACCTCGAAGCCCTTCGGCACCGCCGTCAGGCCGATGCCGATGCGCCGCGCGGCTTCCTCGGTGATGGCGGTGTCGCCGTCGATCCACTCGTCCTGATTGTCCGGCTGGCTCAGCCCGGACCAGTGGCCTTCCAGCCAGTCGGCCTTGTTCGGCTTGTAGGCCTGTGCGGCGCGGTAGCTGTCTTCCAGCGTCTGGGTGAAGCGGTCCCACATGCCCTGCGCCTCACCGGCGGCCAGCGTGCCCTCGCGCGCCAGCTTTTCGGCATACAGCGTGCGGGTCGTTTTCATGTCCTTGATGGCGCGGTACATGATCGGCTGGGTGAACGCCGGTTCGTCGGTCTCGTTATGGCCGTGGCGGCGGTAGCAGACGATGTCCAGCACGAAGTCGCAGCCGAAGGTCTGGCGGAATTCGGCGGCCATCTGGGCGCACCACACCACCGCCTCGGGGTTGTCGCCGTTCACGTGCAGGATCGGCGCCTGAATGGATTTCGCCACGTCGGTGCAGTACAGCCCGGAATAGGCGTGCGCCGGAACCGTGGTGAAACCGATCTGGTTGTTGACGATCACGTGCACCGTGCCGCCGGTGCGGTAGCCAATCAACTGGCTCATCGCCAGCGTCTCGTACACCAGACCCTGCCCGGCAAACGCCGCGTCGCCATGCATGATGATGCCCATCACGCTGCGCCGCGTCTTGGTGTCGCGCGCCATGTCCTGCCGGGCGCGCACCTTGCCGGCCACCACGGGGTCCACCGCTTCCAGATGCGACGGGTTGGGCTGCAGGGACAGATGCACCATGCGGCCGTCGATCTCGACATCGGTCGAGGTGCCGAGATGGTATTTCACGTCGCCCGAGCCCTGCACATCGTCGGGCTTGAAGCTCGACCCGCCGAACTCGCTGAACAGCGCGGTGTACGGCTTCTTGACCACGTTCACCAGCGTGTTGAGCCGCCCGCGATGCGGCATGCCGATGGCGATTTCGCGCACGCCAGATTTGGCCGCCGAGCGGATGATGGCGTGCAGCGCCGGGATGGTGACTTCAGCACCTTCCAGCCCGAACCGCTTGGTGCCCACGTAGCGGCGCTGGCAGAACGTCTCCAGCCCTTCGGCTTCGGTCAGATGCTGCAGAATGGCCTTCTTGCCGCTGGCGTCGAAATGCGTCCGCCAGGGTGCGCCTTCCACACGGCGCTGAATCCAGGCCTTCTGGTCCGGATCCTGGATATGCATGAACTCCACGCCGATCGGGCCGCAATAGGTCTCGCGGACCACATTGACGATCTGGCGGACCGTGGCGGTTTCCAGCCCCAGCACGTTGTCGATAAAGATCGGGCGGTCCAGATCGGCGTCGGTGAAGCCGTAGGTCTTGGGGTCAAGCTCGGGGTGCGGCAGCGGCACCTGCAGGCCCAGCGGATCGAGCTTGGCTTCCAGATGCCCGCGCACGCGATAGGTGCGGATCAGCATCAGCGCCCGCAGGCTGTCCTTGGTGGCGGCACGCAACTGGTCGGCCGTGGGGCCGGCCTGCGCGCGGCGTTCCACCACCGGGGGGGCGGCGGGTTCGGCCATCACCGACGGGCGCGGCGCCCATGAGGCGCCGGTGGCATCGGTGAGCACCGAGCGGGCTTCGTCGTTCAGGCTTTCGAACAACTCGGCGAAGCTGGGGTCTACCGTCTTGGGGTCGTCGATCCAGCGCGCATACAGGTCGCTGATGTATGCGGCGTTGGCGCCGGTAAATGCGGTGGCGAGAATATCGACGCCGGCCATCGGAAAGTCCTCGTGAGTGTTAGGGTCTGCGGCCAGTATGGCGCAGACCCGTTACATAGCGATGCACGCGGGCCGCAGCGGTGGAACCTCTGCCGCCCAGCCCTGCGGTTGCCGCATGCACGCGCGCCGTCAGCCGCGTAGCGCCTTCACCATGGTGCTGCCCAGCGCCGCCGGGCTGTCCGCCACATGGATGCCGGCGATGCGCATCGCCTCGATCTTGGCCTGCGCGGTGTCGCGCCCGCCGCTGATCACCGCACCGGCATGGCCCATGCGGCGGCCCGGCGGGGCGGTCACCCCGGCGATGAAGCCCACGGTGGGCTTCTTCACCTTGTTGGCGGCCAGAAACTCGGCGGCGTCGATTTCGCTCTGCCCGCCGATCTCGCCGATCATGATGATCGCCTGAGTCTCGGGGTCGGCCAGAAACATCTCCAGGATTTCAATGAAATCCGTGCCCTTCACCGGGTCGCCGCCGATGCCCACGCAGGTGCTCTGGCCGAGCCCCGCCGCCGTGGTCTGCGCCACCGCCTCATAGGTCAGCGTGCCCGAGCGCGAGACGATGCCCACCTTGCCGCGCCGGTGGATAGGGCCCGGCATGAGGCCGATCTTGCAGGCGTCCGGCGTGATCACGCCGGGGCAGTTCGGCCCGATCAGGCGGGATTTGGAGCCCATCAGCGCGCGCTTCACGCGCACCATGTCCAGCACCGGGATGCCTTCGGTGATGGTCACGATCAGCGGCACCTCGGCGTCGATCGCCTCCAGAATCGCATCCGCCGCAAACGGCGGCGGCACGTAGATGGCCGTGGCGTTGGCCCCGGTCACGGCAACCGCCTCGGCCACCGTGTCGAACACCGGCAGATCCAGATGCTTCGTGCCGCCCTTGCCGGGGGTCACGCCGCCCATGACGTGGGTG
The DNA here is from genome assembly GCA_903864895.1 of uncultured Rhodospirillales bacterium. GTDB lineage: Bacteria > Pseudomonadota > Alphaproteobacteria > Acetobacterales > Acetobacteraceae > CAIPHQ01. The sequence goes on from CAIPHQ010000049.1 coordinate 8,156, forward strand.
CCGTAGGCGATGGCCTGTTCCGAATGGAACGTGCCCTGCGCGCCGGTGAAGCCCTGGGTGATAACGCGCGTGCGCGCGTCAACAAGAATGGCCATCAGGCGTTCTCCTTGACGGCCTTGACCACTTTTTCAGCGGCGTCGGCGAGGTTGTCGGCAGCGATGATCTGCAGCCCGGACTGGGCGAGGATCTTTTTGCCGAGTTCGACGTTGGTGCCTTCCAGGCGCACCACCAGCGGCACGTTCAGGCTGAGTTCGCGCGCCGCGGCCACCACGCCCTCGGCGATGACGTCGCAGCGCATGATGCCGCCGAAGATGTTGACCAGAATGCCTTCGACGTTCGGATCGGACAGGATGATCTTGAACGCCGCCGTCACCCGCTCCTTGGTCGCCCCGCCACCGACATCAAGAAAGTTCGCCGGTGCCGCGCCATACAGCTTGATGATGTCCATCGTGGCCATCGCCAGACCCGCGCCATTGACCATGCAGCCAATGGTGCCATCCAGCGCCACGTAATTCAGGCTGTGCTTGGCGGCTTCGAGTTCCTTGGGGTCTTCCTCGGCCTCGTCCAGCAGCTTTTCCAGTTCCGGGTGCCGGAACAGCGCGTTGTCGTCGAAGCTGACCTTGGCATCGAGTGCCACGATCTCACCGGCGCCGGTCACCACCAGCGGGTTGATCTCGACAATGGCGCAATCCAGCGAGATGAACGCCTTGTACAGCCCTTCCACGAACCGGCCGAACACGCCCACCTGCTTGCCGGTCAGCCCGAGGCTGAACGCCAGACGGCGGCTGTGAAAGCCGGAAATGCCGGTCGCCGGGTCCACCGCCACGCGCAGGATTTTCTCGGGGTGGTGCTCGGCCACCTCCTCGATCTCCATGCCGCCTTCGGTCGAGGCCATGATGGTCACGCGTGAGGTGGCGCGGTCGATCAGCAGCGACAGATACAACTCGCGGGCGATGTCACAGCCCGCTTCGACGTACACCCGGTTCACCCGCCGCCCGGCCGCCCCGGTCTGCTTGGTGATCAGCGTGTGGCCGATCATCGCCTCGGCCGCTGCCGCCACTTCCTCGGCCGACCGGGCCAGGCGCACGCCGCCCTTGCCGTTCGGGTCATCGGCGAAGCGGCCCGCGCCGCGACCGCCCGCGTGGATTTGCGACTTCACCACATAGACCGGCCCCGGCAGCTTCGCCGCCGCAGCGGCGGCCTCATCGGGGGTCCAGGCGACGTGGCCTTCCAGAACCGCCACGCCAAACCCGCGCAGCAGTTCCTTGGCCTGATATTCGTGAATGTTCATGGGGTCACACGCCCAGTTTGCGGAAGGCGTCCATCAGGTCCTGCACGGCCTTGCAGGACTTGTCGAAAGCGGCCTTCTCGGCCGGGTCAAGCTGGATTTCCACAATCCGCTCGGCCCCGCCCGCACCGATCACCACCGGCACGCCGACATACAGATCGGTCAGCCCATATTCGCCATTCAGCTTCACCGCGCAGGGCAGCACACGCTTCTTGTCTTTCAGATAGGCTTCAGCCATCGCAATGGCGCTCGCCGCCGGGGCGTAGAAGGCGCTGCCGCGTTCCAGCAGTTTCACGATCTCGCCGCCGCCATTGGCGGTGCGGGCGCAGATCGCGTCGATGCGCTCCTGTGTGGTCCAGCCCATCTTGATCAGGTCGGGCACCGGAATACCGGCCACCGTGGAGTAACGGGTCAGCGGCACCATGGTGTCACCGTGGCCGCCCAGCACGAAGGCGGTGACGTCTTCCACCGAGACGTTGAATTCCTGTGCGAGGAACAGGCGGAAACGGCTGCTGTCCAGCACGCCAGCCATGCCCACCACCTTGTGGGCGGGCAGGCCCGAGCGTTCCTGCATCACGGCGACCATCACATCCAGCGGGTTGGTGATGACGATCACGAACGCGTCCGGGCAATGGGTCTTGATACCCTCGGCCACCGTGGCGATCACGCCCGCGTTCTTGGCCAGCAGGTCATCGCGGCTCATGCCCGGCATGCGCGGGAACCCGGCGGTGACGATCACCACGTCCGACCCGGCGATGGCGGCGTAGTCGCTGCCGCCCGACATCGCGCTGTCGAACCCGTCCACCGGGCCGGACTGCATGATGTCCAGCGCCTTGCCGGCGGCGACACCGCCGAACACGTCGAACAGGACGACGTCGCCCAGTTCCTTCAGCCCGATCAGGTGGGCGAGCGTGCCGCCGATGTTGCCGGCGCCGACGAGGGCGATCTTGTTGCGAGCCATGCGGAGAAGATCCTTCCACGGGCGATTGCGGCGCCGCACCCCAGCACTGAGCATGGGGGCGCGCGTCTGCCGGGCACCCGGCTGCCCGGAAGGCGCAGGCTTGCTAGCCCATCGTCCCGCACCCGGCAAGACGCAGGTGCAGCATACTTTGCGGTAGGTCCTGCGCGGCGGCTTCGCGCCTGCGGCACAAGCGTCCCGCGTCCCTCGCCAGATTGCGCGTCAGTGGCCTAGGGTCCGGCCATGCGCAATCCGCTGCACTGGTTTCGCCGCCCCGCCGCGCCCGCTGCCCCGCCCGGGGCCGCCCCGCGCATCGCCGGGCGGCTGCGCGGCACGTTCTTTGTGCGCCGCGAGCAGATCAGCGGCTGGATTGACGCCGACACGCTTTCACCCGGCGTTACGGTGGAATTCTTCGTCCGGCGCGGCCCGCGCACGCTGGCCGCCTGCCCCGGCGTGTGGCTGGCAGAGCCGGAGCGCTTCACCTTCAAACTGCCAATCCCCGGCGGGTTCGAGCCGCAGGAGTTGCTGGACAATCTGGTCACCGTCACCGCCCGCACGTCGGAAGGCGACACCGGCACGCTGACGCTGGATGGGGCCGCGCAACTCGACCTGATCCGCCGCTATCTCGGCCCGCCCGCCGATTTCGTGCTGGATCTGGACTTCACCAAGGGCGGCAACGCGCGCGCCCATATGGGTGCGGGCTGGTCGCCCGGTGAGGCGGAGTATAACTGGACCGATGGCGCGCAGAGCGTGCTGCGCCTGCCAACGCCGCAGGCTGCGGGCAACTACGCGCTACGGATCACCGCAGGCGGGCATCTGCGCCCGCCGGACCTGACCCGCCAGCATACCGAAGTGCTGGTGGACGGCACGTTCATCGGCAACGTGGTGATCACCGCGCCGAACCCGCAATACACCGAGATCCGGTTCGCGGGCGCGGCCTTCACGGGGGATGGCGGCGAGTCCGAACTGCGCTTCCGCCACCTGCACGCCACCAGGCCCAGCAGCCTGCCGGCCAGCAAGGACGACCGCAATCTGGCCCTGTTCTTTCGCCGCCTGACGCTGGCGCGCCTGCATGAACCGGACCGTGATCCGGGGGGCACTACTGGGACGGAACCGCTTCCCACCAATGGGTGAAGGTGGGCTCGACGGGTGTGCCGATGGATTTCAGATAGGCGTTCATGTTCAGAATGTCGGTGCTGGTCATCAGCGCGCGGAACGACGGCATGCCCTGCGCGCCGCCGGCGTAGATCCACTCGGTCACGTCGCCTTCCCCGGCGATGTTCGGCCCCATCGTGCCATAACCGTGCATGCCGTGGCAGCCGTAGCAGTTCAGCTTCAGATACACCCGCCGCCCCTCGCCCGCCGAACTCAACGTGGCGGCGGGGCTGGCGATGCCGCGCATCGTGTCGGGCTGCGGCACCACCGCGCGAGCGGGCGGGTGAAGCAGCGCGGCCAGAGCCACGGCGGCGGACAGAACCCGAATTACGTGCATGGCGGGGCGCTCCTTGCGGCAGATGGCGCGGGCCTCACGGCAGTTTGAACATATGCACGGCACCGCTGGTGGGCGCGTTCGGGTCGGGCGGGCCGCCCGGCGGCGGGCCGGCGTGATTGTCGTCCCAGCCGCTACGCGGGCAGGTGCCGGTGCCGAGCCCGCCCGCAATCCAACCCACGCCGGTATAGACCGCGATGCGCTGCTTGCCGTCCGCGCCAGTGAAGCTGATCGGGTTGCCCGCGATGCCGCATTCAAGTTTGGTCTGGAACAGCAGCGCGCCCGACTTGGCGTCCACCGCCTTGAACCAGTTGTCCAGCGTTCCGTAGAACACCACCCCGCCCGCCGTCGCCAGCGCCCCGGCATACAGCGGCAGCGGTTCCTGCACGCTCCAGGCCCGCGCGCCGGTAACCGGGTTCCACGCCACCAGTTCGCCCATGAAACCACCCGCGCCGGGCAGCATGGTCACGTCCGCCCCCATGAACGGCGTGCCCTGCACGAACATGGCCTGCAACGCCTGAATATTGTCGCACATGTTGATGGCGGGCACGTAGAACAGCTTGGTCAGCGGCGAGTAGGCGGACGGCGAGTAGTTCTTGGCCCCGAACGGCGACGGGCAGACATTGCCGGTGGTGACACCCTGATGCACGGCATGTGACGGGTCCAGCGTGGGCAGGCCGGTGGTGAGGTTGATGCCGGTGGCCCATGTCACCGGCTCGAACGCGGCGGCCACCAGCACCTGCCCGGTGGCGCGGTCCATCGTGTAGGCAAAGCCGTTCTTGTCGAAATGCACCAGCAGCTTGCGGCTGGCGTTCTTGCCGAATGGCAGATCGACCGGGACGAACTCGCTCATCGCGTCGAAGTCCCAGCTATCGTGCGGGGTGATCTGATACGCCCAGTTCACCGCGCCGGTATCCGGGTTGCGGGCAAACACGCTGGCGCCCCACTTGTTGTCGCCGGGCCGCATGTCCGGGTTCCACACGCCGGGGTTGGCGGTGCCGTGGTACAGCAGTTTCAGCACCGGGTCGTAGGTCAGCCAGCCCCACACCGTCGCGCCGCCCTGCTGCCACAGCGTGGTGCCGGGCCAGGTGGCGGTGCCGAGATTGGTGCCCTTGTCCTTGGCGTAGTACGATTTGTAATTGGGGCCGATTTTCACGTCCGCGTCCGGCCCGGTGTTGTAGGCCTTCCACATCTGCTTGCCGGTGGCGATATCGAGCCCCGCGATCCAGCCGCGAATGCCAAGCTCGCCGCCCGCGCTGCCCACGATCACCCGCTTGTTCACCACCAGCGGCGCGCCTGTCATGGTCAGGCCGGTGCCGGGGTCACCCATGCTGGTGCGCCACACCTCGGCCCCGGTGGTGGCGTTGACGGCGGCAACGGTGTTGTCGAGCGTGGCGAAGAAGATGTTGCCGCCGGAATACACCGCGCCGCGATTGACCACGTCGCAGCAGGCCACACCGCGCGCATATTCGTTGGACGGCGGCGTGTAGGTCCACTTCACTGCCCCGGAATTGGCCAGATCCAGCGCAACCAGGCGATTGGGGAACGGCGTCACCAGATACAGGGTGGTACCAATTACCAAAGGCTGGCCTTCATGGCTGCCCGTCGAGCCGGTCTGCACCGCATAGTCCTGCACCAGCGTGCTCACATTGGCCGGGGTGATATCGGTCAGCGTGCTGTAGCGGGTGCCCTGCACGTCACCGCCCGGATTGGGCCATGTCGCCCCGGTGCCCTGCGCCGCTGCACCGCCGCAGCCAAGCCCGAGCCAGAGCGCCGCTGCACACACGCCGCCCGCCCATCGCGCCCGCCATGCCATGCAGATGCTCCCCCCGAAGCCCGAAGCGCATCGCGCAACCGGCATTCCGTTTCGGTACGATCTAGGGCGCAGGGAGGCCAGGGCGACAGCATGCCGCCAAGACGATTGTGTTAAATTCGACGGACCGGGGGCCCGGCTGGCCGCTCAAGTCAGGTCAGATGCGGCAGGGCCAAATAATCCTGGCTCTGCATCTCCTCCAGCCGCGACGCGGTGCGCTCGAACGCCTTCGCGCCCTCGCCGCGCTGGTACAGCTGGTCCGGCGTGGCTTCGGCCGAGGCGACGAGTTTCACCCGGTGGTCGTACAGCGCGTCGATCAGCACGATGAAGCGGCGGGCCACGTCGTAGTTGTCCGGGCTCAGGCGCGGGATGCCGTCCAGCACCAGCGTGTGGAAATGCGTGGCCAGCGCCAGATAGTCGCCTGCGCCCAGCGCGGTGCCGCACAATTCCATGAAGTCGAACCGCGCCACGCCCTCGGCCGCCTGCGGCACGCGCAGCACCCGGCCACTCACGGTCAGCCGCTCCTCACGCTGCTTCGCATCGCCGGTCAGTTGCGCGAACGCCTCATCCAGCGCGCGTTCGGCCCGCGCGCCGGGCAAGACGTGCCATGTCGGCATGGCGCGCAGACGCTGGCGGCGGAAATCGCGCCCGGCTTCCAGCACCAGCACGTCCAGATGCAGCTGGATCAGCGCGATGAACGGCAAAAATGCATCCCGCCCCGGCTGACCGGCGAACAGGTCGGCGGGCACGATGTTGGAGGTCGCCACCACCACCACGCCGCGCTCGAACAGCGCCTGAAACAGCCGGCCCAGAATCATCGCGTCGGCGATGTCGTTGACCTGAAACTCGTCAAAGCACAGCAGCGCCGCCTCGGCGGCCACCGCATCGGCCAGCGGCGGGATCGGGTCGTCCGCGTTCGGGTTTGCCTGCCGCCACAGATGGATGCGCCGGTGCGCGTCCTGCATGAACTGGTGGAAATGCAGCCGTTTCTTCCGCGTCACCCGGGCTGCGGCAAAGAACAGATCCATCAGCATGGATTTGCCGCGCCCGACCTCACCCACCAGATACAGCCCGTTGGGCCGCGCCTCATCGGCCCCCTCCGCCGGGCGGCGGCGCAGCAGGCGGGAGAACAGGCCACCCCCGCCCGCCGCTTTCGGCGGCGGGTCGTAGCCGCGCAGCTTGACCCACAAATCCTGCAACCGTTCGGCGGCCATGCGCTGCGACGGGTCGGCCACCAGCCGCCCGTCCGCCACCAGCACGCGGTAGGCGGGCAAGGGGCCATTGAGCAGCGGGTCGGTGGCGGGGTGCGGCGCGTCCATGATGCGCCGCCGCTTAGCGGTATTCGCTTCAGGCTTCAATGAAGCCGGGTTATGGCGCGGCGCGCAAACGCGCCGTAGAGTCCGGCCCGACACCCGGAGCCGGACATGATCGGACTCGACTACCAGAGCCTGCGCACCACCCCGCCGGCCAGTGACCCCTACCCGCATGTGGTGGTGCCGAACTTCGTGCCGCCCGGCCCGCTGACCCGCGTGGTGGCCGACCTGCCGGACATGACGCAGGGTGGCTCATTCCCGGTGGACGGGTTGCGGCTTGGCCCGGTGGCGCGCGAATTGATGCAGGAACTGGCCGGTCCCGCGCTGCGCGACGCGATTGCGGAAAAATTCAGCCTCGACCTGACCGCCGCGCCGACCATGCTGACGCTGCGCGGCAACTCGCGGGAAAAGGACGGGCGGATTCACACCGACTCGGTGTCCAAGCGCGTGACCATCCTGCTGTATCTGAACCCGCACACCGCCGCATGGGCACGGCATGACGGCTGCCTGCGGCTGCTGCGCGGCCCGGACGACATCGAGAATTACGCGGCGGAAGTCCCGCCGGTGGATGGCACGCTGCTGGTGTTCCCCAACGGTCCCACCACGTGGCACGGCCACAAGCGCCATGTCGGGCGGCGCTATGTGGTGCAACTGAACTACATGGCCCGCGACGGGCTGGCGCGGTCGGAATTGCGCCGCCACAAGATCTCCGCGTTCCTCAAACGCCTCACCGCCTGACCGGATCCCGCCCGATGAACGATGCCGAAACGCTGGTGCGCGCCTATTACGATGCCTTCAACGCGGGCGATGTGGACGCGTTTCTGGCGCTGCTGGCCGAGGATGTGATCCACGACATCAGCCAGGGCCCGCGCCAGACCGGGCGGGCGCATTTCCGGCCGTTCCTGGACCACATGAACCGCTGCTATCGCGAACGCATCACCGATCTGGTGGTGATGACCGAGCCCGGCGGCACGCGCGCGGCGGCAGAATTCGTGGTGCATGGCGAATACATCGCCACCGACCCGGGCGTGCCGGCCGGCACAGCGCCTGCCCGTGGCCAGACCTACACGCTGCCGGCCGGCGCATTTTTTGAACTGCGGGATGGCCGCGTGGCGCGGATTTCCAACCACTACAATCTCGGCGACTGGATCCGGCAAGTCGGCGGCTGACGCCACGGGAGGGCAAAATGGAATCCATTTCGCGCCACAAGATGGTGCTGCTGCTGATGTGCCTGTTTCTTGCCGCAGGGGCGCTGGTCTATCTGGGCGAAAAGCACGGCATGCGCCGCGCCTATCGCGCCGGCATTACGCTGGCCGTGCTGGTCACGGCCGCGATGGGGATTTCCAGTTTTCTGGCGTGGCTGGAGCAGAGCGAGTAGCGGCCAAGGCCGCGCACCCGCCCTGCTCCGGGCACGTCAACCCGTTACATCCACCAGCACCACCTCGGCGTCCTCGGTGGCGACGATTTCCAGCATGGTCTCACCGATAATGGTGGCCCCGTCGCGCGTGTTCACCGCCACGCCGTTCACCGTGACCGCGCCGGTGGCAGGCACCAGATAGCCCACCCGGCCCGGCCGCAGCGCCTGACGCACCGATTCGCCCTTGCGCACGGTGCCCGCAAGCACGGCGGCATCGGCATACAACGGCAGCGCCGAGCCATCCGCGCCATCCCGCCCGTCGGCCAGCGCCACCAGCGAGCTTTCCTGCGACTTGGGGAACTCGCGCGAACCCCATCCCGGTGTCACACCGTTCTGGCCGGGCACGATCCAGATCTGGAAAATCCGGGTCGGTTCCTGCTCCAGATTGTATTCGGCGTGCACGATGCCGGTGCCCGCGTGCATCACCTGCACGTCGCCCGCCACGGTGCGGCCCTTGTTGCCCAGACTGTCCTGATGCGTGATCGCACCCTGCCGCACGTAGGTGATGATTTCCATCTCGCGGTGCGGATGCGGGTCAAATCCGGTGCCGGGGGCGATTTCGTCGTCATTCCACACCCGCAGGCCGCCCACGCCCATGCGCTTGGGGTCGTGATAGCCGCCGAAGCTGAAGTGGTGCTTGGCGTTCAGCCACTCGTTGCGGAACGCGCCAAGGCGCGCGAAAGGTTGCACCTGAATCATCTCACTGCCTCCTTGTCGTTCGATATCGAACGGTCGACGCTCAGATGGTGCTATTCGGCATCATCGGCAAGGGCATCGGCGGTGGGTCCACGGGCGGCAGCCATGCCCAGGGCGCGCAACATGTCGCCCAGATGCACCATGTCTGCCGCGCTGATGCCGGACATCGCCTGCGCGATATCCCCTGCATGCAGGGGGAATACCGACTCGATCATGCTGCGGCCTGCATCCGTCAACTCCACCCGCACCTGCCGCCGGTCATCGGCAGCGCGCACCCGGTGAACCAGCGCGCGCGCTTCCAGCTTGTCCACCAGATCGGTCATGTTGCCCGCACTGGTCAGCACCTTGCGGCCCAGGTCGCGGTGCGTCATCGGCCCGCGATGCAGAATGGCCTCCAGCACGCCAAGCTGCGTCAGCGTCAGCCCTTCGGCGTGCAAGCGCGGCTCCACCCGTGCCGCCACGGCCTTGGTGGCGCGCAGCAGCTTCACATAACAGCGCACGGCCGACTCGACGGCCGCGTCGTTCACACCATGCATGCTCATCGGTTCATCATCACGGGCAATGCCGCGTGCTCCAGAACATGGCGGGTCACTCCGCCCAGTATCAGTTGCCGCAGACGGCTGTGCGAATACGCACCCATCGCCAGCAAATCCGCGCCGAAATCCTGCGCCGCGCGCAACAGCCCGGCACCCACTTCCCGGTCCACCGGGCGGAACGTGGCGGATTCGGCCTGCACGTCGTGCAACGCCAGATACTCGGCCAGTTCCGCAGCCGCCGGGCCGCGTCGCTGGTAGCCCTCGGCGGACAGAATCCGCACCGCCTCGGCCCGTTTCAGCCATGGCAGCACCGCCTGCACGGCCGAGGCCGACTGCGCGGTGCCGTTCCATGCCAGACAGATCCGTTTGCCGATCTGGGCAGGCGGCGCGCGCGGGGCCACCAGCACCGGGCGGCCGGAATCGAACAGCACCGCGTGCAGCGCATCCGATGACGACACGTCCTCGCCGGTTTCGGGGTGCGGCACCACCGTCAGGTCGGCCAGCCGGGCCTGCTGCGCCACCAGATCTTCCTCGCGCCCGGTCACCACGGCGAAACTGGCGGTGGCCACATGCTCACCCGGGGCCGGTTCGCCCAACCTGATATCGTGGCTGGCGGCAAAGCGCTGGAACATCGCCCGAACCGCCTCAGCACGTGCGCCACTTTCGGTCTCGGTCGCCGCCATCATCTCCTCGATCATCGCGCCGGACAGGCCCTCACCGGCCAGCGGCGCCACGTCGCGGCTGTCGATGCGCACATGCAGCGCCAGCAAGTGCGCGTTCCACGCCTGCGCCACCATCAGCGCGGTGGTCAGCGCCGCCTCGCCATCCCGGATGCCCGGCAGCGGCAGCAACAGTTTACGGATCGGCATGCGGTTCACTCCGTGGGGCCACCGGCGTTCCCGACATCATGCGATTAGATATTGTCGCCCGGCATTGAGCCAGCGCAACCGAACCATCATCCGCATCAATTATTCGCCACCGAACCGGTCCGGCGTCAGCGGCGGCGGTGCGCCGCAACACGTCCACCGTAGCGTCGGAGGCATCATGCGCCCGCGCGGCAATCCGGCGCTCCAGTTCCGCCAGAGCGGCGTGCAGCCAGAGCCCGCAGAACGGCACCGCCCTGGCGGCGGCCTGTACCGCGTCCCGGTCCGCGGGGCCGAGGAACATGGCATCTGCCACCACCGCATGCCCCGCCTGCGCCACCGCTGCGACGGCGGTGAACAGTTCCGCAAATACCGCATGGCTGGCCGCCGGTGTGTACGCCGAGTCCGGCAGCCGCGCCTCAGGGGCCACGCCGTGCTGGCGTTTGCGGATTTCGTCGCTGCGCAGCACCAGGGCACCCGGCGCCGCGCCCAGATCGGGCGCCAGCGCGCGGGCCAGCGTGGATTTGCCGGTGCCCTGCAACCCGCCCACCGCCACCACCAGCGGCGGGGCGGGGCGCAGATAGGCCTGTGCCATCGCCAGATAGGCCGCCGCATCCGCCGCCTGCCCGCGCTCGGCCTGCACGTGGGCGCGCACCATCGCGCGCTGCGACAAAAACAAGGGCAGCCCGGCCACCAGCGCCCAGTCCCCGGTGCGGGCCACGTAGCGGCACAGCACCCGGTTGGCCGCGGCCCGCCCGGCCTTGTGCTGCAGATCCATCAACAGGAAGGCAAGGTCGTAGGCCACATCGGTAACGGCCATGGCCTCATCGAACTCCAGCGCGTCGAACGGCACCGGCTTGCCCTGCCACAGGCAGATATTCCCCAGATGCAGGTCGCCATGCACCCGGCGAATGAACCCGCCAGTACCACGTTGGGCCAGCCAGTCCGCCCGGCGGTCCAGTTCGGCCAGCATGGCCGCCGTCCATGCCGCCACCTCGGCGTCTGGCAGCCCCGCCGCCCGTGCGGAGCGGGCATCGCCCAGCGTGACGGCGCGTTGGGCCGCGACACCATCAATGCTTTGCACCGGGGCCGCAGCATGCAGGGCGGCCACCGCGTCCGCGATGCCGTCCAGCCACGGCTCCAGCCCGCCGCGCGCCGCAATGGTGTCAAAAAAATCCGCCTCCGGCACGCGCGCCATGCGCACCACCCAATCGACGGTCTCACCCGCGCCGCCCAGCGCCAGCGCGCCATCCGTGCCGCGCACCACCGGTACCACATCGCGGTACAGGTCCGGCGCGTGCGGCGCGTTCAGCGCCAGTTCGCGCCGCGCGGTGCGCTCGCGTTCGGCCAGGGTGGAAAAGTCCAGAAACGGCAGTTGCACCGCCTTGCGCAGTTTCCACACCGTGTCCGCGCCCACGAACACCGCGGAAATATGCGTCTCCAGCGGGTCACACCCCGCCAAACCGCGCAGCAGCGCCGCCGTGGCGGACTGCGCGGGCGGGATCACGGATACAACTTCCCGGTGGTCCAGCCGCCGCCATCGGGTGTGTAGATGGTGCGGTCATGCAGCCGGAACGGCATGTCCTGCCAGAACTCGAACCGCGCCGGCACCACCCGGTAGCCGGACCAGTGCGGCGGGCGCGGCACCGCCTCACCGGGATAGCGCGCATCGGCTTCATCCAGACGGCGCAGCAGATCATCCCGGGCGGGCAGCGTTTGCGATTGCAGCGAGGCCCATGCGCCAAGCCGCGAGTTGCGCGGGCGGCTGGCATAATATTCGTCGGCCTCGGCGTCCGTTACGTCCTGCACTGCGCCTTCTATGCGCACCTGCCGCCCCAGCGTCTTCCAGTGAAACAGCAGGGCCGCGTGGCGATTGGCGTTCAGTTCGCCGCCCTTGCGCGACTGCTTGTTGGTGTAGAACACGAAGCCGCGCGAATCGTAGTCCTTCAGCAGCACAATCCGCGCCGAGGGCAGCCCCTCCGGCGTGCAACTGGCCACCGTCATGGCATTGGGATCATTCGGCTCCGACGCGCCGGCATCGGCGAACCACAGGCGGAAATGCTCGAACGGGTCGGTTTGCGTCATCACGGCTCTCCTGCTTTGCCGACTTATGTGGCCATCCGGCACGGCGGGCCAAGACGGCGCGCGCTCTTGCGGTCCGGCACCCGGCTATGTCACTCGTGCAGGGTCTGAGTTCAGTCAGGATCCAAGCCATGCCCGACGGCGATACCGCCACTCTTCCGCTCAAGGGGAACCTGATGGCCGGCAAGCGCGGCGTCATCATGGGGGTCGCCAACGACCGCTCACTGGCCTGGGGCATCGCCGCCGCCTGCGCCGCGCAGGGCGCAGAACTGGCCTTCACCTATCAGGGCGAGGCGTTGGAAAAGCGGGTGCGCCCATTGGCGGCAAGTGCCGGGTCTTCGCTGCTGGCCCCGTGCGATGTGGCGGACGATGCCAGCATCGACGCGGCGTTCGCCACCATCGGCCAGCACTGGGACAGCATCCACTTCGTGGTCCATGCCATCGGCTATGCCGACAAGCAGTTCCTGCGCGGCCGTTACATGGACACCACCCGCGCCGCCTTCCTGCAGGCGATGGACATCTCCTGCTACAGCCTCGCCGCCGTGACCCGCCGTGCCAGTGCGATGATGAAGCCGGGCGGGTCGGTGCTGACGCTGACCTATCTGGGGGCCGAGCGCGTGGTGCCGCATTACAACGTGATGGGCGTGGCCAAGGCGGCGCTGGAAGCCTCGGTGCGCTATCTGGCCGCCGACCTCGGCAAGGCGGGCATTCGCGTCAACGCCATCAGCGCGGGCCCCATCCGCACGCTGGCGGCGGCGGGCGGCATCGGTGATTTCCGCTACATTCTCAAATGGAACCAGTACAACGCGCCGCTGGAGCGCAACGTCACCATCGAGGACGTCGGCGGGGCCGGGGTGTATTTCCTTTCCGACCTTGCCGGTGGCGTCACCGGTGAGGTGCATCATGTCGATTGCGGCTACCACATCGTCGGCATGAAGAATCCGGACGCGCCGGACATCAACACCGCCGAGTGACATGTCACACAACAGTTTCGGCCACCTGTTCCGCGTCACCACCTGGGGTGAAAGCCACGGCCCGGCCTTGGGCTGCGTGGTGGATGGCTGCCCGCCGCGCATCGCGCTGACCGAGGCCGATATCCAGCCGTGGCTGGACCGCCGCCGCCCCGGCCAGTCCAAATTCACCACCCAGCGGCAGGAACCCGATGCGGTGCGCATCCTGTCCGGCGTGTTCGAGGGCATGACCACCGGCACGCCGATTGCGCTGCACATCGACAACGTCGATCAGCGGTCCAAGGATTATGGCGACATCGCCCAGCGTTACCGCCCGGGCCATGCCGACCTGACCTACGACCTGAAATACGGCATCCGCGACTATCGCGGCGGCGGGCGCAGTTCGGCGCGCGAGACCGCGGCCCGGGTGGCGGCCGGCGCCGTGGCGCGCAAGATTCTGGGCAGCGGCATCACCATTCGCGGCGCCTTGGTGCAACTGGGCAACCTGACCATCGACGGGCGCAACTGGGACTGGGACGAGACGCTGAACAACCCGTTCTTCTGCCCGGACGCGCAGGCGGTGCCGGTGTGGGAGCAATATCTGGCCGATGTGCGAAAGCGCGGGTCGTCCTGTGGCGCGGTGATCGAACTTGTCGCCGATGGTGTGCCGCCCGGATTGGGTGCGCCGGTCTATGCCAAGCTCGATGCCGATCTGGCCGGGGCGCTGATGAGCATCAACGCGGTCAAGGGCGTTGAAATCGGTGACGGTTTTGCCGCCGCCGGATTGTCCGGTGAGGACAATGCCGACGAGATGCGGATGCGGGATGGCGCGGTCACCTTCGCCTCCAACCATGCGGGCGGCATTCTGGGCGGCATTTCCACCGGGCAAGCGGTGGTGGCCCGGTTTGCGGTGAAGCCCACCAGCTCCATCCTCACGCCGCGCCAGTCCGTGGACCGGGGCGGGCATGACGTGGACGTGTCCACCAAAGGCCGCCACGACCCCTGCGTGGGCATTCGCGCCGTGCCGGTGGGAGAGGCGATGATGGCCTGCGTGCTGGCCGACCATCTGCTGCGGCACCGCGCACAGAACCCGGACGCGCCGGAGCGTACCACGTTACCGAGGAATTAATCCGGACTGCTGCGGTCCCCTCTCGCATCGCAGCACGGGCTGTGCCATCACAGTCAACGGGGTTTCGGCAGTCCCGTCTGGCGGAGAATGGCGATGGCGAGCGTGACAGCGGCAGCGGGCACTCTTGGTGGCTTTATCGATGCGATAGGGACATCATTCTGGGACCAGCGCATTGCCGCTCTGGCCGAAGGCGTGGCGCAGGGCCAGTATTCCGGCAAGGCGCTGGCGCAACGCCATGTGGTGGAACTCACGCTCGACCGGTTGCGGCGCGGCCTGAACCGGCCGCCCGGTGAGGCGGAACGCCGGTTGTTGGCGCTGGCCTGCGAAACCGCACGTATTTTCAATATCTTGCCGACTTCCGGGCGCACCCGGCTGCACGCGGCACTGCGCGCATCGCTTGGCGGGGCCGAGACGCTGGTGCCGCTGTTCCATGTGCTGCGCACCGCCATGCTACAACAGGCGCGCGGATTCGAGGTGAATTTCGCCGGGCTGGAAGACGGTGCGCCGTTTGACCTGCTGCTGCTGCGCGACGGCGCGGAAGCCGAAGTGGCCTGCGATGTGGCCTCGGCCGAGGACGGGCGCGACGTGCATCGCGGCGCGTGGGTGACGCTGATGGACAAGGTGGACCCCGATTTGCAGACCTGGCTGGCGGCCCACCCCGGCCGCTATCTGCTGAAACTGACGCTGCCGCAGGGCCTGCGCAGCCATGCCGCCGAGCAGGACCGGCTGGCGGCATTGCATGCCCGTATCCGCGACATGCTGGCCGCCCAGCGCCGCGCTGACCACGACGAGGCCGCCGTGCTGCGGCTGGACCCGCTGATGCTGGCCGCCGCACAGGCGGATGAACTGGGGCTGATGTCGTCCTTGCGCCGCGAATTCGGCCACGAGGCGCATCTGGCCGTGACCGCCGCCGGGCGCGGCGTGTTCGTGATGGCCGCCCGCGCCGGGCGGGAGAACGAGGTGGCGGTGGCCATCCGCCGCCGCATGGCCGAAGTGGCGCCCGCGCGGCTGACCGGCACGCGCCCAGGCATTCTGGCCATGTTCATCGAAGACACCGACCGCGCCGAATGGCGGCATCTGCGCGAGCATCTGGAACTGGAAGGCGAGGCACGGCAGTTCCTGACCGGCCCCGCTGCCCGCTGCGTGGTGGCAGTCACCTGCGCGTCGCGGCTGGAACTGTTCGGCCTGCCCGCGCCGGATGGCGTGCAGGAGGGGGAACTGCGCTTCCGCAACCCGTCGCACCCGGCGGCCAAAAGCCCGGCGCTGGCCCCGGCGGTCCTGTCCACGCTGTAGCCGGGGCTACACCACCAGCGCCGCCAGCAGCGCATCCAGCCGCTTGCGGCCCTCGGGTGTGGCGCGCAACACGCCGCCTGCCTGTTCCAGATAGGCGGCGTCCAGCGCCTGCGCCAGCACATCGGCGTCAATCGCACCGGCCAAGGCAATGCCGGTGCGGGCCAGAAAGCGGTCTGCGCGGATGCCTTCGGACAGGCGCAGCCCCATCAGCAGCATTTCGCGAGCGCGTTCGGGTGCCGCCACCACCTCCTCGGCAGTCGAGCCGTGGCCATCGCGCTCCACACGCTCGGCCCAAGGTTCGGGCGCGCGGTGGCGGCGGGTGGCTCGCAGCGTGCCATCGATCAGCACGCGCCCATGCGCGCCCGGCCCGATGCCCGCGTATTCGCCGTAGCGCCAGTAGGTCAGGTTGTGGCGGCTTTCCGAGCCGGGGCGGGCGTAGTTGGACACTTCGTAGGGCAGCAGCCCGAAGCACTCCGCCTCCTCGGCGGTGGCGTCGTACAGCGCCGCCCCATCGTCGCCATCCGGCAGCACAATTTTGCCCTGCCGGTGCAGCGCCTCGAACGCGGTGCCGGGCTCGATGGTGAGTTGGTAGAGCGACAGATGGTCATGCGCCAGCGCCAGCGCCTGCCGCAACTCGGCGCGCCAGTCCGCCTCGGTCTGGCCAGGGCGGGCGTAGATCAGGTCGAAGGACAGCCGCGGGAACAGGCTGCGCGCCAGTTCCAGCGCCGCGATGGCCTGTGGGGCGGAGTGCTGGCGGCCCAGCATCGCCAGCGACTCGGGCCGCAGCGACTGCACGCCCAGCGAAAGGCGGTTCACGCCCGCCTGCCGGAAGGCAGCCAACCGCCCGGCCTCGACGCTGGTGGGGTTGGCTTCCATCGTGATCTCGATGTCCGCCACCGGCGCGAACAGCCTGCCGGCATCAGCAATCACGTCGGCAATGGTCTGCGGGTCCATCAGGCTGGGCGTGCCGCCGCCAAAGAAGATCGACCCGAGGGTGCGGCGGCCGAGGCGCGCGGCCTCCCACGCCAGTTCGCGCTTCAGGGCGGCAGCAAAGCGGGTCTGGTCGATGCGCTCGCGCACATGGCTGTTGAAGTCGCAATACGGGCACTTCGACAGGCAGAACGGCCAGTGGATATACAGCGCGAGAGGTTCCATGCCGCTCATATAGAGGAGGTTTCGCCGTTGGCCCCACAATCCTCGGTTGACCGCGTCCGCGCCGCCCTGCTGGCAGCGGGTCACGCCGATACCATCGCCGAATTCCCCGAAGGCACCCGCAGTGCCGCCGACGCTGCGGCAGCGATTGGCTGTGGGGTGGCGCAGATCGCCAAGTCCATCGTGTTCCGCGCCATCACCGAAGCGGGCGAACGCGTGGCGCTGGTGATCGCCTCCGGCGTCAACCGGGTGTCGGTTGCGAAGGTCGAGGCGGTGCTGGGCGCAAAATTGAAACGGGCGGATGGCGACTGGGTCCGCGAGCGCACCGGCTTCGCCATCGGCGGCGTGGCTCCGCTGGCGCATCTGTCGCCGCCGCTGCTGGTGTTCGACCAGGATTTGCTGGCGCTGCACCCGGTGTGGGCGGCGGCGGGTTCGCCGCGCCATGTGTTTTCAACGGAGGCGGCAGCGCTGGCGCGGATCACCGGCGCGGTGGTGGCGGATGTGCGGGAGGACGGCTGAGTCTGACTTGTGCCGAGGATCGAACGGGTTAAGGTCGTCTTTGGGCCGGTTGGGCATCCGATCATGAGCTTGCTGGAAATCGCGACTCTGGTGGTAATCGGCGGCGGCTTGGGCGGTGCGGCGGCGTTCCTTGCCCGGTTCACGCACGATTCGGGAAAGCTGGCGCTGCTGCCGGGCATGACTCCGGCGCAGGACGGCACGCCCGACGCCGATGCGCCGAGCGAAGCCATCGGAATGGCGACCGGCGTGCTGTTGACGGCGGCTTCCATGATCGTGGGCGTCGCTGGAGCATTCGCGATCCAGTTTGTGCTGGTCACTTTGGATGCCGCAAAGCTGGATGCCACGGCGAAGGCTGAGTTGTTTGTGCTATCGATCAGCGTCGCCGCCGGTTTCGGCGCACGCCGCTTACTTCCGGGATTGACGGCGCGCCTGGAAGGCCAAATCCGCCGCGCCACCGTCGAAGCAGCACATGCGCGCCAAGAAGCCAGCGAAGTGCGGCGCAATGTAAGCTCGGAGGCCCAATTCGCCGCCCTCGTCGATTCCGTGCTCCGGGGTGAAGCAGGTGTAGCGAGCCACAACCATGTAATCCATGAGCTACAGAAGCGATTGGCCGTAGATCCCACGGATGGAAATTATGTGGCACCGCTTGGCCGTCTGCTTAAATTGAGGGGTAAAATCGACGAGGCACTGGCCGTAACGGATCGCTACCTGCAGGCGAAGGAACGTCGGGGTGAACGCGACAGCCATTACGGGTCCGCGCTCTACAACAAGGCATGCTATCATGCTCTTCGCTTCGGAAAGTCCTGGGGCGAGGCGGATTTGGAGGCTGCGTTAGACGCAGTGACCGCTTGCGTCCAATTCAATGAATCCAATTGGGATTACATCGCAATTGACGACGATTTGCGATCCATCCGAGCCTACGGCCAATTTCTGGCGCTCATGCAGCAGGCACCAGCTCGGCTTACGACAAACGCACCGCGCGCCGTGGACGACACGCCATCGCCCGAAACGCCCGTCACACCGTCCAGGGACGATCCCAAAGCATCGTAGAGTTCCATTCGCTGCCATCGCGAGATGTAGTTCGGCCAGTCCGCAAATGCAAGCCAACCGCCTCCCCACAGCATCTATACCGATTCGGCGGCGCGTTGGGCGTCAGCGCCGCCGCCGCAGCACGCTCTCGACCAAAATCGCGCACAACCCGGCCGCCAGCGCCACCGGCGGCACGGCGGCGGGCAGGCCGAGGCGGGGCAATAGCACCCCGCAAAGGGCCAGCCACGCCAGAATGGCCACGGCGAAGCGGCCGTCATCGACGAACAGGCCGAACAGTTCGGCCCAGATCAGGCGCAGCACGCTCATGCCGCCACCCTGCGGCGGGCAAGCCGCGCGCTGAGCAGGCCGGTGGCCAGAAACGCCAGCAGCAGCGGCAGCAGCGACCAGTCCTCGCCGGGCCATGCGAAGCCCAGACCCTCACC
>CAIPHQ010000050.1 GCA_903864895.1 uncultured Rhodospirillales bacterium
GCCCGTTGCAAGCGGTCATTGATCGCCAGCCCCAGCCCCGCATCCGGCACCGGCATTGCGGCAATGCGGGTCAGTCCCAGGCACAGCCCCTCGGCATCCAGCGCCCGCAAGCCCGCGAACAGATTGGCCGCTGCCTCTGCCGCGTCGCCCGAAGCGCTCAACTGAAACACCGCGCCTGCGCCCGGCAGTGCCGGGCCGAACGCCAGCAGCGCCTCATCGGGGCCAACAGCGCGCGCGTCCAGCCGCACCGGCAGGTTCGGCGCGTAGTGCGACACCAGCAGACCGGGCGAACGCAGCGTGCGCGAGGCCTCGGCGGCGGCAGGCGTGATGCCGGTCTGCACCGTGCCGATCACTGCCTCGATGGCTTCGCGGGATGCCCCGCCGGGGCGCAGCAGGAACGGGCGCGGGCCGGTCAGGTCCAGCACGCTGGATTCCACGCCCACCGGGCAAGCCCCGCCCTCCAGCACGGCGGCGATGCGGCCCGACAGCCCGTCCAGCACATGCGCCACCGTGGTGGGGCTGACCTGACCGCTGCGGTTGGCGCTGGGCGCGGCCACCGGGCGGCCCACCGCGCGCAGCAGCGCCAGTGCCGCCGGATGCGCGGGCACCCGCACGGCCAGCGTATCAAGCCCCGCCCCGGCCAGCAGCGAGACGTTGCAGGTGACCCGGCGCGGCAGCACCAGCGTCAGCGGCCCCGGCCAGAATGCGGCGGCCAGCGCCCGCGCTTCGGGTGAGGCCACCACATCGCCAAACGCCGCGCCGGCATCGGGGTAATGGCAGATCAGCGGATTGAAATGCGGCCGCCCCTTGGCGGTGAACACGGCGGCCACCGCCTGCCCGTTGGTGGCGTCCGCACCGAGGCCGTAGACCGTCTCGGTGCCGAAGGCTACCAACTGGCCATCAAGGATCAGCGCGGCGGCGCGGGCAAGGCCCGCTGCATCCGCCGCCAGAACCTCGGTCACGTCAGACGAGGCCGGTGCAGATGAAATGCGGGTTGTCCCAGCCCGCCTTGCCGTAGCGCAGCATCTCGCCGGTCTCGGCCACCCGCACCGCGCCACCGGCGGCTTCCAGCACCGCCTGTGGCGCGCCGGTGTCCCACTCCATCGTGCGGCCAAAGCGCGGATACAGATCGGCCCCGCCTTCCGCCACCCGGCAGAATTTCCGCGCCGAGCCGACATTGAGCATCGAGTTGATCTTGCGCCCGGCCAGAAACGCCGACATCCGCTCGTCATTGGCATGGGCGCGGGACGCGATCACATCCAGCCCCGCCTCCGGCACCCGGCGCGCGGAAATCTTGCGCTCACCCGCCGCCGTGCGCTTCCACGCCCCTACGCCCACGATGCCGCCATACAGGTCGCCCATCGCCGGTGCGCCCACCACGCCCAGCACGGCGCGGCCATCGCGGATCAGGCCGATATTGACCGCAAAATCGTCGCGCAGGGCGGCGAATTCCTTGGTGCCGTCCAGCGGATCGACCAGCCAGAACTGCGGTGTGGCGTGGGCGATGTGGCCGTTGGCGATTTCTTCCTCGGCCACCACCGGAATCTCCGGCGTCAGCCGCCGCAGCCCCTCGACAATCAGCGCCTCGGCGGCATGATCGGCTTCGGTGACCGGTGAGGCATCGGCCTTGACCGACTGGTCGAAGCCGCGCGCGCGGATCGCCAAGATGACGGCCCCCGCCTGACGGGCAAGGTCGGCAGCCATGTTGAGCAATTCTACGTCGTCCATCGCGTCCTCGGCTTCTTTCACGCCCGATCCATAGCGCATGCGCTGGCAAGCGTGCCACCCGCTGCTAAGATGGATGGTTCGTGAGCCCATAATTTCCGGAGACCTTGCCCCATGCTGGATATCACCTTCGCCAAACCGGTCCTGCCCGCCGCCGGTGCCCTCGTGCTGCCGGTCACGGAGGACGGTCTGGCGGCGGCCGCCGCGTGGGCGGGGCTGGACGCCGCCACCGCCGGGGCCATCACCCGCGCGCTGGACGCCGCCGAGTTCAAGGGCAAGAAGGGCAGCACCGCCACCATCCTCGCCCCCGGCGGCGGGCTGTCGCGCGTGATCGCGGTCGGTCTGGGCAAGGCGGACGCACTGACCCCGCTCGGCGTGGAAGAAGCCGGCGGCAGTGCCGCCGCCCTGCTGGGCCGCGAGCCGGCCGCCACGGTCGCCGACAACGGCCTGACCGCGACGCTGGCCGCACATTTCGCGCTGGGAGCCGCGCTGCGCAGCTACCGCTTCGACCGCTACCGCACCACCGAGAAGGCCGAGGAGAAGCCGCGCCTCGCCGGGTTGACCGTGCTGTCCGCCGAGCCGGAAGCGAGTGCCGCCGTGTGGGCCGGGCTGAAGCCGGTGGCCGATGGCGTGTTTCTGGCGCGCGATCTGGTCAGTGAGCCGCCCAACGTGCTGAACCCGGAGGAGATGGCCAATCGCTGCGAGGCGCTGACCAAACTCGGGCTGCGCGTGGAAGTGCTCGGCCCGAAGGAACTGGCCAAGCTGGGCTTCGGCGCCATGCTCGGCGTGTCGCAGGGCAGCGCCAATGAGCCGCGCATGGTGGTGATGCAGTGGCTGGGTGCCTCCGGTGCCGCCAAGGGCAAGGCCAAGAAGGAGACCAAGCAGAAGCCGCTGGCCTTCATCGGCAAGGGCGTGACCTTCGACAGCGGCGGCATCAGCATCAAACCCGCCGCCGGCATGGAAGACATGAAGTGGGACATGGCCGGCGCCGGCGCCGTGATCGGGTTGATGGCCGCACTGGCCGGGCGCAAGGCCAAGGTGGACGTGGTCGGGCTGGTCGGGCTGGTGGAAAACATGCCCAGCGGCACCGCGCAGCGCCCCGGCGACGTGGTGAAGACCTATAGCGGCCAGACGGTGGAGATCATCAACACCGACGCCGAGGGCCGCATGGTGCTGGCCGACGTGCTTTGGTACTGCCAGGAGCGGTTCGAGCCGCGCTTCATGGTCGATCTGGCCACGCTGACGGGCGCGATGGTGATCACGCTCGGCCACGAAATCGGCGGCTTTTTCAGCAACGACGACGACCTGGCGAAAAACCTGCACGCGGCGGGCGAAGCCACCGCCGAGAAGCTGTGGCGGATGCCGCTGGGCGAGGCCTACGACAAGCAACTCAAATCCGACATCGCCGACATGAAGCACGTCGGCGGCCGCCCCGGCGGTGCGATCACGGCGGCGCAGTTCCTGCAGCGCTTCGTCAATTCCAAGCCGTGGGCGCATCTGGACATCGCGGGCATGGCGTGGAGCAGCAAGGATTCCGCCGTGGTGCCAAAGGGGGCCACTGCCTACGGCGTGCGGATGCTGGATCGGCTGGTGGCGGAGTTCTACGAGGGGTGAGGGTGACAGTTCCCAACCAAAATGGCTGACATCGGCTTTTATCACCTCACCCGCACCGGCCCGGATCAGGCCCTGCCCGCCCTGCTCGGCCGCACGCTTGCGGCCGGGCAGCGTGCGGTGGTGGTGTGCGGCAGTGCCGAACGGGTGGCAGCGCTCGACACCGCGCTGTGGTTGTGCCCGGAGCCGGACTGGCTGCCGCATGGCACGGCGGCCAGCGGCCACGCCGAATTGCAGCCGATCTGGCTCGATACCACCGACGCAGCACCCAACGGCGCCCGTTTCCTGTTCCTGATGGACGGTGCAGCGAGTACGCGGCTGGAGGGGTTCGACCGGGTGTTCGACCTGTTCGACGGCAACGATGCCGCCACGCTGGCCGCCGCGCGGGACCGCTGGCGGGTGGCCAAGGCGGGCGGGCACGCGCTGAGTTACTGGCAGCAGGGCGCGCGCGGGTGGGAGCGCAAGGGTTAACGCAGACGGCTGCGGAATATCCACGCCGTCTGAACCGTTACCCTTGCGGCTTGCATATCACCGCCGCCACGCCACCTGCGTTTGGCGCGGCAGGCGGGATAATTTTGCCCGCTTGCAGAATTCGACATCGCCGCCCGGCGCTTCGCCCGAAGCCCCGATACGTGCCACACGAGGGAGACTCGCCATGCTCACACTCGACCGCCGGACGCTGTTGCGCGCCGGAACCGCGGCCGCCGTGGCCGCCACCGCCGGGCTTGCCGCACCGGCCCAGGCCCGCGCGCCGCTGGCGGGCAAGCAGACTGCCGGCTTCTACCGGCTCAAGATCGGCAGCATCGAAGTCACCGTGCTCAGCGACGGCTCGGTGGCGTTCCCCGCCGATTTCCTCTGGGCCGCGCCGCCCGCAGACATCACGGCGGCGCTGTCTGCCGACTTCCTGCCGTCGGCCCCCGCCGTGGCGCAACTGAACACCATTCTGGTCAACACCGGCGACAAACTGGTGCTGATCGACAGCGGCACCGGCGGCAAGTTCCAGAACACCAGCGGCCGCCTGCTGGCCAATCTGGCGGCCGCCGGCTACGCGCCGGCCGACATCGACACCGTGCTGTTCACGCATTTCCACCCCGACCATCTGTGGGGCATCAGCGACGCCAAGAACGCCGCGCTGCTGTTCCCGTCGGCAGAGTTCGTGGCCAGTGAAACCGAGATCGGCTTCTGGGGTGCCAGCGAACTGCCGGGCAAGGTGCCGGAGGGCATGAAGGCCATGGTGGAAGCCACACAGGGCACCATGTCACTCACCAAGGGCCGCCTGCGCGGCATCAAGGCGGGGGCCGAGGTGGTGCCGGGGCTTAACACCATCGACACGCCGGGCCACACGCCGGGGCACATGTCGATCCATATCGGCTCGGGCGACGCGGATCTGATCGTGACCGGCGACGTGGTGTTCAACCCCGCCGTGACGTTCCGCCACCCGGACTGGCCGGTGGGTTTCGACATGGACAAGGAAATGGCTGCCAAGACCCGCAAGGCGTTTCTGGATCGCGTCTCTGCCGACAAGACCCTGATTGCGGGCTACCACCTGCCGTTCCCGGCGCTGGGCCATGTGGCGCGCGACGGCAACGCCTATCGCTACGTCCCGGCCGACTGGCGCTGGGTGGACTGATCGCAAGCGCCCGGCGGGGATTTCCCCCGCCGGGCGGCCATGTCAGCCACGTTTGCGCGGCAGATCGACATCAAACAGCGCCTGCGCGCGCGAGACGCCGATGTCGTGCAGCATGTGTTCGTCCATATCCGCCAGATAGCGCCGCGTTTCACGCAGGCGGCGCCAATGCTGCACGCGCGCCATCAGGCTGGCGGCGGCGCGCGCGAGGCCCACGCGGGGCATGTGGGGAAGACGCAGGGTGATGCTTTGCATGGCCGGGTTCCTTTCGGGGTTCGTCGGCAGGCGCACCATGCACAGGGTTTCGAAATAACGAAAACGAATTGCCTTGATAGCGACCATCAGCTAATTTGATGCTCATGCGCCTCCCCGCCAGCCTCGACCCCGACCTGCTGCGTGCCTTTTCCTATATCGCCGAGGAAGGCAGCTTCACGCGTGCCGCCCAGCGCGTGGGCCGCACGCAATCGGCCGTGTCGATGCAGGTGCAGCGGCTGGAAGACATGCTGGGCCAGAAGGTTCTCACGCGCGGTAAGGGCGGTGCCGTCACGCTCACCCCGCACGGGCAATACCTGCTGGAACGCGCGCGCGACCTGCTGGCGCTGAACGATGAGATCTGGTCGGCGTTCCACACGCCGCAACTGCACGGGCTGGTCCGTCTCGGCACGCCGGACGATTATGCGCTGCGCTATCTGCCCAATGTGTTGAAGCGGTTCGCCGGCACACATCCCTCCATCGACGTGGAAGTCAGCAGCAGCAATTCCGCCGCCCTGGTCAGCCGCCTGAAGCAGGGCGAACTCGACCTGACGCTGTGTTCCACCGGCCATGAGCCTGCGGGGTGGGACGCCGAGTTGCTGTGGCGCGGCCCGTTGCAATGGATCACCTCCGAACGCCACTCCCCGCACCGGCTCGACCCGCTGCCGCTGGCGCTGGCGGCGTGGAACACCATGGCGCAGGACGAATGCTCGTGGCGGCGTGAGGCAACTGACGCGCTGGAGCGCGCCGGGCGGCGCTACCGGGTGGCGTACACGTCGGAAACCCAGTCCGGCACGCTGATCCCGGTGCTGGCGGGCCTTGCCGTGACGGTCTCACCGGACACGCTGCTGCCGCCGGGCCTGCGCGCGCTGCCGCATGACGGCACGCTGCCGCCGCTGGGTCAGGCCGGGATTCTGTTGCTCAAGGGGCGCGAGGCGCGCCAGCCGGTGTCCGATGCGCTGGCAGCGCATATTGTCGAGACGTTCCGGGCCGAGTTGATGCGGCCGTCGCGGCCGGAGGCCGCCTGAGCTAGCGCGCGGCCGCGACCGCGCCAAAGAAGCGGCGACCCGCGCCTTTCTGGTTCTCGTAGATCGAGCCCTGGTGGTCCGCCGGCGGCAACGGCAGCCGCACCGGCACATCGGCGAGGCGCGGCTCCTGCGGTTCACCCGCCACCATCAGCGCGTTCCAGGCGTCGATTCCCCCCCGAAATCCCAGCAGCGGCCAGGCATCTGCGGCGCGGAACTGGAACAGCAGCAAGCGGCGGTCGCGGTTCGAGGTATTCGGCGCCGAGCCATGGATGGCGCGGACGTGATGAATGGTGATCGACCCGGCCGCACCCGTCAGCACCCGCGCCTGGGCGAAATCCACCCCGCTGGTGGCCGGGTCCATCGCGCCGCAGAATCGCCCGTTGGCGTGATGGTCGTACACCGGGCCGCGATGGCTGCCTTCGATGACCATCAGCGGGCCGTTTTCCTCGGCCATGTCGTCCATCATCACGCCGACGGCTGCGAGGTCGTCGTTAGTGTGCGGATAGAACGCCCAATCCTGATGCCACTCCACGGCAGCGCCGTAGCCGGCGGATTTCAGGTTGAGTTTGGCCGCATCGAACCGCACATGCGGCCCCCACAGATCGCACAGCGCGGCAATAATGTTCGGGTGGCGGACAAGCGCAGCGTACGCCGGGTCCACCAATTCCGGATCCTTGATGCGGCGGACTCGCGGCTGGGCTGGCGAGTGCGAATCCTCGAGATCAAACACATCCGTGTGGCGGGTAACGGCACGGGATTGCTCGACGAGCCGGTCCGTAACGTCGCGCAGGCCCATCAGTTCGGCCTGCGAGAGGATGCCGGGCACCACCAGAGCGCCGGTGGCATGATATTCGGCCATCTGTTGCTGGGTCAGCATAGCATTCCTCCCGCCATTGCGGAGGCAAGACTAGCAGCCCCCTGCCCCCGCGCAACGGCGGCAGGTGACGGATACAATGGCGGCGCACATCGTCGCGGCATTGCAGGGCGGCAGGAGAGTTGTTGATGATGCGCATTCTGGCACTGGCGCTGCTGCTGTGCGGCCTGTCCGGCGGGGCGGCGCGGGCGGACAGCGACGTGCTGTGGCATTTTATCCACGATCGCTGCGTGCCGGGCGTGGCGGCAGGCACCGGGCCGGCGCCGTGTGCGCTGGTGGCCTACCCGCAGGGGGCCGCCTCAGGCTACGTGGTGTTCAAGGACCGCACCGGGGCAGCGCAATATCTGGTGATGCCGGTGGCGAAGATCACCGGCATCGAAGACCCGGCGATCCTGGCGACGGACGCTACCAACTACTTCGCCGCCGCTTGGCAGGCGCGTGGCTATTTCCTGGCCAAGATCGGTCGCGAACTGCCGCGCAATGCGATCTCCCTGGCGGTCAATTCACCTGGCGGGCGGTCGCAGAACCAGTTGCACATCCATATCGACTGTATCGATCCGCAGGTGCGCGCTGCCTTGGCAGCGCGGCAGGACAGCCTGGGCAGCGTCTGGGCGCCGCTCGGTGTGCCGCTGATGGGCCACAGTTATCGCGCACTGCGGGTGGAGAGCCCCGATCTGGAAGGGGTCAATCCGTTCAAGCTGCTGGCCGCCGATGTGGGCGCGGACGGCATGAAGCGCCACACGCTGGCCGCCGTGGGGGCGCATTTCGCCGATGGGCGGGACGGGTTTATCCTACTGGACGATTCCGCCGGCAGCACGCCCGGCGACTATGCCAGCAGCGAGGAATTGCAGGACCACGACTGCAAGGTGGCGAAGTAGCAGCTCAGGCCCGCGCCGCCGCAGTTCCATCGGCGTTGTGCGCGAATTCCGGGATCATTCTTCCCAGCACGGACAGCGCCAGCCGTGTCTGCCCGCCGTGGCAGGCCGAGGCGATCTCGTCGATGGCGCGCCCGATGATCGCCGGGTCCACCGAGCGCGGCGTGGCCATCAGCAGGCCGGGCGTGCCGGTCGGCACCGCGGGCTCGCGGCCGTGGAACAACTCCTCGAACAGTTTTTCGCCGGGGCGCAGGCCGGTGAAGTGGATGCCCACATCCACCTCGGGCCGCAGCCCGGCCAGACGGATCATCTGGCGCGCCAGATCGACGATCTTCACCGGCGGCCCCATGTCGAGCACGAAAATGCCGCCGTCCGGGATCGCCGCCGCATCCGTGGTGCCCGCTACGCTGGCGGCCAGCACCAGCCCCACGGCCTCGCGCACGGTCATGAAGTAGCGCTGCATGTCGGGGTGCGTGACCGTCAGCGGCCCGCCGCGCGCCAGCTGGCGCTGGAACAGCGGCACGACCGAGCCGGTGCTGCCCAGCACGTTGCCGAAGCGCACGGTCACGCAGCGCATGCCCCCGCTATGGCGCGCGGCGGTGTCCAGCCCCTGACAATACATCTCCGCCAACCGTTTGCTGGCCCCCATGACGCTGCTGGGGTTCACCGCCTTGTCGGTGGAAATCACCACCATCGCCGCAGCGCCCGCCGCCCGCGCCGCGTCGGCCACGTTGCGGGTGCCCGCCGCGTTGGTCAGCAGCGCTTCCAGCGGGTTGGCTTCCACCATCGGTACGTGTTTCAGCGCGGCGGCGTGGAACACCAGATCGGGGCGCACGTCCTGCATCACCGCCCGCAACCGCGCCGCATCGCGCACATCGGCCAGCACCGCGCGCCGTGCCACACCGGGCAGGGTCTCACCAAGTTCAAGGTCGATCTGCCACAAAGCGAACTCGCCGTTGTCCAGCAGCACCAGCAATTCGGGGCCAAGACCCGCTACCTGCCGCGCCAGTTCGCTGCCGATGGAGCCACCCGCGCCGGTCACCACCACGCGCCGCCCCTGCACCAGCCGGGCAATCCCGGCGCGGTCCAGCGGCACCTGTGCGCGGCCCAGCAGATCCTCGATTGCCACGGGCTTCAATTCCAGCCGGTCGCCACGCAGGCCCGCCGGGTCCAGCGCCGTCAGCCGCGGTGCCCGCGCCACGCGCAGCCCGGCCTTGTCGGCCACTTCCATCAGGGCGGCCAGTTGCTGGCCGGACCAGTCGGCTTCCGTCACCACCAGGGCTGCGGGCAGCGAATCGGCCTCCCGCAGCCGCGCCAGCACGCTGGCCGCATCATCGACGCTGCCCAGGATCGGGCAGGTGTGCATCCGCCGTCCGGTCTGCGCCTGCCCCAGGGACAGCAGGCCCACCACGCGATACGGCGCGTCGCGGTCGGCAGCCAGCGCGCGCAGGAACAGATCCGCCCCCTCACCCGCACCGACCAGCAGCACCGGTTGCGCGCCATCGCCGCCTGAGGCGCCTTCCTGCCACAGCCGGTAGAAAATGCGCGGGGCTGCCAGCAGCACCACAAGGCACAGCCCATGCACGGCCGGAAATGTCAGCGAGGGGGACGCCTCACCCGCCGCGTGGAGCACCAATGAGAACAACGCCGCCGCCGTCAGGCTGGCTGCCCCCACCGCGAGCAAATCGGCGCTGCCCGCGAACCGCCAGTACTGGAACGGCAGCCGGAACGGCAGCCCGGCCAGCAACAGCGCCACGCCGCCCAGCGCCACGCTCCAGACCGGGCTGACCGGGTCGGCCAACGGCGCGAGCAACAGCCGCGCCGCCACCACGGCGGCGGCGGCGAGCAGCCCGTCCAGCGCCATGTTGACGGCGATTCGGAAGATGGAACGGCGAGTGGCCATGGGCGCTTGTAGCGCAGCAATCCTGTCCGGGCGAACATGGCGTTTATTCGGCGCGCAGGGCTGGGCGGCGCGCGGCGGCGCGGCTAAGCAGGCGCGATGACGCTTGTTGCCTTCCTTCGCCATCTGGCCTTCTGCGGCGCGCTGGCGCTGGTCTCGGCCATGGTGGTCAGCGCGATGATCTCGGCGCGGATCATGGACCGGCCGGACGCGCGCAAGGCGCACACGCGCCCCACGCCGAAGGGTGGCGGGGTGGGCGTGGTGGTGGCGTTCATGCTCGGCATTGCGGTGCTGTACGGCTACGCGGACTTCGCGCGGCTGGGCGATTCGTATTTTCGCGGCGTGATCGTCGCCGCCCTGGCCATCGCCGTGGTGTCGTTTCTGGACGACCTGTACAACTGGCCGTTCACCATCAAGCTGGCCACGCAGTTGCTGGCCGCCCTCGCGGCCGTGGGCAGCGGGCTATACATGCACAACATCAATCTGCCGTATCTGGGGGCGGTGGATACCGGCTGGGCCGGCATTGCGGGCACGCTGGTGTGGATCCTGTTCGTCACCAACGCGATGAACTTCATCGACGGGCTGAACGGGCTGGCGGCGGGTACCACGCTGGTGGCCTGTGCGTTTCTGGCCTTCGTGGCCGCCGGGCAGGGCGGCTGGTTCGTGTATTTCGCGTCGATGGTGCTGGCCGCCGGGCTGGCCGGGTTCCTGCCGTTCAACTTCCCCCGCGCGCGCATTTTTCTGGGCGATGTGGGCAGCCAGTTCTGCGGCTTCATCATGGCGGTGCTGGGCATTGCCGTGGCGCGGTTCGACACGGTGGAAATCTCGTTTCTGCTGGTGCCGTGCCTGTTGAGCGGCGTGCTGTTCGACGTGGCGTTCACGCTGGCGCGCCGCACGCTGGCCGGTGACCGGATCACCCAGCCGCATCGCAGCCATCTGTACCAGATCGCCCATCGCTCCGGCATGGACCCGCGCGCCATTGCCGCAATCCACTGGGGCTTTGCGGCCATGGGCGGGCTGGTATGCGTGGCCATCGCCCATGCCGGGCCGGAGTGGCGCGCGGTGCTGCCGTTCTTTCTGATCCCGCCGCAGCTATTCTGGCTGGCCGATGTGGCCCGCCGCGCCCGCCGCGCCGGGATCGGACGCTGGTGAAACCAGCCCGCGCAGCAGCAGCCCGCCGGATGCCAGCAGCACCACTATCACCGCCATGCCCGCGCGCTGGCTGGCAAAGGCGGCGGTGGCCGCACTGAGCGCCAGCGGGCCGAGAAAGCCGGTCACCCGCCCGGACAGCGCGAACAGCCCGAAATACGCCGCCCGCGCCCCGGCCGGGGCCATGCGCGCCATCAGGCTGCGGCTGGCCGCCTGCGCGGGGCCGACAAAAATGCCGATGGCGTGGCCCAGAATCCAGAACGTCAGCCGGTCATGCGTCAGCAGCAGCGCCAGCCCCAGCAGGGTCAGCCCGGACAGCGCGATCAGAATGGTGGTCTTGGCCCCGATCCGGTCCTCGACGAAGGCGAACCCCAGCGCGCCCAGCCCGGCCGTCACGTTCAACCCGATGCCGAAGATCAGCACCTCGGTGGGTGACAGGCCGAACTGACCGGCGGCGTAGATGCCGCCGAAGGCGAACAGCGTGGTCAGGCCGTCCATGTAGAGCAGGCGGGCGATCAGGAAACGGCGCAGCGCCGAATCAGCCCACGCCGCGTGCAGCACCGCACGCAGTTCCGCCGCCCCCTCGGCAATGGCACGGCCCCACGGGCGGCGCGTGCCCGACTCGGGCACGAACACGCAAACCGGCCAGCCGAACACCGCGAGCCACACCCCGGCCAGCAGCGCACAGGCGCGCACCTGCTCGGATTGCGCGCGGTCCAGCCCGAAATGCGGCGGGTTGGGAAACACCAGCAGCAGCAGGCAGGTGCCCAGACACACCAGCCCGCCCGCGTAGCCCGCGCCCCAGGCCAGCATGGAAAGCCGCCCCATGCGCTGCGGAGTCGTCAGGCCCGGCAGCATGGCGTTGTACAAAACGGTGGCGGTTTCAAACGCCACAGTCGCCACGCCCACAAGGCCCAGCGCCAGCGGCACAGAGCCGGTTTCGGGCCGCACGAACCACAGCCCCAGCGTGCAGGCCAGCATCAGCAGCGTGGCCGCGCCCAGCAATCCGCGCCGCCGCCCGCCACGATCTGCCACCGCCCCCAGCGGCACTGACAGCAGCGCCACCGCAAACCCGGCCGCCGCTTGCGCGGCCGCCCATTGCGCCGCCCCGGTGGCGGGGTCAGCGGCCACCTTCTGGGTGAAGTACGTGGCGAACACGAAGGTGGTCACCACGGTGTTGAACGCACCGTACGCCCAGTCGTACAACACCCAGGCAGCGACGGCGGATTTGCCCGCCGGCGCTGACTTGGTTGTCAGGCTTTGCGTGGTCAGGCGGTGGCCGAGGCAGCCTTGCCGCGGGCGGGCGCGGCTTCGGCGGCGGGCTTCTTGGCGGGCGTGGCAGCGTCGGCCATGATGCCGCGCAAATCCCGCAGGAAAGCCGTGCCCTTCAGGGTGCGCTGCACCAGCACGCTGCGGCGGTCCATCGGGTCCACCTTGCGGCGGGCCAGATCAAGCTCTCCCAACCGGTCCAGCGCGCGGGTGATGGCGGGCTTGGACACATTCAGGTCGGCAGCCAGGCCGCGCACCGTGTGTGCGCCGTCCTGCAGGTAGCAGGTCAGGAACACGCCAAGCTGGCGGGCCGACAAATCCGGGCCATCGCGGCGCACGAGTGCGACAACCGTATCACGCAGGATTCCAACCAACAGGTCGGCAGACGGGGTCGTGGGCATGTTTCGGTCCTTGTTCACAAGGCGGGCAATTCCCGCCGGGGCATCAGTAAAAACCCTCTAAGACCGCCCCACGCAGTTCGGGACGGGCGGACTGATCCGCAAGCCGAGCCACCCCCAAGCACCGATCCGTAATCCGAATTATATTGCCGATTGGTTCCGTGCAGATGTCAATTCGGTAACAAATGCCTCAATCGCGCCGCAAAACGCGCGCAACCCCTGTGCATCGCCACCTTCCGGTTTTCCGGGGCGGGTGGAGTCACTCCAGGCATACATGTCGAAATGTATCCATTTCACATCTCGTGCCACAAAACGGCGCATGAACAGCGCAGCCGTCACGGCACCGGCGAACGGTTTGTTGGCGATATTGTTCACATCTGCCGCCGCACTGTCCAGCCAAGAATCGTATCCATCCCACAATGGCAGCCGCCACAGCGGGTCGTGCAGCCGCACCCCCGCAGCCAGCACACGCTCCGACCAGCCATCATCATTGGCGAACATGGTCACCATGTCCGGCCCCAATGCCACCCGCGCCGCCCCGGTGAGTGTGGCGCAGTCCAGCAGCAGATCCGGCCCGGCGTCCGACGCCTCGGCCAGCAGGTCGGCCAGCACCAGGCGCCCCTCGGCATCCGTGTTACCCACTTCAACCGACAGGCCGCGCCGCGTGCGGATGATGTCTGACGGGCGCATGGCATGGCCGGAGATGCTGTTTTCCACGCATCCCACCCGCACCAGCAGGCGCACCGGCAAGTCGGCTTCCATCAGCACGCGGGCAATGCCCAGCACACTGGCGGCGCCGCCCATGTCCTTCTTCATCTTGATCATGCCGTCGGCGGGCTTGATGTCATACCCGCCGGTGTCGAACACCACGCCTTTGCCGCACAGCGCGATCAGCGGGCTGGCATCGGTGGCCGTGCTGCCACGCCAACTGAACCCGGCCACAACGGGCGGGCGCGATGAGCCCATGCCCACGGCGTGAACGGCCGGGTAGTCGCGCGCCAGTGCTTCCCCCTCCACCCGCATCGCCACCGCGCCGTGCCGCGCGGCAAGCGCGGTGGCCACATCGGCCAGTTCGGACGGGCCGAGCAGGTTGGCCGGGGTGTTGATAAGGTCACGCACCATCCACACCGCCGCGGCTGTGCGAAGTGCCGCAGGCAGTGGCGCATCCAGCGCGAGTTGTGCTGCTTCACGCGCAGGGGCCTTGAAGGTGCGGAACCGGTAGGCGCCAAGGCAATATCCCAGCACGGCAGCGCCAGAGTCTCCATCTGCCGGCACAAGCCGCCATGGTCCGCCGGCCGGCAAACGGTATGGAAGATCACCATACAGCAGGGGTGACGGGTCGCTGCCCAGCCCGAACACCGCACCGGATACCCCGCCTTCACCGGGCAGCAGCACCAGTTCCTGCCGGGCGGCAGCAAATCCCGCAGCGCTCAGATAGGCCTGCGCCAGCGGCGGCAGCGTGGCCAGCAGCGCCGCAAGCCCCGCAGGCCGAACGGCGAACACCGGCCTGGCAGCAGGGCCGGCGGCACCGCACGGCAAGGCTTCATCGAACATCATGCTGTCCCGTTCCGCGCCGCGAACGCCACAGCGCGGAATGAATTTTGCCACCATCGCCGGGCGAATACAACTGCCAGCGAAAGATCACAGGAAATCCCGGCCAAATAACCATCTGCCGGAATTTCGTGAAGTGGCTGCACGCACGGCAGCCACTTCGGGGTCATTGCAGGCAATGCCGCGAATGCTGCGGATACACGAATTGACCATTCATCCGTGAATTCCCGCCAGTGCCGCCTCAATCCGCCGCGCGAAGGCAGCCGGATCGCGCGGCAGATCACCGTCCTGCACGCGCGCCAGATCGAGAAGGATCCCAGCGTCCGCGGTCATGTCCGCCCCGCTCGCCTGCCGGGCGCGCAGGGTTGCAATCAGCGCATGGCGCGGGTTGATCTCCAGCACCGGGGCACTCGGCATCCCCTCGCGGCCCGACCGGCGCAACATGCGCTGCAACTGCAAGTCCGGCCCGTTGGCGCTGGCGGCCAGCACCACGGCGCTGTCCACAAGGCGGCCGGTGGTACGCACGTCGTCCACCGCATCGCCCAGCGCCGCTTTCAGCGCCGCCACCAGATCGCTGCTGTCCGGTGCTGCGTCCGGCCCATCGCCGTCGCGCGGCAGGCGGTCCAGATCGGCGGCGCCCTGCGTGACGCTGCGGATCTTCTTGCCGTCGAACTCGCTCATCCGTTCCGGCCAGAACGCATCAATCGAATCGGTCAGCAACAGTACTTCCACACCGCGCGCGCGAAAACCCTCAAGCTGCGCCGACTGCGCCAGCGCCTCGGCCGAGTCGCCAGCCAGCACATAGATCGCCTCCTGCCCCGGCTTCATCCGCTCGACATAGCCGGGCAACGAGGTCAGGCCCTCGACGGCAGAGGACCGGAAGCGCAGCAACGGGGCGATCTCGCGGCGATGGTCGCTGTCGTCCCAGATGCCTTCCTTCAGCACCGCGCCGAAATTGTCCCAGAACTTGGCGTAATCCTCCGCGTCCTTGGCCTTGTTTTTCAACTCGGTCAGCACGCGGTTGGTCACCGCCTTGCGAATGCGCGCCAGCACCGGGGTGGCCTGCAACATCTCGCGTGAGACGTTCAGCGGCAGGTCTTCGGTATCGACGATGCCTTTCACAAACCGCAGCCACGGCGGCAGCAGATCTGCCTCATCAGTGATGAACATGCGCCGCACATGCAGCCGCACGCGGCTCTTGCGCTCCTGATCGAGCATGTCGAACGGCTTCATGCCGGGGATGAACAGCAGCGCGTAGAACTCCAGCGCACCTTCGGCCCGCCAGTGCAGCGTGGCCCACGGGTCATCGAACATGCCGCCGACATGGCGATACACGTCCTTGTAGGCCTCCGCCTCCACCTCGGACCTGGATTTGCGCCACAGGGCAGTGCCCTCATTGGCTGCCACATCCTTGCCGTCGCGCTCGATGGTGACCGGAATGGTCACGTGGTCGGCCCATTTGCGCACCACGGTCTCGATCCGGTAGGCGTCCAGATACTCCTCGGCGTCCGGCTTCAGCCGCAGCACCACGTCGGTTCCCGGCGCCTCCCGCGTGCCGGGCGCAATGGTGTAGCCGCCGCGCCCGTCGGACGCCCAGGTCCACGCCTCGTCGCTGCCCGCGCGGCGGGAGGTGACTTCCACTTTCTCGGCCACCATGAACGCCGAATAGAACCCCACGCCGAACTGGCCGATCAGGCTCGGCCGCTCCTCGGGCTTGGCGCTGGCCAGAGTCTCCCCGAAGGCGCGGGTGCCGGAGCGGGCGATGGTGCCCAGATTGGCGATCATGTCCTCACGCGTCATGCCGATGCCGTCGTCGGACACGCTCAGCGAGCGGCCCGGGCGGTCGGGCACGATGCGCACCTTCGGCTCACCGGTGAAGGCCAGCGCCGGATGGGTCAGCGCCTCGAACCGGCGGCGGTCGGTGGCGTCGGCGGCGTTGGCGACCAGTTCGCGCAGGAAAATCTCGCGCTCCGAATAGAGCGAATACACCACCAGATCGAGCAATCGCCCGACCTCGGCACCGAATTCATGCCGTTCCGCCTGTACCGTCTCCGCCGCGTCCGTCATCGCCAAAGGCCCTCCTGTGCGGCGCCGGATATGCGGGCGGGGGCGGCAGGTTTCAACGGGCAAGCGCGCTGGCTAATCCGCGCGCAGGCGTCCTTTCAGCAGCATCAGCAGCCCAAGAGCGCGTTTGAAATCGCGCCCGGACGGGTTGTCGCACGCCTGCCAGATCGAAATGGCACCCGCGGCACGCCGGCACAGCAACTGCGCATCGGTATGGCTGAAGTTGACATTCCAGTTGTAGTCGGCGTCCTGCCGGGCGGCCTGAAGTTCGGCAAATGCGCGGGACATGTCCCGCACGAAGCCGGGGACCGCCACTGGCCCCGGGCCGGCACCCGGAGGACGCAAGAACTCAGCCACTGAAGCATCGGCGACAGCACCGGCCACCTTGTCCAGCGCCGCCTTCAATCCGCCATGCCCGATAACCCGCTGGAACAACGCCCGTCTGGACGCCAGCGCCTCGGACTCACCCACAAGACCGAGCCCGGCCTCGGCGCACAGGAAGTGAAACAGGGCATAGTATGCCGTGGAGACAGCGCGGCGTGTGCGAACCTCTGACACAGCGCCTGTTCCGGGTTCACCCGCAAGCGCCAATGCCACATCGAGCAGGTCTTGTACCTGCCGCGATGGTGTCACGGGTCCGGGAATCGCACACTCGGGAAGCGCTCGTCGATTTCCAGCACGGCGTCCTCAATGGCGGTCACCAGCGGCTTTACGGTCTCCCATGTCAGGTCACGAGTCTTGTCGAAGCGCAGCGACACCCGCAGGAACTCGCCCCCCAGACCATCATCTGCCGGTTCCACGATCACGCCATGAAACCTCGGGCCGAAATCGGACCCGCGGCTGATCTGCTGGATGATACGGGTCAGGTCGGCGACCGGTGCGTGCTTCATGGATTGCTCCTGCAGCACGAGCCTACCAATGGCCCGGCGCGAATGCCACACGTTTGCCGCTTGCATTCATCCCGGCCGCATCCAACCATCCAGCCCATGTCCGGATTCGCACCCAGGGTGAAGGCCGTTCTCGGCCCGACCAACACCGGCAAGACGCATCTGGCGATGGAGCGGCTGCTCGCGCATGCCTCGGGCATCATCGGCTTTCCGCTGCGGCTGCTGGCCCGCGAGAATTACGACCGCATGGTGGCCCGCAAGGGCGTGCGCAACGTGGCCCTCATCACCGGCGAGGAGAAGATCGTCCCGCCCGGTGCCCGCTGGTTCTCCTGCACGGTCGAGGCGATGCCGCTGGACCGGCCCACCGAGTTTGTGGCGGTGGACGAAATCCAGCTTTGCGCCGATCCGGATCGCGGCCACGTGTTCACCGAACGCCTGCTGCACGCGCGCGGTCTGGCCGAGACGATGTTTCTGGGCGCCGAGACCATTCGCGGCCGGCTGCAACGGCTGGTGCCGCAGATCGAGATCGAAACCCGCCCGCGCCTCAGCCAACTGACCTACGCAGGCCCCGCCAAGCTCACCCGCCTGCCGCCGCGTTCGGCGGTGGTGGCGTTCAGTGCCGCCGAGGTTTACGCCATCGCCGAGGCCATCCGCCGCCGCCGGGGCGGCTGCGCGGTGGTGATGGGCCGCCTCAGCCCGCGCACCCGCAACGCGCAGGTGCAGTTGTATCAGGAAAAAGAGGTCGATTTTCTGGTCGCCACCGACGCGATCGGCATGGGGCTGAACATGGACGTGGATCACGTCGCGTTCGCCCGGCTGTCCAAGTTCGACGGCCACCGCCCCCGCCCGCTGGCCGCCGCCGAGGTGGCGCAGATTGCCGGGCGCGCCGGGCGCGGGATGCGCGACGGCACCTTCGGCACCACGGCGGACTGCCCGCCGCTGGATGACGATCTGGTGGAGCAGGTCGAAAACCACCAGTTCGAGCCGCTGGAGCAACTGTGCTGGCGCAACAGCCAGCTGGATTTCAGCCATGTCGATGCGCTGCTCGACACGCTGCAATTGCCGCCGCCGGGGCCGGGGCTGATTCGCGGCAATGACGCGAGCGATCTGGAAACGCTGTCGGCGCTGGCGCGTGAATCCGAAATCCGCGACCTCGCGCGCGGCCGCACGCGGGTGCGGCTGTTGTGGGAAGCCTGTCAGATCCCGGATTTCCGCAAGCTGGCCGACGACACCCATACAAGACTGTGCGCGCGCATCTTCGCCCATGTGGTGCGCGATGGCGCCATCCCCACCGACTGGGTGGCCAGCCAGATTGACGGGCTGGCGCGCGCCGATGGCGATATCGACACGCTGATGCAGCGCCTGTCCGGCGTGCGGGTATGGAC
The DNA here is from genome assembly GCA_903864895.1 of uncultured Rhodospirillales bacterium. Taxonomy (GTDB): domain Bacteria; phylum Pseudomonadota; class Alphaproteobacteria; order Acetobacterales; family Acetobacteraceae; genus CAIPHQ01. Next base: position 18,596 of record CAIPHQ010000050.1, read on the forward strand.
CTACATCGCCGCCCGTGCCGACTGGGTGCGCGATGCGGCACACTGGCAGGACCGCGCGCGGGCGGTGGAAGACCTGCTGTCGGATGCACTGCACGAGCGCCTGACCACCCGCTTCGTCGACCGGCGCGCCGCGCAACTGATGCGCAAGCTGGATGCGGGAGAGGCCGAGGAACTGTTCTCTGCCGTCACCCGCCGGGGTGAGGTGGTGGTGGAAGGCCACCCGGTCGGCCATATCGAAGGCTTCGGCTTCGTGCCCGACCCGATGGCGCTGGGCGACGAAAAGCGCCTTGTGCTGCGTGCCGCCCGCCGCGCGCTGCGCGAGGAAATGCCCCGCCGGGTCACCCGGCTGGAAGAAGCGCCCGATGCCGCGCTGGCGTGGCTGCCCAGCCAGCGGCTGGCGTGGGAGGGGGCCGCCATCGCCCGCCTGCGCCCCGGCCCTACCGCGCTGCGCCCGCAGGTGGAGGTAACGGACAGCGAGTTCCTCGATGGCGCGCAGCGCGAACGCATCCGCCTGCGCCTGCAACGCTACGTGGATGCCGAGGTGCAGGACGCGCTGGCCCCGCTGATGGCCGCGACGGCGGCGGCAGATGCCGACCCGGCATTGCGCGGGCATGTGCACCGTCTGGTGGAAGACCTCGGCGTCGTCGCGGGTGCCACCGAGGACGACATTCCTCCCGCCTTGCGCGGGCGGCTGAAGGCGCTGGGCGTGCGCGCCGGGCGCTATGCGCTGTTCCTGCCTGCGGTGCTGAAGCCCCGCGCTGCCCATCGCCGCGCGGCACTCTGGGCGCTGCGCCACGGCGTCACCCCCCCGGCCGTGCCTGCGCCGAGCCAGGTGAGTCTGGCGGTGCCGCCCGGGTCGTGGCCCGAGGGCTTCGCCGCCGCGATGGGCTGGGTGGCAGCCGGCCCCGCGCTGGTGCGGCTGGACATCGCCGAGCGGGTTGCCGCCGAACTGGCCTGGGCCAGCCGGTTCCGCCCGGTGCCAATCCCGGCCGGCCTGCCGCAGGCGCTGTCGATCAAGCCGGACATCCTGCCCGCCGTGCTGCGCGGGCTGGGGTTCCGGCTGCTGCCCAGTGCCACGCTGGCCGAGGGCCAGTACGGCCCGCCCAGCCCGGCGATGCTGGCGGCCCCCCGCCGCGCGCCCCGCCCCTCCGCCCCGCCCGCGCCGCTGGTGGTGCCGGACAGCCCGTTCGCAGCGCTGGCGGCGCTGCGGCGGCACCGCTAGGCGGGCCCGGTGGCGGCGGCGGTGGCGGCGGCGGTGCAGGTGGACCGCGACTGGCAGGGGCTGGACAATTGGCTGTGGTGTGCGCGGTTCATGATGGCGCGCAGCGACTGTGCCGCACTGGTGGCGGCGGGCGGATTGCGCCTCAATCGGCAGCCCACCGAAAAGCCGCATGCCCGCCTGCGCGTGGGTGACGTGCTGACCCTGCCGCTGCGGGGTGACGTGCTGGTCGTGGAAGTGCTGGCACTGGCGGCACGGCGCGGCCCCGCCCCGGAAGCCCGGCTGCTGTACCGCACCATCCCGGACCATGCCGCAGCGCATCCGGACCCTTGCGGCGAGCGGGAAAGCCCGGCATATCCAAACGCCTAGCCGCGCCCGAACGATTAACACCAGGAGCCTGCGATGACCTACGTGGTCACCGAGAACTGCATTCGCTGCAAGTACATGGACTGCGTGGAAGTCTGCCCCGTGGACTGCTTTTACGTGGGCGAGAACATGCTGGTGATTCATCCCGATGAATGCATCGACTGCGGCGTGTGCGAGCCGGAATGCCCGGCCGAAGCCATTCTGCCCGACAGTGACGACCGCGCGACGGCGTGGGCGGAACTCAATCGCACCTATTCCGGCGCCTGGCCGAACATCACCCGCAAGGGCGAAGCCCCCGGCGATGCGGACGACTGGAAGGGCAAGCCGGGCAAGGACAAGCTGTTCTCGCCCGAGCCAGGCACGCCCTGACATTCCGCCGGGCGGCGGGAGATGTCCGCCCGCCGAAACCCAGCCATGCGTAGGCCGCTGAATTTGCGGCTTTTCGCCACTTGTGGCCGGTGACTGGCTGCCCAACCTGTGTTACAGTGTTGCGGAAGCGGCGGCTGTGGCTTGTCAGCGCCGTTTACCCATCCCGCTCCGTTGTGACCGTCGTCGGCCACACGCGGCGGGCTGTCGCCGGTGCGAACCTGCGGCAGCCCGGTGTGCCGGGGCGGTCCATTGCTTCGACAGTACACGAGGTTCGGCATGAAGGCGTCCGCCGCGTCTGAGGTTTCTGACAGCATCATCGAGGCCGAGCCGCAGGGCGAGGGCGATGCCGCCACGGCGAAACCGCCGGCCAAGAAGACCGTTGTAAAGGAAACTGCGGCTGTCACCGATGCCCCGGAGGCCGAGGCCGAGGCCGTGGCGGAGGAGCCTGACGCCGAAGCGCCGGCCGCCGTGGAAGTTGTTGCGGCCCCCGCCGCCCCCGCGCAGCGCCCGCCGCAGGGCCATGGCCCGATGATGATGAACGGCCGCCCGCCGCAAATCTCGCGCGCCAGCACCAAGGACGAGACCTTCGCGCAGGGCGACCACGTTGTGTACCCCACCCATGGCGTGGGCCGCGTGGACCGCATCGCGATGGAAGAAATCGCCGGCCACAAGCTCGAACTGATCCACATCACGTTCGAGGAAAACCGGATGACGCTGCGCGTGCCGGTGGCGAAGGCCAAGAGTGCCGGGCTGCGCAAGCTGGCCACCCGCAAGCTGTTCGACGAGGCGCTGGCGGTGCTGAAGGGCAAGGCGCGCATCAAGCGCACCATGTGGTCGCGCCGGGCGCAGGAATACGAAGCCAAGATCAACTCGGGCGACCCGCTGGCCATTGCCGAAGTGGTGCGCGACCTGCACCGCAATGCAGGCCAGCCGGACCAGAGCTTTTCCGAACGGCAAATCTACGAGGCCGCCATGGACCGCTTGGCCGCCGAATTGGCGGCACTGGACCAGACCGACAAGCTGACGGCCATCGTCAAGCTGACCAACTACATCAAGACCATCGCCTGAGCCGCCGCGTGGCTTGCGCTTTGAAAGAGCCCCGGAGCGATCCGGGGCTTTTTTTATTGCTCGACCACAACGCTGCCGAGCAACGCGCGCGTCGCCGCGTCAAAGAAAACATTCGCGGTGCGTTTGCTGCCGCTGAACCCGAATTGCTCAACCGCCGCATCAGCTGGAATTTTCCGCAACTCGTCCACCAGTTCTGCGGCTCCTTGTATGGCACGCCCGGTCAGGACCGTGTTGCGAAGCCGCGTCTCCCACAACCGCAGAACTTCGGACGCTGCGTTCCGCTGGGGCCGGGTTTCTTCAATGGGCAGATCAACGCCTTCGAACGGTGCCAGAAACGCCGCGGCTAGTTTCCTTGCATCAGAAGCCGTCGCCGGCATCTCGAACGTGGCAACTGCCGGGCGGCGTTTTACGTCGTCGACCTGCGCCTTCCGCTTGGATTCGGCCACTTGACGAAACGCAAACCCTTTGCGGGCTCCAAGGCTCGCCTTGCGCTTTGCACCTGAACCGGCGTCCTGAGCGGCAACAGGCGAGGCCGGATCGCCTGTGTCCAAATGCTGTGTCATGTGTTCACCGCCACATCGCCTTGTGACTCGATCATCAGAACCGTTGCACCGCCCCTGGCCCCCCGCAACAGAACCTCCTGTTCGCCGTACACATCCGGGGACCACTCCCACGACCAGCGTTCACCGGCGGGCGGAGCACCAGCCGGGAACCGCAGAACCAAGCCACCTTCGCCAGCTGAGATGGCGTAGGACTGGGCAATTCGAAGATCGTGCGTCCACGATGTGAACGGACTGATGGCCGAAGCACCACCGCGATTATGCACATGTGGCATCACTGCGCCATTCTCGTCACCCGGCACGACATCCCCCTGACGCGCACGGCCGATCATCGGGTGCTGCGCATGGACGCCGCGATAGACAAATTGCGGCGGTTCGGACGGGCGCCCCTGATCGTCAAAGGATACACCCACGCAGCGCCTCGCTTATCCCTTGGTACAAACAAAGGGGTGCCAGCACATGCTGGCACCCCCGTTCGTACGCCGTGCGCGGCGTGCGTCAGTTGTTGCTGTTGCGGTTACCCGTCAGCTGCAGCAGCAGCATGAACAGGTTGATGAAGTTCAGCAGCAGGCTCAGCGAGTCATACACGCTGCGGCGGGCGGCCACGTCCGAGCCCTCGGCGTAGGAGAACTGCACGTAGTCGCTCTTGATGCGCTGGGTGTCGTAGGCGGTCAGGCCCACGAAGACGAGCACGCCGATGATGCTGATCACGAACTGCAACCCGGCGCTGCCGAGAAACACATTCACCAGGCTCGCGATGACCACGCCCATCAGGCCCATCATCAGGAAGCTGCCCATCTTGGTCAGGTCGGACTTGGTGACATAGCCATACAGGCTCATGCCGCCAAAGGTCGCCGCCGTGATGAAGAAGGTGCGCACGATGCTCACACCCGTGTACTGCAGGAAGATGTTGGTCAGGCTGGCGCCCATGGCGATGCAGAACGCCCAGAACAGCCCCTGCACCGCGCGGGTGGACAGGCGGTTCACGCCGAAGCTGAGCACCATCACGAACGCCATCGGCGACAGGATGGCGATCCACGCGAGTCCGGTGGGTTGCACCACGATGCCGCGCGCGGTCTGCACCGGCGCGTAGAACGCGTTGATCAGGTCGGTGCTGGCGATGCCGTAGGCGACAATGGCGGTCAGCAGCAGGCCGGACGCCATCCAGTTATAGACGCGCAGCATGTAGGCGCGCAGCCCAGCGTCCAGGACCACTGCGTCCTGGGCGGTGCGGGCGCCGGTGAAGGTCCGGGTATCGGGACTGTAAGCCATGATGGGTTGGTTCCTCTTGCGGGCCGCAATGGCCCGGTGACACCGAAGACGTAACGCACGCGCGCGTGAGATCAAGCATGTCCCGGATGAATCCGGCGCAATCCGAACACCGCTACTCGTTGCGCAACAGTGGCGCCGCCTTGGCGCGCAATGCCGCCGCTGTGCCAGCATAACCGAACGCCAGCATCAGCGCCACGCAGGAGAGCACGGTGGCCGCGAGCGTGCCGGGCAGGAACGCCCAGTCGGCATGCATCACGAAATGCACCACACCCCAACTCGCCGCCGTGCCGATGGCCGCGGCAATCAGCCCGGCGGTGGCGCCCAGAATGCCGAACTCCACCAGCCACGCGCCACGGATTTGCCCGCGCGTGGCACCGAGGCTTTTCAGGATCACCGCCTCCTGCACCCGCCGCCGCTGCCCGGCGGCCACTGCCCCGGCCAGCACCAGCCCGCCGGAGGCGAGCGTCAGCGACCCGGTGGCGGCGAGTGCGCCCGCAATCTGCCCCAGCAGCGTCGAGACCGCCGCCAGCACATCGGCCACCCGGATGCCGGAGACGTTGGGGAACGTGTCGGTCACGCTGCGCAGCAGGCCGCCCTGCGCCTCGGGGGCCGCGCGCACCGTGGCAATATGCGTGTGCGGCGCGTGCTCCATCAGCCCGGGGCTGGCGACCATGGTGAAGTTGATGCCCAGCGTGCGCCACGCGATGTCGCGCAGATTGGCGATCTTCAAATCCACGTCGCGCCCCAGCACGTTGATGCGCAGCGTGTCACCCACGCCCACACCCCAGCCCTTGGCCAGATTGGCGTCGAAGCTGACCAGCGGCGGGCCTTTGTAATCGGCGGGCCACCATTCGCCCTTGGTCAGCCGCGTGCCCTCCGGCATTGCGGCGGCATAGGTCAGGCCCCGGTCGCCGCGCAGCGCCCATGCGGTGTCGGGCGAGACCGTCACCTTGTCCACCGGCACGCCGTTCAGCGCCACCAGCCGGGCGCGCAGGCTGGGCACTTCCTGCATCGAGGTCACGCCCGGCGTGGCCTCCACCAGCGTGCGGAACTTGTCCATCTGCGCGTTCTGGATGTCGATGAAGAAGAAGCTGGGTGCCTTGTCCGGCATCTGCTCCATCACCTGCCGCTGTACATTGCCCTGCACCAGCGCCACGGCGGCCAGCGTGGTCAGCCCCAGCCCCACCGAGACCAGCATCAACGGCGTTGCCGCCCCCGGGCGGTGCAGATTGGCGATGCCCAGCCGCACCCAGGGTGAGGCAGCGCGCGGGGCGTGCGCGGCGGCGCGCATCAGCAGCCAGCCCCCGGCGCGGAACAGCGCCAGCATCGCCAGCGCCGCACCGCAGAACCCCAGCGCGAAGCCGCGCTCGCTGGCCGTGGCCACCGTCAGGCCCACCAGCGCCAGCCCCAGCACGGCATTGACCGCCAGCAGACCGCGCGGCGGCCAGCCACCGGCGGGCAGCACGGCGTCGCGGAACAGCGCCGCCCCGGAAATGCGCAGCGCGCGGGACAGCGGGAACAGCGCGAAGGCGGCGGCCGTCAGCAGGCCATAGGCAGCGGCCAGCCCGAGTGGTTCGGCGAAAATGCCGATGCGCGGCGGCACCGGCAGCACGCCGGACAGAAACTGCACGGCGGCCATCGGCAGCAACACGCCCGCCACCAAACCGGCCAGCACACCCAGCGCGGCCAGCGCCATCACCTGAATCAGGCAGATCATGAACACCAGATTCGGCGAGGCCCCCAGACAGCGCAGCGTGGCAATGCCACGCGCCCGCGCGTCCAGCCACGCCCGCACACCGTTGGCCACCCCGATGCCGCCCACCAGCAGTGAGGTCAGGCCCACCAGAGTCATGAACAGGCTGGTCTGCTCGATAAACTGCGTCACACCGGGCGCAGCATTGGCGGTGTCGCGGATGCGCCAGCCGGTATCGGGGAACGCCGCGCGCAAATCGGCCACCGTGGCGGCCACGTTGGCCCCGTCCGGCAGCATGACGCGCAGATGATGCTCCACAATCGCGCCCGGTTGCAGCAGCGCGGTGGCGGGTAGCACGGCGGTGGAGATCAGCACACGCGGGCCGAGAATGGACGGCGTGGCCACCCGGTCCGGCTCGGCCGTCAGCAAGCCGCGCCATTGCAGGGTGGCCTCACCCAGCCGCACCAGACTGCCGGGGCGCAGGCCGAGGCGTTCGGCCACCAGTGGTTCGGTGGCGATGCCGTAAACACTGTCATGTGCGCCGATGGCCGAGACGGCCGGCTGCAACGGTGCGAATCCGGCATGGCCCACCAGCGGCCACGCCTCATCCACCGCCTTCAGTTCCACCAGCATCCGCTCGCCGGATGGTGCGACCAGCATCGAGCGCATGGTCACGGTGGCCGAAAGCTGCGCGCCGCGCGCCTGCAACCATGTGCGCAGCGTGTCCGGCAAGGGTTGCGAGCCGCCCTGCACTTCCAGATCGCCGCCCAGAATCTGCCGCCCATCAGCGGCCAGCCCGCGCGCCACCCCTTCGCGCAGCGTGCCCACGGCCGCGATGGCCGCTACACCCAGCGCCAGACAGGCCAGCACAATCCACAGGCCGCGCACGCCGCCACGCAACTCCCGCCGGGCGAGGCGCAGGGCGAGGATCAAACCACGCGCCCGTCGGCCAGTGTGACAATCCGGCTGCACCGCGCCGCCAGCGCCGGATCATGCGTGATCAGAAGCAGCGTGGTGCCGTACTGGGCGCGCAGGTCGAACAGCAGGTTCATCACCGCGTCGCCGGTGGCGCGGTCCAGATTGCCGGTGGGTTCGTCGGCCAGCAACAAGCGCGGGCGCGGCGCAAACGCGCGGGCCAGCGCCACGCGCTGCTGCTCACCGCCAGATAACTGGCCTGGCAGATGCGTCAGCCGGTGGCCCAGCCCCACCGCGCGCAGGCTGTCGGCGGCGCGCGCCATCGCATCGGCCACCCCGGCCAGTTCCAGCGGCACCGCCACGTTTTCCAGCGCCGTCATGCTGGCCATCAGATGGAACGCCTGAAACACGATGCCGACCTGCGCGCGCCGCAACCGGGCCAGCGCGTCCTCGCCCATCATGGTCAGTTCCTGCCCGGCCAGCACCACGCTGCCCGATGTGGCGCGCTCCAACCCGGCGAGGACCATCAGCAGGCTGGTCTTGCCCGACCCGGACGGGCCGACAATGCCCACCGCCTCACCCGCCGCCACATCCAGATCAATGCCGCGCAGAATGTTGACCGGCCCGGCCGAGGCGGGCACCGTGAGGTGCAGGCCGCGCACCCGCACCAGTTGACCGGATGGCGTGAAGTCTGGTGCGGCGCGCAGGGCCGAAGGGGCGGCAATGTTATCCATGACCGGACGATATGGCCTCCAGACACGGTTGCGGGAAGCCGCCCTTGCCGTGGTTTGCCTATTCTTCACGTTCGCCAGCGCCAGCGCCGCGCCGCAGCGCCTGCTGGTGTTGGGCGATTCGCTGTCTGCCGGGTACGGGCTGGCCGCTGCCGACGGATTCGAGGCGCGGCTGGCCGAGGCACTGCGCGCTGCCGGGCATGACGTGACCATCATAGACGGCGCGGTTTCAGGCGACACCTCGGCGGGCGGGCTGGCGCGGCTGGACTGGGCGCTGGGCGACGGGGCGGACGCGGCGCTGGTGGAACTGGGCGGCAACGACGCGCTGCGCGGCACTGACCCGAAGGAAACCCGCGCCAACCTGACCGCCATTCTGGACGCGCTGGCGGCCAAACACATCCCGGTGCTGCTGACCGGCATGCTGGCCCCGCCGAACATGGGGGCGGCCTATGGCGCAGAATTCCACGCGGTGTTCGAGCAATTGGGCCAGCGCCCCGGCCTGCTCTACGACCCGTTCTTTCTGGAGGGCGTGGCGGCGGTGCCCGCGCTGAACCAGCCTGACCATATCCACCCCAACGCCGAGGGCGTGCGGCGCGTGGTGGCACGGATTCTGCCGCTGGTGGAACAACTTCTGGCGAGGGCAGCGGTACCGTGAGGCTGTTCGTCGGGCTCGATCTGCCCTGGGACCTGCGCACGCAACTGGCCGGATTGTGCGGCGGCATCCACGGCGCGCGCTGGCTGCCGCCGGAGAATTATCACATCACGCTGCGTTTCATCGGTGAGGTGAACGCACCGCAGGCCGAGGAAATCGACCTCGCTCTGGCCACGTTGCGCGCGCGCGGGTTCAGCCTGTCACTGACCGGCGTGGGCACGTTCGAGAAGGCCGGGCGCCCGGTGGCGTTATGGGTGGGGGTGGAGCGCAACCCGCAACTGGACCTGCTGCAAAGCAAGATCGAAACCGCCTGCCAGCGCGCGGGACTCGACCGCGAGCGCCGCCGATTTGCCCCGCATGTCACGCTGGCGCGGCTGGATAACGCAGCCGAGGCCAAACTGGTGGGCTTCGTGCAGGCGCACAACCTGTTCCGTTCGGCCCCGGTGCCGGTGGAACACTTTACATTGTTCAGCTCGCAGCTGGGCAAGGAAGCTTCGGTTTACACGGCCGAGGTGGAGTACGCGCTGGGCTGAGTCTGCGCCCGGCCAAGCCGAAGCCTTTGAAAAAACAGATTCATTTGTCCCAGGCCGCTGGTGCGGCGCGGGGTTGCGCGGCTGCGCGGCAAGGGGGGCGGGCGCCTAAAATTCTCGTAACTCTCAGTTGACAGCCAAAACTGTCAGGTTATGCTGACACTCACACGGGAACGCGCAAAACTAACAATTTGCGGGCCGCGGAGGATGCGAATTTGGGGTCAGCGACTGGCTGGTCCGATTCCCCTAGGCGGTTTGAGGCTGCGCGATCCGTGGCGAGGCTGGTTCTGTCGATCCTGCCATGGCGGCCGCATATCGCCCCGCAATGGCAGTGAGCACCCCGCGTGCGGGTAGGGCACGCGCGCCTTTCATGGATCTAGTGGAGGAACTCAATGGCTGGTGATCCTGACAAAGTCTATTCAACCGGGCTGACGTTTGCTGAGGCCGAAGAACTGCACAAGCACCTCATCGACGGCACGCGCACCTTCGGCTTCATCGCCATCATCGCGCATTGCCTGGCGTTCGCATTCTCGCCCTGGCTGCACTGACGCAGTCAGGACGGGCGCTCCGGGTGACTCAGACCGCATCTTTCGATGCTCGTCGCAATCATCCCGGCGCGTGCGCCTGGCCGGCGGCACCGGCGAACGCCCGGCTTATGCCGGCGCGTGATCCTGCGACCTGAGGCGATGCGTCTTGTCTAATTGACAGTCAAAATTGTCAGTATCAAACGACACTGACATATTAGCGAGGCAACTAACAAAGCGCATCATGGTGGCCACCCGCTTCGCTCACCCAACACCGGCCCTGCGCCGGACGGGACCTGCGGGGCGGATGTGTACCGGGAGGCGCCAGCTTTGCACCACGCCCACGCCCTGCGGTGCCGGGCGGCGGTGCAGAAACCCCACGTGCGGGGGAAGCACGAGCGTCGTCTCAGGTGTTCAGGGAGACCAAACTTATGTCTGGTGATGCCGATAAAGTCTACTCAACCGGCTTGACCTTCGCGGAAGCCGAAGAACTGCACAAGCACCTTATCGAAGGCACGCGCTCGTTCGGTGCCATCGCACTGCTGGCGCATGTGCTTGCTTTCGCCTTCTCACCTTGGCTGCACTAAAGGGAGTATAAAATGAACCAAGCTCGTATTTGGCTGGTGGTTAAGCCGAGCGTCGGCGTGCCCATCCTGCTGATCGCCGTCGTGATTGCGGCGCTGATGGTGCACGTGATGATCCTCACGCACACCACGTGGTTCCCGGCATTCCTGCAGGGCCATGCCCGCGCGGCGATGAACCTGCTCGCGCCGGCCGCATCGATGCTGGGTCTGGCCTGACCGGCCTGACCCCGTGGCGGTCCGCCAGGGCGCCGGGATCTACCGATCCCGGCCTCTGGCTGTCCGCGTTTGAAGTACCGGAGTCCAGAGGGCAGGCAGGATGAACCGCGTCAGCCAGAAGCTTATGAGCACCTGGGTCCGCCTGGGCCCGCGCTTCCTGCCATTCGCCGATGCGGCCACGCCGGAACTGCCGTTGTCGCGCCTGCTGCGTCTGTCGCTGTTCCAGGTTTCGGTCGGCATGGCGCTGGTGCTGCTGATCGGCACGCTGAACCGGGTGATGATCGTCGAACTCGACGTCCCAGCCTCGCTGGTCGGCATCATGATCTCGCTGCCGCTGGTCTTCGCACCGTTCCGCGCCGTCATCGGCTTCCGGTCGGACACGCACCGTTCGGCCCTTGGCTGGCGGCGGGTGCCGTTCATCTGGCGCGGCACCATGATTCAATTCGGCGGACTGGCCATCATGCCGTTCGCCCTGCTGGTGCTGTCGGGCGGCGGTGACGCCGCGAAATATCCGGTTGAACTCGGCTGGGCCGGAGCGGGGCTCGCGTTCCTGCTGGTCGGTGCCGGTCTGCACACGGTGCAGACCGTGGGTCTGGCGCTGGCCACCGACCTTGCGCCGGCGGAAGCGCGCCCGAAAGTTGTCGGGCTGATGTATGTGATGTTGCTGTTCGGCATGATTGCCAGCGCCCTGATCTTCGGGCTGTTGCTGGCCGATTTCTCGCCGATGAAGCTGGTGCAGGTCATCCAGGGGTCCGCCGTGGCGACCATGGTGTTGAACTGCCTGGCGCTGTGGAAGCAGGAGGGGCGCAACCCCAATCGCGGCAAATCCTCCCGCCCGGCGCCGACGTTCCGGGATTCGTGGGACAATTTCGTGCAGGGCGGCCACGCCGTCCGCCGCCTTGTCGCCGTCGGCCTCGGCACGCTCGGCTTCAGCATGGAAGACGTGCTGCTGGAACCGTATGGCGGGCAGATCCTGCACCTGACGGTCGGCTCCACCACCAAACTCACCGCCACCTTGGCCATTGGCGGGCTGATCGGGTTCGGACTGGCGTCCCGCGTGCTCAGCCGGGGCTTCGACCCGTTCCGCATGGCAAGCTACGGCGCGCTGATCGGCGTACCCGCGTTTCTGCTGGTGATTGCCGCAGGCCCCGCCGACTCGGCGGTGCTGTTCGGGCTTGGCACGGCGCTGATCGGTTTCGGCGGCGGGTTGTTCGGCCATGGCACGCTGACGGCCACCATGAACCTCGCCCCGCCCGGCCAGAGCGGACTGGCACTGGGCGCATGGGGCGCGGTGCAGGCCACGGCGGCCGGTGTGGGCGTGGCGCTGGGCGGCATCATCCGCGATGTGGTCGCCAACCAGCATGCGGGGCAGGCGTTCGGCCCGGCAGCGGGGTATGATCTGGTCTATCTGCTGGAAGTGCTACTGCTGTTCGCCGCGCTGGCCGCGATGCTGCCGCTGATGCGCGGGGCGAGGCTGGCGCAGAACTGAGTGCGCTTGCCATCAGTGGCGTGATAGGACTGCGCCATGAACATCGCGCTTCGCAAGCCGCGCATGTCGCGGGAAGACTTTTTCGTCTGGGCTGAAGCCCAGAACGAACGCTTCGAGTTTGACGGGTTTGCCCCGGTGGCGATGACCGGGGGGAATAACCGGCACAGCCTGATCAGCCTGAACGTCCATGCGGCTCTGCGATCATACTTGAGCGGCAAACCTTGCCGCCCGCTCGGTCCAGATGCGGGGCTTCGCACTATCGGCGACGCTGTGCGCTACCCGGATGCGCTTGTTACCTGCTCAAAATTCGATGAACTCGCGCGCGAAGTGCCCGGCGTGGTCGTGGTGTTCGAGGTACTCAGCCCTACGTCCGGCCACGTGGACCGGATCGTCAAGCTGCTGGAATACCGCGCGGTGGCGTCCATCCGCCGCTACGTGATCGTGGAATATGCCAGCGCCGCCGTCACCGTGCACGCGCGCGCCGAAGCAGGGGCGGACTGGACCACCACGGCGCTGACCGGCGAGGGCAGTCTGGACTTGCCCGAGATTGGCATCACGGTGCCGGTCGCGGACCTGTATCGCGGGACCGAGCTTGAACCCGGCAGCAGCCCGGACGCCGCTGCCGGATAAGGGCTACACCCCCGGCAACTCGTTCACGCACGCCACCCGCCAGCCCCGTGCCATACGGTCCAGCCGGGTCAGCGAGATGTTCTCCACCGAGAAATGCAGCGCCATGTCCGGGGCCAGACCCACCGCATGGGCAATCGCCGCTCGGATCACGCCGCCATGCGTCACCACCACCACGTCTTCGCCCACATGGTCGCGGGCAATGCGCTCGATGGTCTCGCCCATCCGCACGATGCCGTCGGCCATGCTCTCGCCGCCCGGGGGGCGTTCGGTGCCGGACAGCGGCCAGAAGGCATGCGGATCATCGCGCAGCAGCGGCGGCACCTCGTGGTGGCGCATGCCCTGCCAGCCACCGAAATCCAGTTCGATCAGGCCAGGCACGATCTCCAGCGTCTGTTCAGCGTAGCCGGCACGGAAAATCGCCGCCGCCGTGCGCTGCGTGCGGATCAGCGGGCTGGCCATCCAGTGCGCCGGGCGCGGCAGGCGGCGGGCGAGGGCGGCGTACATGCCCGCCTGCGCCTCCAGCGTGTGCGGGCAGAGTTCCACGTCCATCGTGCCGTACACGATCAGCCGGGCATTTTCCTCCACCAGCGCGTGCCGGATCAGCCACAGCCTTGTTTCTTGGGTGTCGGTCATACACTCACTCGCCGATGGACAGCAGTGCGCCGCGCCGGCGGGCGGCGCGGAATTGCTGTGCGAACAACAGGATAGCGGCCAGCAGCCACAGAATGTTCAGCCCGGTCGCCCA
>CAIPHQ010000051.1 GCA_903864895.1 uncultured Rhodospirillales bacterium
GGCTTTCCAGTGCCAGGTGGCCCAGCATGTCCTGCAACGGATAGGACACATACGCGCCATCCGCGCCCTGCGCGCCGTCCGGCACCCAGAACAGCCGCGCCAGACCCATCACATGGTCAATCCGCAGCGCGCCGGCGTGGCGCATGTTGGCCCCGAACAGCCCGGCCAGCGGATGGAAGCCAGTCTGGCGCAGCCGCCACGGGTCGAACGGCGGCAGGTTCCAGATTTGCCCGGTGGCCGAGAACGGATCGGGGGGTGCCCCCACCGAGACGCCCACCGCAAGCTCCCCGGCCCCGGCCCATGCTTCTGCGCCATCGGGCGCGGTGCCCACGGCCAGATCGCGATACAACCCCAGCGACAACCCGCCATCACGCGCCACGGCGGCGGCATCGGCCAGTTGTGCGTCGGCGACGAATTGCAGCCATTGGTGAAACCGCACCCGCGCCGGATCAGCACTGGCCGTGGCAGCATCGCGCTGCGCGGCGGGCCAGTCGTGCCAGCGCTGGCCGGGGCGTTGTTCGGCAATGGCCTGAAACGTGGCAAACCGCTCCAGCGCCGCGCCGCCATAGGTCAGGAAGGCTTCAAAGGCGCTGGAGTCCGCCGGTTCGCGATACCGGGCATAGGCCGCTTCCAGCACCGCGCGCTTCAGCGCCCAGACGCCGGGATAATCCACCGGCGAAGCCGCCTCCAGCCGCGCCAGATCCGCCCCGCGCGCGCCCAGCACTGCGCGGACATCCGGATCATCCAGCGCAAACCCGTCCGCCGCCACGTCGATATAGATGGCGTCGAGGAAGCGCCGGTCGGACGGATGATACGGGCTCGCCCGCTCCCGCTGATCGGGGAACATCGCGTGCAGCGGGTTCAGCCCCAGGGACGCCGCCCCGGCATGGCCCGCCGCCTGACCCAGAAGGCCGAGCGTGGTGAAATCGCCGATGCCCTGATCGCCGTCGCGCCGCACCGAATACAGATGCGCCGCCACACCAAACCGCCGCCCGCCGGTGGCGAGCGCCTCGGGCAGGTAGCAGGCGGCGGGGGCAACCGTCAGCGCGCACGCTGTCTCGGGGCGCGCGGCGTGCCAGATGCGATAGCGCCCGGTGGGCAAAGGCGGCAGGCGCACATGCCAGTCGCGCAACGGCAAACCATCCAGCCCCACGCCGCTGACGCCGCCCTGCGGGTCCAGCCGCAGCGTGGTCTCTCCGCCATCTTCGTCAGCGATCACCAGATCGGCGCGCCGGTCATCGGCCACACGCAACACCGGCGCTTCGCCCGCGCGCGCCACGGCGGCGCAGGGCAGCGCGCGGCGCTGATGCGTTTCTGCCAGACGGCGCAATGAGTCCCGCGCGCCGGCAGTGGTGGCAGCGGGCAGGCGCATCGCGGCCAGCAGCGCCTGTTTGGTGGGGGCACTGACCGGATGCCGCGTGCCGTCAATCTCCCACCACTCCGCGGCGATGCCCGCCGAGGCGGCAAGCCGGTCGAGCAGGGCCGCATCCACGCCGCTGCGGCGGCGCGATGGGGCAGCCACTTCCACCACGGCCAGCACGGCGCGCGGCGGGCAGCGCACCGCGGCACCGTCCAGCAGCACCGGCGGCGCATCGGCGGCGCTGTCGATTTCGACCCGCCACGCCATGCCGTCGCGCGGGCCGGGCAGGGTGACATCGGCGGCATCGCGCTGGTTCAGCACCAGTGCCACGCGGCCGCCATCCGCATAGAACACCGCGACCAGCAAGCCGGACTGGCCCCAGTGCGGATCGGCCATCGGCAGGCCATCCGCCTGCCGCCACGCCACATCCGGCAGCAGGCTTTCATCGCTGGCAGCCCCGGTCAGGAAACGGTCGGCCCGCAGCGCCCGATGCGCGGCGCGCAGCGCGGTCAGGCGCGCGGTGAACGAGGCGATGCCCGTGTCCGCCGTGGCCCAGTCCAGCCAGATGGTTTCGTTGTCCTGCGCGTAGGCATTGTTGTTGCCGCCCTGCGAGTGGCCAAATTCCGACCCCATCGCCAGCATCGGCGTACCGCGCGACAGCAGCAGCGTGGCGAGCAAAGCCCGCTGGTCGCGCTGCCGGGCGGCCAGAATGGCAGGATCGCTGGACGGGCCTTCCGCCCCGTTATTCCACGAATAGTTCGCGCCGGTCCCGTCGCGGTTCTGCTCGCCGTTGGCCTCGTTATGTTTGCCCGCGTAGGAGACCAGATCGGCCAGCGTGAACCCGTCGTGTGCCACCACGTAGTTCAGGCTGCGCGACGCGCGGCGTTTGGCGGCGAACAGATCCTGCGACCCGGCCAGCCGAGTGGCCAGATCGCCCAGCATCCCGCCATCCCCGCGCCAGAACTTTCGCACCGTGTCGCGGTAGCGGTCGTTCCATTCGGCCCAACTGGCCGGGAACTGGCCGGTCTGGTAGCCGCCCAGACCGATATCCCACGGCTCGGCGATCAGCTTCAGGCCGCGCAGATCCGGGTCCTGCATCAACGCCAGCAGCAGCGGGGCGGCGGGGTCGAAGCCGGTGGCACGGCGGCCCATGGTGGTGGCCAGATCGAAGCGGAAGCCGTGCACCCCGCCGCGCCGCGCCCAGGCCCGCAGTGAGTCCATGGTCAGGCGCAGCCCCGCCGGGCGCTCCAGCGCCAGTTCGTGGCCACAGCCGGTGCTGTTTTCGTAGAAGCGGGGATTGGCGGCGAGGCGGTAGTAGCTGGCATTGTCCAGCCCGCGCAGCGACAGCGTGGGGCCAAGCTCATCGCCCTCACCGGAGTGGTTGAACACCACGTCCACCACGGTCTCGATTCCGGCGTCGGCCAGCGCCGCCACCGCCGCCCGCACCTCGTCCCACCCGCCCGGCGCCAGCACCGGGTCGGGTGCCATCCAGCCCACCGGGTTGTAGCCCCACGCGTTGCGCAGGTTCAGGTCCGCCAGATGCCGCTCTTCCACCCACGCGGCGGCGGGCATGATTTCGACGGTGGTAATGCCGAGGGACTTGAGGTGCGCCACCGCCGCCGGGTCGGCCAGCCCCGCGAAGGTGCCGCGCCGCACGGCGGCGATGCCGGGATGCCGCTGCGTGAAGCCGCGCACATGCAGTTCGTAGAGGATGATGCGATCCCACGGCACCAGCGGCGTTTGCGCCGGCAACGCCGCATCCGGCGGCAGCACGATGGCCTTGGGCATGAACGGCGCGCTGTCCATATCGTCGCGCGACAAATCTGCCGCCGCCGATCCACGCACGTAGCCGAACATGCTGGGGTGCAACCGCAACGGCCGGTCGATGGCCGCCGCATATGGGTCCAGCAGCAATTTCGCCGGGTTGAAGCGATGCCCGGCGTCCGGCGCAAACGGCCCGTGCGCGCGCAGGCCGTAGCGCGCGCCTGCGCCAATGCCCGCGATATGGCCGTGCCACACATCGCCGCTGCGCTCCGGCAGCGCGAGGCGCGCCACTTCAGTCTCGCCCGCCGCATCGAACAGGCAGACTTCAATGGCGGTGGCGTGCGCCGAATACACGGCGAAGTTGACGCCGTCCGCATCCGGCGTCGCGCCGAGCGGCTCGGGCGAGCCTGCCGAGAGGTTCAAGCGCCTAGCCTGCCAGTTCGCGGAAAAGTGCGGCGTATTGCCGCGCCGGGTCGCGCCACGACACGTCGGCCGCCATGCCGTTGCGTTGCAGGCGTTGCCACGCCACCGGGTCGCGATACAGCCGCGCGGCGCGGCGGATGGCGGCTGACAGCATGTCCGAAGTCGCCGGGGCGAATTGCACGCCGGTGGCCACCCCGGCCGACAGCGCCATTGGCGAGGCGTCGATGATCGTGTCCGCCAGCCCGCCGGTGCGCGCCACCACCGGCACACAGCCATAGCGCAGCGCGCATAACTGGGTCAGGCCGCAGGGCTCGAACCGCGACGGCACCAGCAGCGCATCGGCCCCCGCCTGAATCACATGCGCCAGACCCTCGTTGTAGCCGATCAGGCAGCCGATGCGGCCGGGGTGTTCGGCCATGGCGGCGCGCAGGCCGGATTCCAGTTCAGCTTCCCCCGCGCCCAGCACGGCGAGTTGCCCGCCCGATTCCAGAATCGCGGGCAGCGATTCCAGCAGCAAATCCATGCCCTTCTGCCAGGTCAGGCGGCTGATGACGCCGAAGATCGGCGCCTCCGGGTCGGGGGCCAGGTTCAGATGCGCCTGCAACGCCTCCCGGTTCTGCGCGCGCGCGCCCAAATGGGCGGCATCGTACGGTGCCGCCAGCAGATGGTCGTGCGCCGGGTCCCACACCGCTTCGTCGATCCCGTTCAGGATGCCGCTGACCACGGCAGCGCGCTCGCGCAGCAGGCCATCCAGCCCCATGCCTGCCTCCGGCATGCGGATTTCGGCGGCGTAGGTGGGGGAGACGGTGGTGATGCGGTCGGCAAAGCGCAGCCCGGCCTTCAGGAAGCCGATATCGCCGTAATACTCCACGCCCGCCATACTGAACGACCACGGCGGCAGGCCGATGGTGGGCAGCAATCCGGCGGCGAACTGGCCCTGAAACGCCAGATTATGCACGGTGATGACCGTGCCGGGCCGCCGTGCGGCGCCATCGTAATGCAGATAGGCGGGCAGCAGGGCCGCCTGCCAGTCATGCACATGCACCACATCCGGCTGCCAGCCCGACAGCGCGCCGCCCGCGATCCATGCGCCCACACGGGCGAGTGCGGCGAAGCGCACCGGATTGTCCGCCCAGTCCCGCCCGTCCGGTCCGACATACGGGTTGCCGGTGCGGGCAAACAGATGCGGCGCATCCAGAACCAGCACATCAAGCCCGCGCGCATGGCCGGACAGCACCTGCGCGGGCGCGCCGAACAGATTGGCGCTGGCCCACAGCGTTTCCGCTGCGCCAAGGGCAGCCATCACCGCCGGATAGCCCGGCAGCAACACGCGCACAGAGACGCCCTCGGCGGCCAGTGCCCCCGGCAATGCGCCCACCACGTCGGCCAGACCGCCGGTCTTGATGAGCGGATAGGCTTCCGAGGCGACCGAAAGAACCTGCATCCGGCCTAGTATCCCAATTCTTCGATCATCTTGGCGGTGATCAGGCACACGCCGCTTTCGGAGCGCCGGAAGCGCTTGGCGTCCAGTACGGGGTCTTCGCCCACCACCAGACCTTCCGGAATATGCACGCCGCGATCCACGATCACCCGGGTCAGCCGCGCCCCGCGCCCGACATGCACATGCGGCAGAATGACCGCGTGGTCGATGTGCGAGAACGAATTGGCACGCACGCCGGTGAACAGCAATGACCGGCGCAGGCTGGAGCCGGAGACGATGCAGCCGCCCGACACCAGCGACGAAATCGCCATGCCGCGCCGGCCTTCCAGATCGTGCACGAATTTGGCCGGCGGGGTCATTTCCGCAAACGTCCAGATCGGCCAGTCATTGTCGTACAGGTCCAGATCCGGGACGATGTCGGTCAGGTCGATATTGGCCGAGAAATAC
>CAIPHQ010000052.1 GCA_903864895.1 uncultured Rhodospirillales bacterium
GTGGCGAACTTGTTGATTTTCCGAATTTGCGCCTCGACGGCGTCGAGTTCGTCCGGGGTCACCAGGTCGGTCTTGTTCAGCACGATCACGTCGGCAAACGCAATCTGCCCGGCGGCCTCGGCGCTGTCGGCCAGACGCGCTGGAAGGTTCTTCGCGTCCACCACGGTCACAATGGCGTCCAGCCGTGTCTTGGCGCGCACGGTTTCATCGACAAAGAAGGTCTGCGCCACCGGGGCGGGGTCGGCGAGGCCGGTGGTCTCGATGATGATGCCGTCGAACTTGTCGCGCCGCTTCATCAGGCCGCCGACGATGCGGATCAGGTCGCCGCGCACGGTGCAGCAGATGCAGCCATTGTTCATTTCGAACACTTCCTCGTCGGTATCCACCACGAGGTCGTTATCGACGCCAAGCTCGCCGAACTCGTTGATCACCACGGCGTATTTGCGGCCATGCTGCTCGGTCAGGATGCGGTTCAGCAGCGTGGTCTTGCCGGCACCGAGATAGCCGGTCAGCACGGTCACGGGGACCTGATCGGTGGCGGCGGGGGCGGCTTGGTCGGACATGGGGCGCTCGCTGGTTGCAACAGGTTGGGCCGCTATATAGGGCGCGCCGTGCCGCTCGGCCATGCGTGCGGCAGGCGGCCGGTGGTCAGTGGCGCGGGGGATGCGATATAGCGCGCGCACAATGTCCGCATCCCGCGAGTCCCGCATGAAACTGCCGCAGTTCCTCCGCACCGGGGCGGATTCACCGCTGGACCGCATCGGTCTGGTCTGCCTGCTGGCGCTGCCGCCCGCGCTGCTGCACGGGCGCGGCATCGCCGACATGCTGATCAGCCTGCTGGGCCTGCTGTTCCTGCTGCGCTCGGCGCTGGGCGGCGGCTGGGGCTGGGTGCGCCAGCCCTGGGTGGCGGTGGCGGCGGCGTGGTTTGGCTGGATGGTGCTGACCACATGGCTCGTGGATGGCCCCGGCAAGCCGCTGGGGCAGGCGGCGGTGGTGGTGCGCCTGTTGCTGCTGGTGGCCGCGTGCCAGAACTGGCTGCTGCTGGCCCCGCGCACGCAGCGCTGGTTCGGTTTTGTGTTTGCCGCCTGTGCCGCGTGGATTGCCATCGAGTGCTGGCACCAGTTGCTGCTGGGCCGGAACCTGCTGGGCTACGGCATCGCGCCGGACGGCATCATCACCGGCCCGTTTGGCAAGGAGCGCGCCGGGCAGTTCTATCTGGACGTGATTTTCCCCGGCGTGCTGCCCTTCGTGCTGCGCGGCATGGACAGTACCCGGCCGCGTGACCGGGTGGCCGGGCTGGCGTTGCTGGCGCTGGCGGCGGCCAGCATGGTGCTGATCGGCCAGCGCATGCCGGTGCTGCTGCTGCTGCTGGGCCTGTGCGTCACCGGCCTGCTGGTGCGCCGCCTGCGGCTCGCGGTGGCGGCGGCCCTGCTGGCCTGCGTGCTGATGGCAGCCCTGCTGCCGTTGCTGTCGCCGCTGACCTTCGAGCGGCTGGTGATAAATTTTCTGGCGCAGATGCGGCATTTCTGGGTCAGCGATTACGGGCAGATCTACGTCCGCGCGCTGGGCATGACCGGCGACAATCTGTGGCTCGGGCTGGGCTATGACGGGTTCCGTAACCACTGCCTCGACCCGGCCACCCTGCATGGGCTGGCGATGGTGGATGTGACGGACGCGGAGGTGAAAGCCGCCGAAGGCTGCAACATCCACCCGCACAATCACTGGCTGGAAGTGTCAACCTCGTTCGGTCTGCCCGGTCTGGGGCTGTTCGTGCTGCTGGTGGGGCTGTGGCTGCGCGGCATTCGCCGGCCCGCGCCGGGTGTTGATACGGCGCTGCACACGTCGCTGGTGGTGGCGTTCGTGGTGCTGTTCTGGCCGATTGCCGCGCGCAGCAGCCTGTTTGTGGTGGATTCCGGCGGTTGGGCGTTCCTGACCGCCGGGTGGGCGCTGGCGATGTCGCGGCGCGCCTGACTGGTGTGGCGGCAACACACCACCAGATGCGGGCCATGATCGCGCGCCGCACCCTGTTTGCCGCCATCGCCATTGCCGCCGCCCTGCTGCTGCTGGTGCTGCTGTGGCGCGCGCTGGAGCCCGGCGGCTGGACCGTGCCGAAGGCGCTGACGCTGCTGTGTTTCATGGGCGTCGCCCCGTGGCTGGGCATTTGCGCGGGCAACGGTCTGGCCGGGTTCGCCATCGCCACGCTGTCCCGCCACCCCGCCCGCGCCGTGCTGCCGCGCAATATCGACCCCGGGTCCGGCCCCATCACGCTGCGCACTGCGCTGGCGGTCACGGTGCGGCACGAGGACATGGCGCTGGTGCTGCCGCCGCTGCGCCGCCTGCTGGACAGGCTGGACGCGCTGGGCCACGCCGCGCGGTTCGACCTGCACATCCTGTCCGACACGCAAGATCCCCGGCACATCGCCGCCGAAGCCGATGCCGTGGCGGCGTTTCGCGCTGCCGGCCCCGTGCCGGGCCGCATCCGCTACCGCCGCCGCGCCGAGAACACCGGCTTCAAGGCGGGCAACGTGATGGATTTCCTCGACCATCACGCAGAGGGCTGCGACCTCGCCGTCATGCTGGACGCCGATTCCGAAATGTCGGCTGAATCGGTGCTGCGCCTCGTGCGCCTCCTGCAAGCCGCGCCGGAAGCCGGGCTCGTGCAGCATCTCACCGTGGGGCTGCCCGCCGCCGCAGGCTTTCCGCGCCTGTTCCAGTTCGGCATGCGCGCCGGCATGCGCATCTGGGCCATCGGGCAGGCGTGGTGGCAGGGCGATGAAGGCCCGTACTGGGGCCACAACGCCGCCTTCCGCATCGCCCCGTTCCGCGCCCACTGCAAGCTGGAACGCCTGCCGGATGGCAGCGCCATCCTGTCACACGATCAGGTGGAAGCCGCCCGCCTGCGCGCCGCAGGCTGGGGCGTGTGGATGTGGGCCGATGAGGACGGCAGTTACGAACACAACCCGCCCGCCTTGCCCGAGTTTCTGGCCCGCGACGCGCGCTGGCAGGCGGGCAACCTGCAATACCGCCATCTGCTGCGCCTGCCGGGCTTCCGCGCCATGGGCCGCTGGCAACTGATTCAGGCCATGCTGCTGTTCACCGGCGCGCCGCTGACGGTGGCGATGCTGGCGCTGACCGCCATTTCGGTGGCCACCGGCGGCGGAGCCGAAGTGCCGCAGGCGCGGGTGGCGGCTCTGGCCATCGCGTGGCCGCTGATCGTCTATCTGCCGAAATGGCTCGGCTACACGCAGGTGCTGCTGTCGGCGCAGCAACGCGCCCGCTACGGCGGCGGCGCGCGGTTCGTGGCGGGCGCATTGGCGGAAACCCTGTTCAGCTTCCTGCTCGACCCGCCCGCCTTGGTCAGCAAGACCATCACCATGCTGCGGCTCACCGTGGGCCTGAAAGCCGGGTGGGCGGCGCAGAACCGCCAGCAGCGCGGCGTCGGCTGGGGTGAGGCAGCGCGCATGTTCGGCCCGCACACCGCAGCCGGTGCCGCGGTCTTCGCACTTCTGGCCGCGGGGTCATGGGGCGCCGCACTCTGGGCGCTGCCGTTCGCGGGCGGATTGCTGGTGAGCATTCCGTTCTGCGTGCTCACGGCAGACCCTGCGGTGTCGGCATGGCTGCGCCGCCACCGTGTTGCCGCGATCCCCGAGGAGTTCGCTCAGACCGAGGTTTCGTAGCCCGGCAGCAGCCATTCCTTCGGCTCCAGCGCCGCCAGCCGGTACCACTCCACCATCAACGGATGCGCCCGCACCGTGTCGCAATAGGCGCGGGTGTCGGCGGCGATGTCCGGCCGGTAGGTCAGCAGGCGGGTGACGACAGGGGCATACATGATGTCGGCGATGGTGAACGCCGCGCCGAACAGATACGGCCCGCCCGCGCCGAATTGCGCCCGCGTGCTGCGCCACAGCGTCTCGATACGCGCAATATCGGCAAGCGCCGCCTCGGTCTGGCCCAGCCCCGCGCCGTCACGGAACAAATTCATCGGCATGGCCATCCGGATGCCGCGAAACCCGCCATGCATTTCGGCGGCAATCACCCGCGCATGGGTGCGCGCGGCCAGACCTTCGGGCCACAGGGCGGGCTCGATTTCCGCGCAATACTCGCAGATCGCCAGCGATTCCCAGATTTTCAGGCCATTGTGTTCCAGATACGGCACCGTGGTCCCGCCGGTGGCCGCTTTCACCGCTGCCGTGACACCGCCCGCCAGCGGAATCACCATCTCCTCCACGTCCAGCCGGGCCAGCTTCACCGGCAGCCAGCCGCGCAGGCTCCATGACGAATAACGGCGGGTGCCGATGATGAGTGTGCCGTCCGCCATCGTTCGCTCCTGCATTCCAGTGGCCGCGACCATGCCACAGCGCGCAGGCTTGCGGAACTTGCCGCGCACCCGCGAAAGCGCGAACATCGCCGCCAGTCTTCACCCTGCCGCCACCGGACCGCCCCACATGAACGAGATCAGCCCGCCGCGCCCGAACAACCTTGACGCGTTCTGGATGCCCTACACCAACAACCGTGGCTACAAGACCACCCCGCGCATGCTGGCCCGGGGCGAGGGCATGTACTATTACACCACGGACGGGCAGGAGATCATCGACGGCACCGCCGGCCTGTGGTGCGTCAACGCCGGCCACGGCCGCCGTGAGATCACCGAGGCGATCCAGAAGCAGGCGGCGATCATGGATTTCGCCCCGACCTTCAACATGGGCCACCCGATCGCGTTTCAGGCCGCCGCCATGGTGGCCGAACACACCCCGGCGGGGCTGGACCGCATTTTCTTCACCAACTCGGGCAGCGAGAGTGCCGATACTGCGCTGAAGATCGCGCTGGCCTATCAGCGCGCGCGCGGCCAGGCGCAGCGCGTGCGGCTGGTCGGGCGGGAGCGCGGCTATCACGGCGTGGGCTTCGGCGGCATTTCGGTGGGCGGCATCGGGCCGAACCGCAAGCAGTTCGGCGCCATGCTGCCGTATGTGGACCACCTGCCGCACACGCATCTGCCGGAGCAGAACGCCTTCACGCGCGGCCAGCCTGCGCACGGCGCCAATCTGGCCGATCACCTCGACAACCTCGTGGCGCTGCACGGCGACACCATCGCCGCCGTGATCGTCGAGCCGATGGCCGGTTCCACCGGCGCGCTGATACCCCCGGTTGGCTACCTGCAACGCCTGCGCGACCTGTGCGACAAGCACGGCATCCTGCTGATCTTCGACGAGGTCATCACCGGCTTCGGCCGCCTCGGCACGTTCTTCGGCAGTGAGCGCGTGGGTGTCACGCCGGATCTGCTCACCATGGCCAAGGGCCTGACCAACGCGGCGGTGCCGATGGGGGCGGTCGCGGTGCACGACAAGATCTTCCGCACCATCGTCGACAACGCGCCGGAGGGTATCGAGCTGTTCCACGGCTACACCTATTCCGGCCACCCGCTGGCCGCCGCCGCCGCCGTGGCCAGCGTGGATGTGCATGTGAAGGAAGACCTCGCCGGGCGCGCCCGCGCGATGGAGCCGTATTTCGAGGAAGCCGCGCACAGCCTGAAAGGGCTGCCCAACGTGGTGGACATCCGCAATTACGGTCTGGTGGCCGCCGTTGAAATGCAGGGCCGCGCGGGCAAACCCACCGACCGCGGCATGCGCGTGTTCCACCGCTGCTTCGACGCCGGCGTGCTGACCCGCAGCACCGGCGACACCATCGCGCTGTCACCGCCGCTGATCGTGGAAAAGCACCACGTGGACCGGATTTTCGAGACGCTGGGCGAGGCGATCCGCGCCGAAGCGGCGTAATTGAATCCCGCACCGATGTAGCACATATGTGCTACATCGGTGACGGAGGTCTGAGTCATGAAAACCATCACCCTGCGCGACGCCAACCAGGGCTTTGCACGCTGCGTGCGTGAGGTGGAAGCGGGCGAGGAATTCGTCATCACCCGCAATGGCACGCCGGTCGCCCGGCTTGCGCCGGTGTCTGGCCGCCGCGTGCTGACGGCGGAGCAGGAGGCGGCGCTGGCGCGGACCAAGGCGCGGCGCAACCTGTTGATCCCTGACGCAGCCGAGCCCTTCGTCGTGAAACCGCTCGACCGGGACGCGCTGCATGAGCGCTGAGCGGTTCACGCTCGATACCAACATTCTGGTCTACAGCGTCGAACCGGCCGCGGACGCGCGGTTCAGCATAGCATCTGACATCATGGACCGGGCACCGCACTGCGACTGCCCCATTGCCCTACAGGCGATCTCCGAGTTTTACGTTGCGGTCATCCGCAAGCGAAAGCTGACGGTTTTGGAGGCTGCTGCGCAAGCCAATGACTGGCTGGTGGCGTTCACCCCGATGGCAGCCTCGGCAGTTGCCATTCGCATGGCCCTGCGCTGCGCAGCAGAAGGGCGCGCTTCATATTGGGATGCCCTGCTGGCCGCCACCGCAGCCGAAGCCGGTTGCCACGCGATCCTCAGCGAGGACATGGCCAATGGATCGGTGCTGTTCGGTGTCCGGATCGTGAACCCGTTTGCAGGCGGCGTGCTATCGGCGGCGGCCGAGGCATTGCTGGCGGGGTAGCTGCCTCCATTCCACAAATTACCGGAAGCCGCGTTGGGCAGGGTTGAGTCAGTCCGGCGATCCAGCCGAGTCCGGGTTACGCGCTCGCCTCAATTTTCAAGAATTCTGCATCAGGCAAGGTGTGAGACATGATCGGCGGCCATCCCAAAAACACCCCGTTGCCCGCGAACCTTCCGCCGCGGCTGCAGAACGAGTAAGATTGGAGCAAGTAGAGGGGCGGTCTGCTCATGCAATTCGACTGGCGCCTAGGTAACCTATGTCTGGTCCTGCTATCGCTGGCGGGCGGATACGCGCGCGTGTCGCCGGACCGTCTGCCTCGGTCGAATGCGGACGGCGTGATGTGCCTAGCAGTCCTGTTCGGGGCAATGGTCATCGGAGCAGTTGGGCCTTTTTACGCGCTCAAGATCCACGGGGCGCAAATGATCCGCCGTCCGTCGTGGTGGCGTGGCCCTTTCGGATTGTGGCGCGATCCATTTCAATTTCTGGCTACCGCAACGGTCGCCTCATTCGCGGCAGGCATTGGTAGCTTACTTAGTGTGTCGGCGGCTGGTTGGATTAGTTTTTGGACGATAACGGCTCCAGCGTTCGCGGCGTTCGCTGGTTTGCTCGTCGGACAGACGGTCGCCTATCGTATGCTCCGTGATCGGGTCTTCGAGGACTGAGACCTTCATTAAAAAATAGTCCCTTAGTCCAAGCCGGTGGCGTTGTTCGAGCAACGCTGCCGGCCTGCGGCATTTGCGGGACGGCCGATTGGTCCGCACCGGGAATCGTAATCCCGGATATGTAGGTGCGAGACCCACCCGCGAGATCTATCTAGCTTATCGGGGTTCCAGTTGGAATCCCCTTTTTGCGTGCAGTTTTTGCCTGTTGCTAAGCACCAAAGGTCATGCACAAGCCTGTGTAGGGCGGGTGAAACGCATAGGCGCTAACATAAGGAGTGGACCGGCCGGTATTGCCGGTGTCGGGGTGGTTCGCAAATCTGCCTGCATCGCCTGAGGGTAGGTATTGCGACAGCGATGGACGCCGGTGGGCGGAAGGCCATTGGCGCTGGCGCAGTAGAGCAATGCGACGCAGCGTCAGAAAGATTTTGGCCTGGATGACATGATCTCCGGGGAACAAAACGTCACCTTGATTGACGATGTCCCCGGTCAGCACCGCACACAATACATGAGCATTCAACCATCTGACATGACGGGCTGATCAGGCCACCACGCCAGCGTGATGGCCTGATTGTGTGATGCCTCAGGTGGCTTTCAGCAGCGCCCGGTCCGGCGATTGGATTGTGCGCCCATGCCGCCGGACCGGTTCCTCGCCGCTCAATCGCCAGAGCCGTGAGCAGCCTTCTCAGCCTGTTCCATCTTCCTCTGCATTTCGGCTTTCACCGCATCAAGGTTGAAGCTGGCACCCCGCTGCATCGGCGGGTATTCCAGGAATGTCTGTATTTCCTTGCCGATGACTTGCTGGACGAACACGAAACGCCAGAACTGGAACTTGAACCAGTCGAAGTATTGCTGGGCGCCTTCCTTGGTTCCGTTGTTAGGCCAGCCTGTGCGCTCGAACGGATCGAGGCGCAAATTGGTGATGTAGGGTACGTCCGGATGGGTTTTGTCACCCAGCCAGCCGGCGGGTTGGTCGATGAAACGGAACTTGTAGTCGTCAATGCGAACCGCGCCGATCGTGCTTTCACCAAGGTAGAAGATCTCGTGACGTGCAGAAGGGCCTTTGCCTGTGAGCGCATCCATCTGGTTGTAGCCATCCAGATGGTTCTTGTAGGTCCGCTCGCCGATTGTCTTGCCCTTCAGCAGTTCGTCGGTAATGTTCGGATTACCGGCGGCGGCCACGAAAGTGGGCAGCCAGTCCAACCCTGAGAAGATGCCGTTCTGTATGGAGTTTGGCTGGACATGTCCGGGCCAGCGCAGCAAGGCCGGAACCCGGAAGCCGCCCTCGAGAACGGTGCCCTTGGATTGCGCGAAGGGCGTCTGACCGCCATCGGGCCAGGTAAACACTTCGGTGCCGTTGTCGGTGGTGAACAGCACGATGGTGTTGTCGTCAACACCCATGTCCTTGAGCTTCTGCATGACGAGACCAACGTCGTCATCAAGCTGGGCCATGCCAGCCTCTTCTTCGGACCAGCCGTTCTTCGCATTCCGCAGCGCTTCATATTTCTGCGACAGATGCGTCACGATGTGCATGCGTGTCGGGTTGAGCCATACGAAGAACGGCTTGCCGTCTTTCTTGGCCTTGTCCATGAAATTGATGGCCAGATCGCGGATCTCGTCGTCCACCGTTTCCATTCGCTTGGGGTAAAGCGGGCCGGCGTCCTCGATCTTCTGCTTGCCCACCTTGCCCCAGCGCGGCATTTCAGTGGGATCGTCGACGTCGGTTGCCCAGCTGTGAACCATGTTGCGTGGGCCGACGACGTTCAGCAGTTCCTGCGGATAGTTGGGATGGGCCGGGTCCTCCATCGCATCGAGATGGTAGAGATAGCCAAAGAACTCGTCGAACCCGTGCACTGTCGGAAGGAATTCGTTCTTGTCGCCGAGATGGTTCTTGCCGAACTGTCCGGTGGCGTAGCCCATGGATTTCAGAATCGTCGCCGTGGTCACCGCCTCGGCCGGCAGACCTGTCGGCGCGCCGGCCTGTCCAACGGTCGTCATTCCAGTGCGAATGGGCAATTCGCCCGTGATGAAGTTGGCGCGGCCGGCAGTGCAACTCGCCTCGGCATAGTAGTCAGTGAACAACATGCCTTCCTTGGCGATTGCGTCAAGGTTCGGCGTGGAGCCGGCCATCATGCCGCGATGGTAGGCGCCAATGTTCCACATCCCGATATCGTCACCCATGATGACGATGATGTTCGGCTTTTTCGCCGCCGGGGTTTCCGCTTGCGCCAGAGCCGGGGCCATCGTGCCAATCACCAAGGCACCCAGCAAAAGTGCCCTTGTCAATCTGTTGATCTGCATTTCGCGTTTCCTCAACAGGCATTTCGCATGTGCTCGGCCCATCCGCGCACCTTGCGGACACTAGCACGCCGGACTTGCAGGTTATCAAGCGGCACACTTCCAATAACCACGAATCCGGAGCGGGCGGCTGCAAGGCATCGGCGGTATTCGGCTGATGGAGTGCGGGCGCGGCACCGTCGATCTGCACCCCGCCGCCGCAAGCCATGAACAGCATTGCCGGTGGTGTGCCAGCGATTTGCGGCCAACCTATGCCCGCTGAATCAAATCCCACAAA
>CAIPHQ010000053.1 GCA_903864895.1 uncultured Rhodospirillales bacterium
GCCATCCAGCACGATATCGGCCGACCCCGCCGCGCCCTTGCGGGTGGCGTGCATCTGGCCCGGGCGGCGCAGCGTCATGCTGCCGCCATGCAGGAACTGCAATTTCTGGCCGTCCGTGGTCAGCACCTCGTCTGCGGTGGCATAATCGACCGAGAAACTGGCCAGACCGCCGAGATAGGTGCTCATGGCGCTGAGCACCTGCTGTGTATCGGCGTCCAGCACCGGGTCCGCTTTGGCCTGCGGCACCGATCCTGCGCCCAGCACCAGCAGAAATCCTGCGGCCAGTGCGAATTTTGTCACGCTGGGTCGGCTCATCATGAATGCTACTCCCTGGCGGTGTTGGCCCGGCCCCGGCGGGGCGCAGACCACAGTTCGCCGCGAAGATAGCGTCGCGGCACGCTGCGGCCAAACGCTATGTGTCCGTGTGGGGCGTGAAAATTGTGCGGTGGCAATCGGATTGCCGGTGGCGTTATTGCCGATTGGAGATGTCGAAAAAACGCATGGGGGCGTTGCCAGATTGTTTAGGGTTCAATAGACTGTCGTGAGGCGACAGAAATCGACCTGCAACCTGGGGGCTACCGATGATTTTTACGCGGCGCGACGCGCTCAAGACCGCTATTTTCGCCACAGGGGCCACGCTTGCGGCCCCCGCCATCATGCGGCACGCCGCGCTGGGCGCCGACCCGATCAAGATCGCGGGCATCCACGACGCCTCGGGCGGTCTGGACACCTATGGCCTGCCGATGATCGCTTGCCTCGATTACGCAGTGGACGAAATCAACGCCTCGGGCGGCCTGCTGGGCCGTGAGGTGCTGCTGAAGAACTACGATCCGCAGTCCAACATCCAGCTTTACACGCAGTTCGCCACCGAAGCCGCCACGAAGGAAAAAGTGGCCGTGGTGCATGGCGGCATCACCTCCGCGTCGCGCGAAGCCATCCGCCCGATCCTGAAGAAGTTCAACACGCTGTACTTCTATAACACCCAGTACGAAGGCGGCGTGTGCGACCGCAACGAGTTCAGCACCGGCTCGACCCCGGCGCAGAATGTCAACAAGCTGGTGCCGTATGTTCTGAAGAACTGGGGCAAGAAGGTTTATGTGATCGCCGCCGACTACAACTACGGCCAGATCACCAGCAAGTGGATTGCCAAATACACCCGTGAGGGCGGCGGCGAAGTGCTGGCCACCGAGTTCTTCCCGCTCGATGTGACCAATTTCGGCCCGCTGATCAGCAAGATTCAGGCAGCCAAGCCGGATGCCGTGATCTCCGCCCTCGTGGGTGGCGCGCATGTCTCGTTCTACCGCCAGTGGGCGGCGTCGGGCATGAAGAAGCAGATCCCGCTGGCCTCCACCACGTTCGGTGGCGGTAACGAGAGCGTGGTGCTGTCCCCGGAAGAAGGCGACGGCATCGTCTCGGCGTTCAGCTATTTCCAGGAAGTCGATACCCCCGAGAACAAGGCGTTCCTGGAAGGCTTCCACAAGAAGCTGGGCGACAAGGCCCCGTACCTGGGCGCGGAACTGGCGATGCGCACCTATATCGGCGTCAAGCTGTGGGCCGAGGGTGTGAAGCGCGCCAAGTCGGTTGACCGTATGGAGGTCATCAAGGCGCTGGAAAGCGGCATCTCGATGGACACCCCGGCCGGCAAGACCACGCTGGACGCCAAGACCCACCACACCACTGTGGACGTGTTCCTGGCCACCTGCAGCAACCACGGCTTCAAGGTGATCGAGACCTTCCCGCAGCAGCCGCCTGCGGATACGGCCTCGGTGTGCGACCTGATCGCGCATCCGAACGAGAACAAGCAGTACATCGTCGACATCAAGATCTGATCCGGCGAACCTGACACATGGATTACGCCGCCGTCGTCGCCCTCCAGATTCTGTCTGGGGTGGCGACCCTGGTGATCGTGAGCCTCGGGCTGGCCGTGGTGTTCGGGATGATGCGCGTCATCAACCTGGCCCACGGCGAGTTCCTGATGCTCGGGGGATACACAGCCGTGCTGGCCTATGGCCGCGGCGTCAATCTGTGGATCGCGCTGCTGATCCTGCCGCCGATTGTGGTGGGCCTGGTCGGCATTGTTGTGGAACGGCTGCTGATCCGCCGCCTGTATGGGCGGATGATCGATACCATGCTGGCCACATGGGGCTTGTCGCTGGCGCTGATCGGCGGAGTGACGATGCTGTTCGGCAACTCCGTCACGGGGGTTTCCGCGCCGCTCGGCAATTTTTCTGTCGGTCAGTTCCATGTATCGGTTTACGATATTTTCCTGATGTTCGCCGCCATGGCCTTGTCGATGGCGGTATGGGCGGTGCTGAAATTCACCCCGGCCGGATTGCTGGCGCGCGGCACCATGCAGAATGCCGAAATGGCGTCCGCCCTCGGCGTGGCCCCTGACCGGGTTTATGCGGTCACGTTTGCCGCGGGCGCCGCGCTGTCCGGCCTTGCGGGCGGGTTGATCGCGCCACTGTCCGGCGTGGTGCCCACCATGGGCACTGCGTTCATCGCCAAGGCATTCATCACCGTCATTACCGGAGGGGCCGCGATGCTGACCGGCACGCTGACCGCGTCTGGCCTGCTTGGCTCGGTTTCCACCATCTTTACCTTCCTGACCACGCCGGTGTTCGGCGAGGTTGCGCTGCTGATCGTTGCCATCGTGTTGCTGCGCCTGCTGCCGCGCGGCATCACCGGGCGCTTCCTGCGGCGGTCCCTGTGACGGCCCGGGCTATGACCCCGGGTGCGCGAACCGGTCTTGAGATCGGCGGGGCAATCATCGTGGCGGCGGTGGCGGCGGTGTATCTGCCGCAACTGCTGGAACTGTTCGCGCTGATCAATGCCACCGTATGGGTCAGCATGGCGGTGCTGGCGCTGAGCCTCGGTCTGGTCTGGGGCTTCGGCGGCATATTGTGCTTTGGCCAGACCGCGTTCTTTGGCCTTGGCGGCTACACCTACGCCGTGGCCAGCATCAATTTCGGCGACACCACATGGGCGGTGCCGCTGGCGCTGCTGCTGCCGACGCTGCTGGCCGCAGCGCTGGGCTACCTGATGTTCTATGGCCGCATCAGCGACGTGTACATGGGCGTCATCACGCTGACCACGACGCTGATCCTGTTCAAGTTCGCCAACTCCACGGCGGGTGACCAGTGGAATATCGGTGAGGCGCCGCTGGGCGGCTTCAACGGCATTCCGTCCACCCCGCCGCTGAATTTTCCATTCGCGCCGGACCAGCAGATGGTGCCGGAGCAGATTTTCGTCGTCGCGGTGATCTGCCTCGCCGCCTGCTACGCCATCGCCAAGATGGTGCTGCGCACCCGTTTTGGCCGGGTGTGCGTGGCGATCAAGGAAAACGAGTTGCGGGCCGAATTGCTGGGCTACGACGTGCGCCTGCACAAACTGGCGCTGTTTGCGCTGTCCGGCCTGATGGCGGGTCTGGCAGGTATCCTGTTCGCCAATTGCGTGTTCGTCAGCCCCACCATGTTCTCGCTGTCCTATGCCGGGCAGGTGATCATCTGGGTGCTGGTGGGCGGCATCGGCACGCTGGTGGGGCCGGTGATCGGTTGCGTGCTGGTGCAGTGGCTGACCACGTACGCGGGCACGCTGTCGTGGATCGACCCGAATTTGCTCTTGGGCGTGGTGTTCATGGCGGCCGTGTTGCTGGTGCCGAAGGGGCTGCTGCCGACGGCCAGCGGATTATTGGCCAAGCTGACCGGGCGGGGGGCGGCATGACCACGCTGCTGTCCACCGAAGGGCTGACCATGCGCTTCGGCGGTGTCACCGCCGTGGATGGCGTGACGCTGTCCATCGACGCGGGGGAGTTGCGCTGCCTGATCGGGCCGAACGGGGCTGGGAAAAGCACGTTCTTCAAATGCCTGACCGGCCAGTACAAGCCCAGCGCCGGGCGGATTTTCTGGCGCGGGCAGGACGTGACGGGGCGCGACAGCTTCGCGCTGGCACGGCTTGGCATCGGCATCAAGACGCAGGTGCCCAGCCTGTTCGACGGGCTGACGCCGATGGAAAGCGTGGGGTTGGCGCTGCGCCGCCTGCATGGCGAGGCCGAATCCCGCCGCCGCGCCCGGCGTGCGCTGGATCGCCTTGGCATCGGTGCGCTGGGGGAGCGCCGCATCGGCCTGCTGGCGCATGGCCAGCGGCAGTTGGTGGAACTGGCGATGGTGGTAGCCCCGGAACCCGACCTGATCATTCTGGACGAACCCACCGCCGGGATGAGTGCGGAGGAGACCAACCGCGCCGCCGATCTGATCCGCGAACTCAACCGCGAGCACGCCATCGTGGTGGTTGAGCACGACATGCATTTCATCCGCGCCATCGCCCGCAAGGTGACGGTGTTTCATCAGGGCAAGGTGCTGATGGAGGACGCCGCCGGACGCGTGTTTGCCGACCCGCGGGTGCGCGATGTGTATCTGGGCAAGGCCGTCGCATGATCACCGTGGAGAACCTTGTTGCCGGGTATGGCCGCATCGGCGTGCTGGATGGTATTTCGCTGGCGGTGCAGTCGGGCGAGTGTGTGGGCATCCTCGGCCATAACGGTATGGGCAAGACCACCCTGCTGCGCAGCATCGTCGGCCTGCTGCCGGCCTGGAGCGGCAGCGTGACGCTGGACGGGCAGAACCTTGGCAAGATGCCGGCGTATCAGCGCGCCCGG
Source organism: uncultured Rhodospirillales bacterium (assembly GCA_903864895.1). Lineage (GTDB taxonomy): Bacteria > Pseudomonadota > Alphaproteobacteria > Acetobacterales > Acetobacteraceae > CAIPHQ01. The sequence continues at coordinate 4,658 of CAIPHQ010000053.1, forward strand.
GCCGGAATCGGCTATGTGCCGCAGGGGCGGCAGATATTCCCCGGCCTGAGCGTGCGCGAAAACCTGCATTTCGGGGCGCTGGCCAAGAAACTGCCGCGCGAGCAGGCCGAAGCCGAGGCGCTGGCCGAATTCCCGGAACTCAAGCGCCTGCTGGACCGGCCGGGCGGGGCGCTGTCGGGCGGGGAGCAGCAATTGCTGGCCCTGGCCCGCGCACTGACCGGGCAGCCGAAAATTCTGCTGCTGGATGAACCCACCGAGGGCATCCAGCCGTCCATCGTGCAGGCGATGATCGAGCGCATCGGCGAACTGCGGCAGCGGCGCGGTCTGGCCGTGCTGCTGGTGGAACAGAATCTCGACTTCATCCGTGGTCTGGCTGACCGCGTGCTGATGATCCATCGTGGCCGGATCCTGCGCGAACTGGACCGTGCCGCCATTGCCGACCCGTCGCTGGAGCAGGAATTCATCGGCGCCGGACCGCAAACCGCCACCACACACTGATAGGGAGCACCGTCATGACGCTCGGCACCGTAAAGGCCCCGACATCCGACCAATTGCGTGAAGTGGCCGCCGATCTGGGCCTGACTTTCTCCGACGAGGATCTGGCCACCCATCTGGCCGCGATGGGGCCGAGCATCGGCGCGTATAATCTGGTCGATGCGATGACCGACGAATTGCCGGTGGTGAGCTATCCGCGCACCCCCGGCTACCGCCCGTCCCCGGCCGAGAATCCGCGAGGCGCGTGGTATGTGAAGTCCACCGTCAAGGGGGCTGCCGCCGGCAAGCTGGCCGGCAAGACCGTGGTGCTGAAGGACAATATCTGTCTGGCCGGCGTGCCGATGATGAACGGCGCGTCCACCATGGAAGGCTATGTGCCGGACGTGGACGCCACGGTCGCCACGCGCATTCTGGACGCGGGCGGCACCATCGCCGGCAAGGCGGTGTGCGAGTATTTCTGCTTCTCGGGCGGCAGCCACACCTCGGCCTCGGGCCCCGTCCACAACCCGCACAAGATGGGCTATTCGGCGGGCGGTTCGTCCTCGGGCAGCGCCTGCCTTGTGGCGCTGGGTGAGGTGGACATGGCGCTGGGCGGCGACCAGGGCGGTTCCATCCGGATGCCGTCGGCCTATTCCGGCACCTACGGCATGAAGCCCACACATGGTCTGGTGCCGTACACAGGCATCATGCCGATTGAACTGACCATCGACCATACCGGCCCGATCACCGCCAACGTGGCGGACAACGCGCTGCTGCTGGAAGTGCTGGCTGGCCCCGACGGGCTGGACCCGCGCCAGTATGGCGGGCAGTCGCAGAACTACAGCGCCAGCCTGGGCAAGGGCGTGGCCGGGATGCGGATTGCCATCGTCAAGGAAGGCTTCGGCCTGTCGCAGTCGGAAGCCAAGGTGGATGCGCTGGTGCTGGCCGCCGCTGACAAGCTGCGCGCGCTGGGCGCGATTGTGGAGGAAGTGTCGATCCCGATGCATTCGGTGGGGCAGGCCATCTGGCTGCCGGTGGCCGCCGAGGGGGCGACCATGCAGATGATGCTGGGCAACGGCTTCGGCTTCAACTGGCAGGGGTTGTATGTGACCTCGATGCTGGATCACCATGCGGGCTGGAAGACGCGGGCGGATGAACTGTCCGACACGCTGAAAAGCACGATGCTGCTGGGCCAGTACATGGTGAAGCATTACCGTGGCCATTATTACGCCAAGGCGCAGAATCTGGTGCGCCGCCTGCGCGCCGCCTATGACAGCGTGCTGGCCAATTACGACCTGCTGCTGATGCCGACCGTTCCGATGACGGCGACACCGCTGCCGGACGCCAACGCGCCGATCCCGGAAATTCTGGCCCGCGCGTTCGAGA
>CAIPHQ010000054.1 GCA_903864895.1 uncultured Rhodospirillales bacterium
ACAACGAAACCCTGTCCGGGGCGCGCGACACCACCGGCACGCGCGGCGGCTTCGGGCAGGCGCGCGAAGCTGCCTTCGTGCCCGGCATGACCGATTTGCGCGGCGATCCGTCTGCCCCGCTGATTGCCGGGGCGGCGCTGCGGCTGGTGCGGCTGCTGGGGCTGGCCGCTTGTTTCTCGATGGATTTCCGCATCGGGGCCGATGGCCGCCCGGTGTTCTTTGAGTTCGAGGTCTGCCCGGCGGTGACGATTTACGACTTCCAGACCTATTTGCAGGGCGTGCATGGGCTGACGCTGGGGGCGGCGCTGGCAAAGTCGTTCCGGCTGGCGCATGCGCGGGCCGGAGGGATGGCGGAGGCGTAGGGCAGGCCACCAATGCCCCCGCCGGTTTGCACAATCGCATGCCCGGGGGCGGCGAAGCTGAAATGCGGCAGGCTGCGGACCAGCACCGCGCCGCGCCAGTTGCAGGCATCGCTCCAGCCATGGACGGACAGATCGGCGTCATCCAGCCGGCCCATGGCATGCTGCACCGGCGCGTTCCCGAACGGCGGGCCGATCAGGCCGAGGAAGTGGATATCGGGCAGTTCGGTCAGCAACTCCACCGCCCGGCGCTGGGCGGCGCGGGTGGCGTTGTGAAAGACATCCGGCTCGAAGACCAGCCAGCACGGTATCAGATCATCAAACTGTTCCGCATAGGCATTCAGCCCCCGGCGCAGCATTTCGATATTGCCGGGTTCACAATACAGCGTGGCATCGTGGTCCGGGGACGCAGGCTGCCGCTGGACCGATGTGACAAGCACCGATTTCGGGGATTGCATACGGGTGTGCCGGTAGCTGACGCCCGGCACCCGATCGGCCGACAGTGCAGCGGGAAATGCCGCGCGCAGCGCTTCACGGTCCAGCGCCAGCCCGGACAGCCGCGCTTCGGCCAGCACCGCCGCACCGGATGCGCCGAGACCCAGCGGCTTGCGGGGCGGGGCCTGCGTGTTGCTGAACCAGTCGTGGAACTTGAAGGTCCACAGATCGCCCGGATCATGCGCGATCCAGACCGACGGTTTGCCCAGCGCCTCGGCGAAGATCAGTCCGTGCAGGCTTTGCGAGATGATGATCTCGGAAGCGATGAGTTCCTTCAGGAAATCCAGACATGGCAGGCGTGGATTGATGATGCCGGCATCGCACGCGCGCGCCAGCCGCTGGATGTCCGGATGGTTCACCATGGCAAAGTGCGGAACCAGGGCAGCGCGCCGCCTGAGGCTCTGGTGGCGGCGGGCATGGCCTATCTGCGGAAGTTCATCGGCAAACACGCCCGGGTCGCCGAGCGCGACATCGCCGGTCAGCCCATAGTGGCTGCGCAACACACGTTCGGTCAGCTTGCCGCGCACCGCATGAACATTCGACATGTTGATGCGGCTGTAATCGGATGCCGGATCAAGCATTCCCGCGCCCCAGATATGGGAATGCTCGTTGGCCATGAAGAGGATGCTGCCCACGGCGAGCAGATGCGGGCTGGCGCTGTCCGGTGCGACATACGGCCGCAGGCCGGATACGGCCTCCACGATATGCGGATTGATCAGGTCCCCGGCATTCTGGACGCGGTGCCAGTAGCGGATGGGGACCATGGGCGTGGTGTCAGGCGGTCCGGGTTGCACGGGCGTGGCCGGGCGCGTACCGCTGGCCGGCGCACGCGTTACCCGACGGGGCGCCGGTATGAGATCGCCGGTATCGCGTGCCTCACGTGAGCTTGGCACAGCACCATGGGTCACCAGCGGTTGCGACAGACAGTAACCGCGTAGCAGCCCGAGGGTGGGTACAAGACGGCCGTGGTGGTGGTGCCGGATGACATTGCCGATCCAGCTGCCGGCTGGCAGCCTTTCCAAATCCGCTTCGCTCGTGGCATAGCGCAGAATACGGCCGTCTACATGGCCGAAAAAGGATTCCTTCTCACAGGCCGCCAGCATTTTGCGCGCCGCCTGCGGCGTCAGCAGATAGCCATCAGCGCCCGGCCCCCCTGTGCCAACAGAGTCCAGCGCTTGCAGCGCATGCCACAGCGGCAGCACCGCAGGCGCGGCTACCGCTGCGGTGCGGCCAGGGGACATGCGGTCATTTATGAACACGATCTCAGCGCCGTCCGGGATGGCCAACGCGGCACAATGCGCCAAACCGGCGATGGAAACATCGTCTTCCAGCACGATGGCATAGGGGTCTGCCAGCTTGGCCACGGCCTCCCACGCCGCTACATGCGACAGAAAACAGCCAATCGTGCCGCGGCGTTCGGACCATACGGCGTTCTGCGCCAGCGCAGCGCACATGATGCGCGTGAATGAGCGGCCGTCGATGGCCTTGATGATCTGCACGGCGAACATCGGCAGCGCGGCGAACTGCGACACCATGCCATCATGGCGGGCACAGTCGTCCTCAAGATTGACAACGAAGACGGGAATACGGGAAGTCTGTGTCATTGCCCAAAATACCTGAGTTATTTTCGAATGTTTATATTAATTCATGCATTCGAAAATATGCCAATAATTGGTATTTATATTCGATTGTTATCATCTGAAATGTATAATTTACTTCGAAGTCATCTATTTCGTTTTGTCGATCATCTTCATAAATTTTTCAAAATACTTGTACCATACGCCGCTGTCCTGGAATGTCGTATTATGAATTGATACGTCATCGGTGCGCGGCCAGCGCGGCAACGGCCGGTGTTGCATGCCGTGCAATCGCCGGCCTGCCACGGCGCGCCGTGGTCACCCCCGGGTCCAGCACCACCACCTGTGCGCCGCTCTGCCCCAGATGCAGGTCGAACCCGGCAGCGAGCAGGTTGCGCAGCATGGTGTCCGCCGCCTTGCGGCCAGTGATGCCGTAGTGGGTTTCCATAACGATCAGGCGGATGCCGCGCAGATCGGCGCCGTTGAACAAGTCCACCTCACCGCCTTCGATGTCGCAGACCAGAACCGAGATACCGTGCTTCGCGATGACGTCTTCCAGGCACACCACGGGCACCGTGACCGAGCCGGTGATGCCGGGGGACTGGCGCGTGGCATCCAGCCGTGATGACCAGAAATCCTGCGCGATGAAGAACTCCACGCTCGGTTCCCCGGCCTGCCAGCGGCTGCGGTTGCGCAGCACACCGGCATGCGAGGCGATGGCCGACAGGCCGTTGGCGGCAAAGTTACGGCGGGCATCGGCCATGATGGCGGGATTGGCGTCGTAGGTGACCAGATTTTCCGCGCCGACGATCCCGGCGATGGTCATTGCCACCACACCCATGGCGGTGCCAGCTCCCAGCACCCTATCACCTGGGCGCAGCATCGCGTTGATCACCCGCCGCTCGCGGGCTTCGTATGCGCCACCCATCAGCGCCCTGACCAATGCCGGTGAGTAGGTTCCGGTGTCTACAAAGACGCTGTAGCCGTCGATCCTGACGACCTCCCCGGTGCGCCCGTGCGCAAGTGAATGGTCCGGTGTTGCGGCCGGTCCCGCGCCGGGCGGCGTGGCCTGCCTGCTCTGCGCGGCAATGTTGGCCGGAACCTGCGGATCGGGCACGCATCGGTCTCCTGCGGGGCGGCACATGGCCCGCTGCGCTGATTGATAGCATATGGCGCGCGCCTTGCCGGAACAGAACGGCGCAGCCATCCGGGCAGAGAAAATTGCACAATTCATGATCGTGCAATTCTGCCAAAGACTTGCAAGCCAGCGTGAATTGCGGTGAATTCCATGCTGCACGACAACCAGGGAAATCCCGCCATGAGCACGCATCCGGAAACCATCGCCCTGCACGCAGGCTGGCGCAGCGACCCGGCCACCAACGCCGTGGCGGTGCCGATCTACCAGACCACGTCGTTCCAGTTTGCCAGCACCGAGAATGCCGCGAACCTGTTCGCGCTGAAGGAACTGGGCAACATCTACACCCGCATCATGAACCCCACCACCGACGTGCTGGAAAAGCGCGTGGCAGCGCTGGAAGGCGGCGTGGCGGGGCTGGCGGTGGCCTCGGGGCAGGCGGCCACCGCGTTTGCGGTGCAGAATCTGGCCCGCGCGGGGGACAACATCGTCGCCTCCACCGATCTGTACGGCGGCACATGGAACCTGTTTGCCAACACGCTGAAGGATCAAGGCATCGAGGTCCGCTTCGCCGACCCGTCGGACCCGCAGAGTTTTGCCCGCGCCACCGATGACCGCACCCGCGCCTATTACGCGGAAACCCTGCCCAACCCGAAACTGCGCGTGTTCCCCATCGCCGAGGTGGCTGCCATTGGCCGCCCGCTGGGCATTCCGCTGATCATGGACAACACCGCCGCCCCCACGCTGGTCAAGCCGCTGGAACACGGCGCGGCGGTGGTGGTGTATTCGCTGACCAAGTATCTGGGCGGCCACGGTACCTCCATCGGCGGCATGATTGTCGATGGCGGCAATTTCGACTGGGAAGCCTTCCCCGAGCGCCAGCCTTTGCTGAACACGCCGGACCCGAGCTATCACGGCGCAGTGTGGTCGCAGGCCGTGAAGGGCCTCGGCCCGGTGGCCTACATCATCAAGGCGCGGGTGACGCTGCTGCGCGATCTGGGCGCGGCGCTGAGCCCGTTCAACGCGTTCCTGTTCCTGCAAGGTGTGGAAACCGTGTCGCTGCGCGTTGAGCGGCACAGTGCCAACGCGCTGGCGGTGGCCAGGTTCCTGGCCGGGCGCGCGGGCGTGACCAAGGTGATCCATCCGTCCACGCTGACCGGGCAGGACGCCGCCTGGACGGCGAAGTATCTGCCGAAGGGTCAGGGCGGTCTGGTGGGCTTTGAACTCGCGGGCGGGGCGGAGGCCGGGCGCAAGTTCATCGACGCGCTGAAGCTGTTCTATCACGTCGCCAATATCGGTGACGCCCGCAGCCTTGCCATCCATCCGGCGAGCACCACGCACTCGCAATTGACCGGCGAGGAGCAATTGGCCACCGGCGTGTCGCCCGGCTACGTGCGCCTGTCGATCGGCATCGAGCATATCGACGACATCCTCGCCGATCTGGCGCAGGCGCTGGACACCGCCGGGGCGTAATGCACAGACGGCGGGGCGGTGTGCGCCCCGCCGTTCGGCTTACTGCGCGGGCGGCGGCGGGGGCGGCGGGGGTTCGCCGCCATCGGCGCCCATCATGCCGCCCGGATGCATCCCCATCCCTTGCTGACCACCCATGCCTTGCGGCCCACCCTGCCCGTGCATCGGGTGCTCGCCGCCGGGATGCGGCATCGCGATGGCGGTCAGATGCGCCGCGTCCGGCCCGAGTTCGCGGGCACCGAT
>CAIPHQ010000055.1 GCA_903864895.1 uncultured Rhodospirillales bacterium
GCGGCGGCCGTATTGGCGCGAGATATGCCCCACCGGCAGCGTTCCCGCCGCCATGCCGACCACGAACATGGAAATCGGCAGCGTGGCCAGAGATTTGTCGGGGGCGAGCGTGGAACCCACGATGGCCCCGGTGGCGAAGATTACCGAGGCATTGGCCCCGGCCAGCGCCTGTGCAGCAGCAAGCCGGGCGACGTTGCGGTACACCCGCCGGTCGGGGTTGCTGGCCTGTGCCGCGCTGTCAGCGTGTGTCATCTTCACTGTTTCCCACCCCGAAATCCGCCGTAGCCCGGCGGGCGGCGGCGGGGAAGGTGGCAGAAGGCAGCGGTGGGTTGCGCCACCGCCGCCCGTGCCGCTACTTCAGCAGCTTCAGGCACTCACCGGCGGACGGAGCGGCCGCCTGTGCGGCACTGCGGCTGATCTTGCCGGCCGAGACCATCGGCTTGACGGTGTCACGGATCACGTCCTTCAGCACGCTGGCAGGCGTGACCTTCGGGGCCACGGCGGCGTAGATCATTTTCGAGTCAGGCTGCAACTTGGCCGCGCAGGCGGTGGCGGCTGCCTGATCGGCGGCGAAGGCGGCGGTGGTGCCCAGCAGGCAAAAAGCAATAGTTGCGAAAATACGAGTCATGATGGCTCCTGATATGCCTGTCGTCCGCGACAAAATCGCTTCCCGCGAGCAATTAGATTGAATGGGTGAAAGATGCAAGCCAGTTTGACCCGTCAACAGGGGCGGGATCAAAAATCGGCCGGGCGAATTGTGGGCTTGTAAGAAGTTGCAGAAATTTGTATCTTATTTATGTTCAATTTTTCTGAATAATGTGGGTTTGTAAGTTTTATTGACTTGAAGCCTGCGTTAAGCAACAGGGCAGAGCGGCTTCGCGCGCGATCCGGGTGTCCGCAGGGTACTTCACCGGCGCGCCGTGGCACGTCATGCTGAACGGCAGAATCAGAAAGGCAGCCGGTACCGGGATGAAGCATGTCCTGTTCTTGTGCAGCCGCAATCGGCTGCGAAGCCCCACGGCCGAACACGTGTTTTCAAACGACGGCCGGATCGAGGTTGCATCTGCGGGTCTCGATCATGACGCGGACACCGCCTGTTCGCCCGAGTTGCTGGAATGGGCGGATATTGTCTTCGTGATGGAGAAAGACCACCGCGCCAAATTGTCCCGCCGCTTCAAACCATATCTGAAGCACGCCAAGGTGATCTGCCTGGATATTCCAGACAAGTTCGCCTTCATGCAGCCCGAACTGGTGGAATTGCTCAAGGCCCGCGTTGCGCGCCATCTGCCCTGACAGCCAGGATGTTCGCAGGCTGACGCAAGCCCCCAAGCGCAACGCTGCGCCGTCCTGTTCGAGCAGGACGGCGCAGTGCGGTCAGTGCCGCCAGATCACGGCATCAGCACAATATTGTCCGGCCGCCATTCCTGCTTGAACCACGGCTCCAGCGGGCCGTAGAGGCGCAGGATGGTGAACCACGATTTGCCGGGCGTGGTTTCAACCCAGTTGCTCTCGTGCCCGGCCGGGGCCTTCGGGCCGAAATACACATCCACCGAGCCATCGGCGTTGGTCTGCACCGACTTGTTCTGGCTGCTCACGCTGGGGAAGCGCTGATCGGTCTGCACCATCGAGCGGGTCTGCGCGTCGTACACGATCACCGACCAGAACGTCTTCACCGGGATGTGTGGCGGCAGATGCAGCTTGTAGGACTTGCCGCCGTCGAGCGGATTGTTGTCAGCATCCGTCGCGGTCCACGGATAGGTGGAGCCTTCGCCGATGATTTGCGTGTCCATCGCCGGTGTGACGCCGGTGGCCATGAAGAAGTACATGGCGCTGCCGGTCAGGTTGGCCACACCGGGCTGCCACTCGAACTTGTAGCCGCCGATGAACGGGCGCTTCCAGTTGCGGTCGTCGAAGAACAACGCCTCTTTCTCGCGGTTGCGATAGCCCAGCGTCCGCCCGGTCGCGTCGCCCACGGCGGCGGCTTCGGTGAGGATCTTCTTCATCCGCGCGTCCGGCGCGAACGGCTTGCCTTTCTGTATGCCCACCGAGGCCCAGAAGCCCAGCGTGGTCGCATCAATCGCCTCGGTGGGCTCGGTCTGCACGGCCTCGTTCAGCAATTCCCAGAACCCGAAATCAGCGGGGCCGACCATGTTGAACGGCTTGGTGGACATGTCCACGAAGTTCATCTGCGGCGGCGCGCCGGTCTGGCCGAGCGGGTAGACCCTGGTGAATTTCTTGACCAGATCGACGCCCGGCGCCGGGGTGCCATCCACCACGAAGCTGCGCCACACCACCCACACGCTCAGACTGCCGGGGCGGACGACATGATAGCCGGCGGGAACGTCCCCCTTGTAGCCGGGCGGCAGGAACAGGAACTTGCCGCCCTGACCATGATCCGGCCCGGTGAAGCCGATGTCACCCGCCCAGTGGTACCAGATGTCGTTGACGGTGCCGAGCACCTTGGGCGGCGCTTCCAGCACCAGCGGGCCATTGCGCAGGTCGATCCAGAACCACGTGTACGGCGTGTTGTCGTTGGCGGTGAGTTCGACGGTGCGCGAATCGACCATCTGCTCCCAGATCGGCACGGTCGTGTTGGCCGGGCCAACCGACAGCGTCCCGGCGCGGTTGGCCATCTGGTTCACCACCGGCAGTGCCAGCAGATAGGCCTGCACGGCGCGCTGGAAATCCAGATTGTCGTAGATTTTGGCCGTGCTGTCCTGATCGGGCACGCCGCCGAGGAAGTGCAGTGTGCCGATGCGGGATTCGACAGTGTCAGGCGACAGCACGCCCGGCGGCATCGGTGTGGAAAATTTGTAGGCCGGGGGTGCGGCAGTGCCGGTCAGGGGCTGGGCGAACGCTGCCCCCGCACCCAAACTCGCGAGAAGGCTGGCGGCAATCGCCGCACGCACATACTGCACCGTCTTCATCGCAACGCTCCCCGAAAAAATTCGCCCGCCCTTTGCCACAGGAGCCATAGCGGGCCAAGTTACGAATTCGGCGTCAATGGCTGTTCATCGGGACGCCGTGCGTGCTCGCTGTTCGCCGGAATTGATGACCGCAGGCGTTGGTGGCAATCAGGCGCGGTGGCACAGGGGCAGGCTGGCGGAACGCAGGCCGGACATTCGCCCCGATTTTCAGGAAGGCCCGATGTTTCAAGGCTGGAGCAATTTTTTCACCATGGCCGGGTCAGCCGGGGCCACGCTGCTCGGGCTGCTGTTCGTGGTTGTCACGCTCGGCAACAACCTGCCTGCCTCCCGCAAGCTGGACATTGCCCACGCGTCGATGACGCCCGCGTTGTACAGCTTCGGCGGCGTGCTGGTGCAGAGCATGCTGGTGCTGGTACCGTGGCAGACCAACTGGCACAGCGGCATCGCGTTGGGAACGCTGGGGCTTGGGGGCCTCGTCTACAGGGTCAACGCGGTGCGCGTGCGCAACAGCCTGCATCTTGCGGCCCTGCAACGGCCCGTGGACCGGATCTTCCACAACGTCTTTCCGGTCGGTGCCAGTGTTGTGCTGATCTTTGGCAGCGTCGGACTGGTCGAGGAATGGGCCATCGCCCCGTTCGCGGTAGCCTTGTCCAGCACGCTGCTGCTGGTCTCCGGCATCTACAGGTCGTGGAGCCAGACCTTGGCGCTCATTGGCTTGCAGGAGTGACGGGTGCGGCGTTACTCCGCCCTGGCCGGCAAGAAATGCAGCATTGGCGCAGGCTCAAAACTGGCCGCCGTATTGCCGGAGAAGACGCGCCCGCCAGTCATCGTGAGTTTCTTCACCGGCGCGCCTTCGGTCAGGTCTAGGTCGGACAGCTTGACCCAGAACGTGTTGGGACTGGTGGCGGCATCGAAGAAATAGACCTTGTTGGTCTGGTCGGCCACGGTGCGCCAGATGGTGGCGGCAATGTTGGGCCGGTCGGGCGCGATGATGCCCAAGGGCACGCTAACGCTGCGGATCACGCTGAGCACGCTGGCCACCGCCTGATTTGCGTAGGTGCCGCCCGGCACGGCCTTGATATAGGCGGGAGCAACGGCTTTCGGGATCGCGTTCATCAGGAACGAGGCGCGGGCGAAGCGGTCGGGTGCCTGATTGGTACCCGGTAGGAAGGTGAAACGCACCCCCTCCCAATAGGCATTGAGCGCCAACTGGTCATCATAGCGTGGCGAATTGGTCATCACGCGGTACTGCTTGCCATGATGAATGACCAATTTGCCGCCAATATACTCGAACACTGCGGAATCGCCGGTGGGGTCGGAAATCGACAGATGCAACTGCGCGGGCGATCCGTTCGGCATCGTGGGTGCCAGAATAGCGAAGGGTTCCTGCCGCAGGGCGTCCACCGCCTCGGTCACGGTGGCGAAATTATCCAGCACGTATTGCGCCCACAGGCTGATCGACATTGGCGGCTTGCCGGAGGGCGGCTTACCGTAGTCGGATTCAGCCAGATACAGCAAGTTCGCCACAAGGCCGGCTTCGTTCATCCCGTCCGCAATACCGGCCTCATAGCCGGACACGCCGACACTGCCGTAGCGCGAGGTCCATGCGATCGATCCTGCACCCGCCGCGCCATCGCGCTTCTGGCCGCGCGGCATCGCCCACAGGTTCGATTGCATTTCTTCCGACCAGTCCATCGACCGGCCGGTGATAACGGTGCCGTCATCGCCGGTATAAAGCGCCCGCGTGCAGGCCACGGCCGGAGGCATCGCCGCGATGCAACTTCCGAGCAGAAGAGCCAGATGCAGGGCCGTCCGTGTCAGCGGATTGGTGATCGGCATCCGTTTTCCTCCGGCAATATCGGCGGCGTGTTCACCGCCGGGGGGCTGACCATGGGCCCCGGCCGGGCCGCTGTCGATGGGGAATCTTGGCGCGCGCCATGGGGTGGAGCGCGCCTAACTCATTGAAAATATGGTGCCGGGTGAGGGGATCGAACCCCCGGCCTTCGGTTTACAAAACCGCTGCACTACCGCTGTGCTAACCCGGCAACGGCGCGCGTTCTAGCACAAGCCCGCGCCGCGGGAAGCACCTTGCGCGATACCGGCCCCGGCGTGCGCGCCGGGGCCGTTGCGCGCCTCAGCCGCCCGGGGCGACGAGGTTCAGTTCCACGCGGCGGTTCTGCGCCCGCCCGGCCGCGCTGTCGTTGGACGCAACCGGGTTGGCGTCGCCGAAACCGTGCGCGCTCAGCATCGCCGGGCTCACGCCCTGACTGATCAGGTAGTTCATCACCGTGTCGGCGCGCTTCTGCGACAGCACCACGTTGGAGGTGACGCCCTGCGCCTTCAGCCCCGCGCCGATGGGCACGTTGTCGGTGTAGCCATCCACGCTAAGCTTGTTCTGCATCTGCGGCGCCAGCACCGGTGCCATCTTCGCGATGGTGGCCGCCGCCGCCGGGGGCATTGCCCAGCCGCCTTCCGGGAACAGCAATTCGCTGTTGACCGTGACCTTGATGGCACCCTGCAGGCGGGTGATGTGCACCTGATCGCTGGCGATTTCACCCGACAGCGAGGCATTCAACTGGTTGTACTGTTGTTCCATCGAATCGTATTGCGCGCGCGGCACGCATCCTGCGGCCAGCAACAGGGCGGGCAGGGCGGCCAGCAGGGCGGCGCGGCGGGGCAGGGATGGCGGCATGGCGGGGTTCTCCACAGTTGGGCCAACGTCCAAAGAGGGGAAACGGTAGGCTTGCGATGCCGAGTCGGGCAACGACTCCGCCCGCCCGGCTCTGGACCGCACGCCGCAGCCCCGCCTAGGGTCCGGCCATGGAAACGCATCCGGTGGCACCGCCCGCCCTCCGCTCCCGGGCCGCCACTCAGCGCCGCGCGATTCTGTGCGTGCTGGGGGCCGGGCTCTGCTTCGCGGTGGCCGCCGCCCTGATCAAGGCGACCAAGGCCGAGCATATTCCCACCGCCGAGATGGTGGTGTTTCGCAGTGCAGTGATCATGGCGGTGATGGCCGTGGTGCTGCGCAGGCAGGGCGGCATTCTGGCCGCGCTGCGCACAAAACGCCCGGTGGGCCATGCGGTGCGCACGCTGCTGGGGTTCGTGGCGATGTACACCTCTTATATCGGCTATGTCCGGCTGCCGCTGGCCACCGTGACCGCGCTGGGCTTCGCCATGCCGCTGTGGCTCACGCTGCTGTCCGTGCCGCTGCTGGGCGAGAAAGTCGGCTGGCGGCGCGGCGGTGCGGTGCTGGTGGGGCTGGCTGGCGTGCTGATCATCGTGCGCCCGTGGCAGGAATCGCCCGCCGATACGCCGATGGACGCGGTGGCGCTGGTGCTGGGCGGGGTGGTGTGCTGGGCCATCACCATGATCACCATCCGCAAACTCGGCAGCGCCGGGGAGCGCAATGCCACCATCGTGCTTTGGTACTGCCTGGGCAGTGCAATCCTGTCGCTGGCGCTGGCAATTCCGCACTGGGTGTGGACCACCCCGCGTGACACCGCATTGCTGCTGGCCGCAGGTGTCGTGACGGCGGCGGCGCAACTGATGATGACCGAGGGCTATCGCAGCGGCGAACCCACGCTGGTGGCCCCGTTCGAATACGGGGCCATTGTCCATGCCACGATTTTGGGCATGTTGCTGTGGGGCGAGTTTCCCGATGCGTGGAGCTTCGGCGGCATCGCTGTGCTGATCGCTGCCGGGCTGTATATCTGGCGCACCGAGGCGGGGCCGGATGCCGTGCCGGCGCGGCGCTGACCTGTTCAGGCCCCCCAGGCGGCGGCCAGAACCGTAACGGTGCCAAGGATCAGGTTCACCCGGACCAGTTGGCGGATCTTGTCCACCGCAGCGGCGGCGGCGGCGTTGTCCTTGCGGTCCATCGCCGCGCGCATGGTCCGCCACGGGCCGAAAAAGATCACCAGAAACACCACGGCCATGATCAGGCCCAGCGCCTGCATGATGTTGACCGCGAGCGACGCGGTGGAAAACCCGCCCGGCACGGCGGCCAGCATGGCGTAGCCGGTCAGCAGCATGATCGGCATGGCGTGCCAGATATAGCGGAAGAAGCGGCGGAACACCTGCGCGTGCAGCGCCAGACGCTGCGGCGGTTCCAGCACGGCCAGACTCGGCCGCAGCACCAGCAGCGCGAACGCCATGCCGCCCACCCAGACCACCGCGCCCAGAATATGCAGCGCCAGCAGCGCGTTCATGAAATTCATCGGGTGAGTCCTTCAATTTCGGCCAGCAGCGCGCGCAGTTCCAGTCCGGCCGCCGAGCGCGGGGCGGTTTCGGTGATGCCCAGCCCCTGTGCGAACGCGGTGGCAATGCCGGCACGGTTGCCCAGTACGCTGGCAAGGCGCGGATGGCCAAGCCGGGCGATGTCGGCCTCGATCCCGTCGCGCAATTTCCCTGCGGCGGCGCGGTTCAGCACCAGCCGTGCCGGGCGGCGCTCATCGGCGGCCAGTTTCAGCGTGCCCTCAGCCGCCCACAGATCGGGGGCGGAGGGCTGCACCGGGATCAGCACCAGTGTGGCGGCGCGGATGGCGATGCGCGCGTCTGTGTCGATCTGCGGCGGGCTGTCGATGATCAGCACATCGTGCCCGCGCCGCAGCTTGTCGATTTCGGCGGGCAGCCGCCATCCGGCTTCGGCGGAAAAGCCGAACGGTGCGCGTTTTCCGGCGGTACGCAGCGCATGCCAGCGGGCAAGGCTGTGCTGCGGGTCGATGTCCAGCAAAGCCACACGCCGCGTGGCCGCGAACGCCACGGCCAGATTTGCCGCCAGCGTCGTCTTGCCCGCCCCGCCCTTCTGCTGGGCAACCGCAATCACCACTGTCATGCCGCCATGCTACAGGATTGCGCCCGCGCCGGCACAAGCGTTGATCGAGGCATTCCCATGACGTTCCAGCCCCCCGAGTTGTTGACGCCCGCCGAGATGGCGCGGGCGGATCACGCTGCGGTGGCGCTGGGCAAGCCTGTGGCATGGCTGATGGACAATGCCGGGCGGGCGGTGGCGCAGGCAGTGCGGGTGCGGTTCGCGCCTTGCCGGGTGATGGTGCTGTGCGGGCCGGGCAACAATGGCGGGGACGGCTATGTGGCCGCACGCCTGCTGGAGCAGATGGGCTGGCCGGTGGCGGTGGCGGCGCTGGCCCCGCCGGGCGGCGATGCCGTCGCGCCCGCCTGGCGCTGGCGCGGGCCGGTGCAGCCCTTCACCGCTGAGTCCGTCCGGCGTGCGGACCTTGTGATTGACGCGGTGTTCGGCGCGGGGCTGACGCGGGAGGTCGATGCGGCGGTGGCCGATGTGCTGCGCGCCGCGCGGCGCGTTGTGGCGGTGGATGTGCCGAGCGGGCTGGATGGTGCGACCGGGCAGGTGCGCGGCTTCGCACCGCAGGCCGTGCTGACCGTAACATTCTTCCGCCGCAAGCCGGGTCATTTGTTGCTGCCGGGACGGGCGTTGTGCGGCGAGGTGGTGTGCGCCGATATCGGCCTGCCGGACGCGGTGCTGCAAACCGTGCCCGCCACAACGTTCCACAATGGCCCCGCGCTGTGGCAGATTCCGCAACCCGCGCCCGACGGGCACAAATACACGCGCGGCCACGTCACCGTGCTGGGCGGGGCGGAGATGACCGGGGCCGCGCGGCTGGCAGCGGTGGCGGCGCGGCGCGGCGGCGCGGGCATGGTCACCATCGCGGCACCCGATGAACTCGGCATCTACCGGGCAGGCGAACCCGGCACGATCGTCGACTCGCGCCCATTGGCGGAGTTGCTGGGCGATGCCCGCCGCACGGTGTGGGTATGCGGCCCGGGTCTTGGGGCCGCGGCAGCAAAGTCCGCCTTGCCCGTTTTGCTGGCCGCCGGGCGCAGCGTGGTGGCCGATGCCGATAGATTTTCGGCCTTCGCCGGGCAGCCTGAGGCGTTTCGCGGCTGCGCGGTGCTGACCCCGCA
>CAIPHQ010000056.1 GCA_903864895.1 uncultured Rhodospirillales bacterium
GGGCGCCCGCGTGGTGCTGCACGGCGAGATGCTGGCCGAAGCCGCCGAGCACGCTCAGATGCTGGCGCAAACCGAAGGCCGGGTATTCGTCCACCCATATGACGACCCCGCCGTGATGGCCGGGCAAGGCACGCTGGCGCTGGAAATGCTGGAGGACGCGCCCGATCTGGACGCGCTGGTGATTCCGGTCGGCGGCGGCGGGTTGATCGCCGGATGCGCGGTGGCGGCCACTGCTATCAAGCCGGGCATTGAAGTGATCGGCGTGGAAGTCGCCGCCTATGCCGCGCTGGCGCAACGTCTGGCAGGCCAGCCGGTCTCGGTCGGCGGAGCCACCATTGCCGAGGGCATCGCGGTGCGCGACATCGGCGTGGCGCCGCTCGCGGTGATCCGCGCGCATGTGGCAGACGTGGTGGTGGTGCCGGAACGCGCGGTGGAAGAAGCCATCGCGCTGCTGGCAGAAAGCTGCAAGACCGTGGCCGAAGGTGCCGGTGCCGCCGGGGTGGCCGCGCTGCTGGCGTTCCCGGAGCGCTTCGCGGGCCGCAAGATCGGTATTCCCATCTGCGGCGGCAATATCGACGCGCGCATTCTGGCCAACGTGCTGCTGCGCAACCTGCTGCGTGATGGGCGCCTGCAACGCCTGCTGCTGGCCATCCCCGACCGGCCGGGCGTGCTGGCCGACATCGCGGGCAAGATCGGCACGGCAGGCGGCAACATTATCGAGGTTTCGCATCACCGCATGTTCGCCTCACCGAGCGTGCAGACGGCGGAACTGGAAGTGATGTTCGAAGCGCGTGATGCTGAACACAGTGCGGCAATCGTGCGCGCGCTGGAAACGAGTTATACCGTCCGGACGGTCTGACATGCCGCAACTCGGCGCCGCCATTCGCCACGAATGGGACCTCGACCCCGCATTCCTCACCGTCAACCACGGCAGTTACGGCGCCACGCCGCGCGCGGTGCTGGCCGCCGAGGCGGAGTGGCGGCGGCGCATGGAAGCGCAGCCCACCCGGTTCATGGGCCACGAACTGCCCAAGGCGCTGCGCGCGGCGGCCGGGCAACTGGCGGCGTTTCTGGGCGGGCGCGGCGATGACCTCGTGTTCGTGGAAAACGCCACCACCGGGTGCAACGCCGTGCTGCGCTCGCTGGATTTTGCCCCCGGCGACGAGATTTTGGTGCTCAGCCACGGCTACGGCGCGGTGATCAAGGCGGCGCGCTATGTCGCCTCCCGCACCGGGGCGAAGGTCATTTATGCCCCCATCCCGTTCCCGCGCACCGATGACGATGCGGTGGTGGACAGCGTGGCGCGCAGCATCACGCCGAAGACCCGCCTGGCCATCATCGACCACGTGACCTCGCACAGCGCGCTGGTGCTGCCGCTGGCCGCCATCGTCGCTGCCTGTCACGCGCGCGGGGTGAAGGTGCTGGCCGATGGCGCGCACGGGCCGGGCAATCTGGATCTGGACGTACCAGCCACCGGGGCCGATTTCTACGCGGGCAACTGCCACAAATGGCTGAACGCCTCCAAGGGCTGCGCCTTCTTGTGGGTGCAACCGCAGCATCAGGCCGGGTTGCACCCGGTGACCATCTCGCACGGCTACGAACAGGGCTATCTGGCCGAGTTCGACTGGACCGGCACGCGTGACATGAGCGCCTATCTAGCCGTGACCGCGGCACTCGATTTCCACGAACGCCTCGGCGGCCCCGCGCTGCGGGCACGCAACCGGGCGCTGGCGGCGGAAGGGGCGGCATTGATCGCCGGACGTTTGGGCAGTGAGACCAGCGGCGGCAACGTGGCCGCCAATGCAATGGGTCTGGTGCGCCTGCCGGTGACCGGCGCGCGGTCGCAGGACCGCGCCAACGCCATCCGCACCCAATTGGTCGAGGCCGGGACCGACCTGCCGATCAATGAAGTGGACGGCGCCATCTGGCTGCGGATTTCGGCGCAGGCCTATAACGAAATTGAAGATTTCGAACGGCTGGCCAAGTTGTTGCGGGCGGAACTGGGCGGGCAACTCGCCTGATTCCGCCCGTAGCCGTCAGTGCGGGCGGCTGGTTTGCAGCGCGCGGGCAATCTGGTCTGCATGGCGATCCTTATGCAGGCAGATCACGTTGACCAGATCCTGCACGCAGCCGATTTGCACTTCCCGCAGGTGCGTGCGCTCGGTCACGAAGGCCCGGTAGCCGAGGGCGTCGAAGTAGTTCTGCAATTCGGCCGTGTTTGAACCGGCTTCGGCAAGGCGCGGCGGATCGACTTCGATCAGCACGGCGGGGTGGAACCGGCTCATCACGCCGCGCGCGCCTTGCAGGACGCGGATTTCGTGGCCTTCCACATCGATCTTGACGAAGTCCGGCCCTTCACCCGAAGCGGCCACGCGGTCCCATGTCAGGTCGAGCGTGTCGAGCGGGATCACCATCGCGTCCGGCGCGCGGGAGCCGATCTGGGCGGAGCCGGAATTGCCCGCGCGCGGAGCCATGCGCGCCTCACCGGGGGCGTCCGACAGGGCGTAGTTCAGGGCGCGCACGCGGCCACCGGCGTCATTCAGCGCGATATTGGTGGAAAGCCGCGCGAAATTGCCCGGCATCGGCTCGAAGGCAAAGGCGCGGGCGGCGGAGCCGAGCGCGTGCGTCAGATGCAGCGCGTAATAACCGAAATTGCTGCCGATATCGACGATCACCGCATCGGCGGGCAACAGGCGCTCGATATGCCACACGTCCCAGCGGTCCTTGCTGCCGTGCCAGAACACGTCCTGATGCACGAAATCCGCCGGGTTCAACTGCCAGCGCAAACCACCGCGCGCCACGGTCAACTCGGCGTCAATGTCGGCACCCGCCACGCGGCGCAACACGTCAACGATGCGATGGCTGCCGCGGTGCTGCAAGCGGGTGCCGTACCAGGCGATGGAACGAAAGATCGGCGAATTGGTGTTCATGTTGGCCATCCTGCACACATCCTCGGCAGGCCAGGTCAGCAAGGGGTGTGCCAATGGATGGCGGGCCGAGAACCGGTGCCACGGCGGCAACGCCTCGCAGGTTGCAAGCGGCGGGGCAGCTTTTGTTGCAGAATGCGAGGCGCGTGAACGGCGGCTTTTCCCGCCCCGGCCCCTACTCCCCCTGCGTCCGGCAGGCTAACCTCCGTCACCGGGAGGACCAATGACCGCCAAGCGCGTCTATGTGGCAGGCACCTGCGATACCAAGGGGCAGGAACTGGCCTATGTGGCGGCGTTGATTGCCGCTGAGGGCATCGGCGCTGTGGTGGTGGACCTGTCCACCCGCGCGCCCGGCGACTCTGCGCGCGAAATTGCCGCACACCATCCGGGCGGCGCGGACGCGGTGTTCACCGGCGACCGGGGCTCGGCCATCACCGCGATGGCGCTGGCGTTCGAGCACTTCGTCACCACGCGCACCGATCTGGCGGGGCTGATCGGCCTCGGCGGGTCGGGCAACACCGCGCTGGTCACGCAGGCGATGCGCGCGCTGCCGGTGGGGGTGCCCAAGCTGATGGTCTCCACCGTCGCCAGCGGCAATGTGGCCCCCTATGTCGGGCCATCCGACATCGCGATGCTGTATTCCATCACCGATGTCGCCGGGCTGAACCGGATTTCGCGGGTGATTCTGGCCAACGCGGCGCGCGCCATTGCGGGCATGGCCCGGGGCGCGGCGGTGCCGGTGAGTGCGGATCTGCCCGCCATCGGCCTGACCATGTTCGGTGTGACCACACCTTGCGTGACCCGGGTGACCGAACTGCTCGCCGGGCGTTACGACTGCCTCGTGTTCCACGCCACCGGCACCGGCGGGCAGAGCATGGAGAAACTGGCTGACAGCGGCTTGCTGGCGGGCGTGATCGACGTGACCACCACCGAGGTGGCCGACCATCTGTTCGGCGGCATCCTGCCCTGCACCGGGGACCGGTTTGGCGCCATCGCCCGCCGCCGTCTGCCCTATGCCGGGTCCTGCGGCGCGCTGGACATGGTGAATTTCGGCGCGCTGGACACGGTGCCGCCACAGTACCGCAGCCGGAACCTGTATGTTCACAACGCCTTCGTCACCCTGATGCGCACCACGCCCGCCGAAAATGATCGGATGGGGCGCTGGATCGGCGAACGGCTGAACCGCATGACCGGCCCGGTCCGCTTCCTGCTGCCGGAGGGCGGCGTGTCCGTCATCGACGCGCCGGGCAAGCCGTTCCATGACCCGGACGCCGATGCGGCGCTGTTCGCCGCCCTCGAAGCGACTGTGGTGCAGACACCGGACCGCCGCCTGATCCGCGTGCCGCACGCGATCAACGACCCCGCCTTCGCCGATGCTCTTGTTGCCCATTTCACGGATGTGATGACCTGACATGCCCGCCATTCCCCGCGCCCAACTGCTCGACAAATTCCACCGCATGGTGGCCGATGGCTCGCCGATCATCGGCGGCGGCGCGGGCACCGGCCTGTCGGCCAAGTGCGAGGAGGCGGGCGGCATCGACCTGATCGTGATCTACAACTCGGGCCGCTACCGCATGGCCGGGCGCGGTTCCATGGCCGGGTTGCTGGCCTACGGCAACGCCAATGACATCGTGGTGGAAATGGCCCGCGAGGTGCTGCCGGTGGTGAAGCACACCCCGGTGCTGGCGGGCGTGAACGGCACCGACCCGTTCTGCCTGTGGGACAGTTTTCTGGACCATCTGAAGGCACTGGGCTTCTCCGGCATCCAGAACTTCCCCACCGTCGGCATCATGGACGGCACGTTCCGCATCGGGCTGGAAGAAACCGGCATGGGTTTTTCGCTCGAAGTGGATGTGGTGCGGATGGCTCGCGAAAAAGACATGCTGACCACGCCCTATGTGTTCAATCCGGACGAAGCCACCGCCATGACCGAGGCCGGTGCCGACATCGTCGTGGCGCATATGGGGGTCACCACCGGGGGTGCGATTGGTGCCAGCACGGCGGTGCCGCTGGACGATTGCGTGAAGCGCATCGACGCGATTGCCGAGGCGGCGCGCAAGGTGCGCAAGGACGTGATTTTGCTGTGCCATGGCGGCCCGATCGCCATGCCGGATGACGCGCAATACATCATCGACCGCTGCGACGGGATTCATGGCTTCTATGGCGCGTCTTCCATGGAGCGCCTGCCGACCGAGATTGCGCTGACCGAGCAGACCCGGCGCTTCAAGGCCATCACGCGGCGATGAAGCTTGCCATTGCGCGCGAATCGCCGTTGCAGCCGGACAATCGCGCGCTGATTGCAGCGCTCGACGCGCACGCCAATGCGCTCTACCCGCCCAGCAGCAACCATCTGGTGGATGCCGAAACGCTGGAAGCCGAGGGCGTGCGGTTCTTCACCGCCCGCGCCGATGGTGTGGCGGTGGGCTGCGGCGGTTACCGCAGGCTGGGGCCGGATGCCGAGATCAAGCGCATGTTCGTCGCTGACGCCGCACGCGGCCTTGGCGTGGGCCGCGCCATTCTGTCGGCACTGGAAGCCGCCGCGCGGGACGAGGCGGTGGCGGTGCTGCGGCTGGAAACCGGCACACTCAACACCGAGGCGCTGGGGCTGTACCGCAGCACCGGGTTTGTGGAAACCGGGCCGTTCGGCAGTTACGGGCCAGACAAGCTGAGCGTGTTCATGGCGAAATCACTGCAAAGCGGCTAAGCCCGCTGGAACCAAAAAAGGGGAAACGACCATGCCGAATGTCTATGCCAGCATCATCATCGAAGCGCCGGTTGAGGCCGTGTGGGCGGTGATTCGCGATTTCAACGGGTTGCCGAACTGGATCCCCGGCGTGGTGAGCAGCAGCATCGAAGGCGGCGAGCCCGCCGACCGGGTGGGCTGCGTGCGGTTGATCGGGGTGGACGGCGGGGGTTCGTGCAGTGAGCGCCTGATCGCGCTGGACGATTCCCGTTACTCCGTCAGCTACGGCTTCGTGCAGAACCTGTTCCCGATCAGCGGCCATCTGGCCACGATCGAACTGATTCCCTGCACCAGCGGTGAGCGCACCTTCGTGCAATGGAGCGCCAGCTTCAACGATCTCCCCGGCCATGAGGGGGAGACCGCGCCGGTGATGCAGGCGGGCGTGTTTGATGCCGGGCTGGCCAATCTGGCCGCCAAGCTGAAGGGGGCCGCCGCCCCGGCGGGTGCGGTGCGCTGGGATGGCTGGCGCCCGGCCAAGGTGTTCTGCTCGTCCGTCATCCACGGGCCGCGCGAGAAGGTGTGGCCCATCGTGCGCGACTTCATCGGCATGGCGGGCTGGCACCCGGGCATCTCCAACATGAAGATGGTCGGCGGCGTGCCGGCCGACAAAATCTCCGGCGTGCGCGACTTCAACTTCGGCGAGGGGCGGATTCTGGAGAGGCTGACCCAGATGGACGACGCCAACTACGCCTTCCGCTACCTGATCGAGCAGGCGCCCATGCCTTGGATGAACTACCACGCCGGGGCGCGGCTGTATCCGGTGACGGCCACCAGCCAGACCTTTGCTGTTTGGACGGCGGACTGGACCGCGTCGCCCAACGACGACGTGAAGCTGATTCCGGACATTCACGAGAATGTATTCCAGAAAGCCTTCGACACGTTGAACGAACGCTACTTTTCCGGCTGATGTTTCGGCTAGGGTGCACGTCAACTTTGGTTGACGTGTGCCATGGCCCGGACCCCGCTGTTCCTGCGCATTGAAGCCCTCGCCCGCCACAGTGCGGCGCGACACCCGCCAAGCGGGGTCTCACGCCGCGGCGTTCTGGCGGGGGCGGCGGCGTCAATGCTGGCTGGGGCGGCAAGGCCCGCCCGCGCCGGGGCAACGGCCCCGCGAATTGTGATCATCGGGGCCGGAATTGCCGGGCTGACGGCGGCGTTGGCATTACAGGACGCGGGCTACGGCTGCACGGTGTTCGAGGCCAGCAACCGCGTGGGCGGGCGCATGGAATCCGACAGCACCACATGGCAGAACCATCAGGTCAGCGAGCATTGCGGCGAACTGATCGACACCGGCCACGTGCTGATGCAGGTGCTGGCGCGGCGCTTCCACCTTCCGCTGGCCGACCTGCACGCCGCCGAACCTGCCGGATCGACCGACACCTATTATTTCGGTGGCGCGTATTACCCGCAGGCCCAGGCGCAGGCCGATTTCGGGGCTGTCTGGGACGCGCTGCAATCCGACCTGAATGCCGCAGGCTACCCCACCACCTTCTTCAACCAGACACCCGAAGGTGCGGCGCTGGATGCGATGAGCGTTTTCGACTGGATCGAAAGCCGGGTGCCGGGCGGGCATGGCTCCAAGCTCGGTCAGTTGCTCGACATTGCCTACGACGAGGAATTCGGTGCGCCGACCACCGGCCAGAGCGCGCTGAACATCGTGTACCTGCTGGGCTACCAGACCGACCCGGCGCAGTTTGAGATGTTCGGCCAGTCCGATGAGCGGTTCCACATTGCGGGCGGCAATGAGCGCCTGCCGCAGGCGATGAAGAACGCCATCGAAGCCGCCGCCCCCGGCACCATCCGCACCAATGCGGCCCTGACCGCCATTCAGCAACGCTTCGGCGGCGGCTACAGGCTCGGCATCGCGCATAACGGCCAGACCTATGTGGTCGAGGCGGACCATGTGATTCTGGCGCTGCCGTTTTCGGTGCTGCGGCATCTGGATTTGTCGCAGGCAGGCTTCACCAAGCGCAAATTGCAGGCGATTCAGCAGCTTGGCTATGGCAGCAACGTGAAGCTGCAATTGCAGTTCGCCAGCCGCCCATGGAACAGCGCAGGCCCGTGGGGCATCAGCAGCGGCACCAGCTTTACCGATAACGGGTACGGCAATGCGTGGGACGTGACCCGCGCGCAGCGGGGCGATACCGGTATTCTGGTGAACTATCTTGGGTCCGCAGGCGCGGCGGTGCCCGCCGATCCGCCCTCAGCCGCGGTCACACAGGCGATGGCGCGGCAGTTCCTGCGGCAGATCGAACCGGTGTTTCCGGGGATTTCCGGGGAATGGAACGGGAAGGTGACGGTCTCTGCCCCGCTGCGCGACCCGTGGCGGCGCGGATCCTACGCCTATTGGAAAGTGGGGCAGTACAGCAGCATTGCCGGGGCGGAGCGGATGCGCAGCCGTACCTGCCATTTTGCCGGCGAACACTGCTCGGTGAATTTTCAGGGCTACATGGAAGGCGGCGCGCAGGAAGGGCTGCGCGCCGCACAGGAAGTACTGGCCGACGTGTCGAACTGACCGGCGGCGTCAGCCGCCCGCGTTGCAAGTACGCTGGCTGGACTGAAACACCACCTGCGACGTGCTGGCGGCAGACTTGCTGCTGGTGAAGGCGGTGGCCGTGACCGTGTGCAGCCCGGTGCCCGAGACCTTGTAGTACACATGATACGGCGGCGCCGTAGTTGTGCCGGCTGCCTGGCCGTCCACGCTGAACGTGACCTTCTGCACCGGCGCATTCGCGCTGGCGCTGGCATACAGCGCCACCGTTCCGGCCGGCAACTTGGTGCAGGGCAGCGGTGAGGTGAGCACCACACGCGGCGTCCCACGGTCGGTGAACGTGGGCGTGCCGGCCGCCTGCTGGAACGTGGCGTTGAAGCTGTCGGTAAAGCCGGGTTCATAGGTGGAATTGGCGGCAAAAGTGATGTCGGTGTTCTGATACGTATTGGCTTGATAGAACTCCCACACCCAGACAGCCGCGTAGGCCACCTTGTCGTAAGACAGGCGTGGCAGGACGGACGACAGGAATGGCGAGACGGTGTTTGCGCCGAATTCGCCCACATACAGCTTCTTGCCCGCCGCGGTGGCCGCTGCTGCTGCGCCATCCAGGGTCAGATACTCGCTGCCCGCCGGATTGCCCCAGCGCACATCACCCGGATACAAATGGATGCTCATCAGGTCGAACGGCGTGTGCAGGCTGAGTTCGACGGTCTGGAACTGCGCCTGCGTATCATTGGTCCAATCCGGCCCGCTGGCCGAGAACCCCGGTTGCGCCATCAGATGATAGGCCGAGGCGCGTGGCAGCGTGTAGCCGGAGCCGATCTGGTGCGAGGTATCGAGCGTGTGGATGAATTTCACCATTGCGGTGGCGAAACTGTTCAACTGCGCCGTGGTGATGTTGGCATAGGCGCTGCAATCCGCCGAAGGCCCGGCCGCCTGGCAACCGCCCACGATGTCGATATCGGTTTCCAGATTGAGTTCGTTGGTCAGTTCATAGAACAGAATGCTGCTGCGCGACTGATAGCGGGTGATAAAGCCGGACATATATTGCTTCAGCAGCGCGCGGCTTTTTGAATTCGGGTTGGTGACCAGCGCATTCAGCGTCTCACCGGTCATGGCCGGAAATTCGAACGGGTTCCAGACGAACACCGGCACGATCTTCACCCCGTAGGTGGAGAGATCGTTGAACATGGCGTCCATGCGCGCCCAATACGTCGTGGGGTCGGATTGCCACAGCGCCAGCGGGTTGCGGCCGGGCACCTTCAGGTCCGCCTGCGTGACCGGGCCATAGCCTGCCGCCATGACACGCATGAAGCGCAACCCCAGGTCACCCGCGTCCTGGATGGCGCGTTTGCCCATGGCCGGCAGCACCGCCATGTAAGGCGGGCTGCCGTCGCCGTTACTGGCATAGCCGAGATATTGGCTGGCCAAGTCCAACTTGTTAGCCCCGAGCACACCTTGCAGATAGCCAGGGGGATTTTGCGCACTTGCGGACGAAATACACAGCACCAGCGCCACAAGTGCGGAAATCTGACGTAAAATGACAAACATGGAGCAACCTGCTATTCAAAATCTCTTTCGCCTTGATGCGTCAGACTTGCCCCAAAGGTCTGCGCAGGCGCGGCGCTACTTAGCCGCTGGCACGCTCATCCGGCAACACAAAAGGATAGGGGAACAGCTCTGCAAAACGAAAGACCCCGACGCCGTCGATATTAACCGGAAAGTCAGGACCCACGAATTCCGCCAGCACCTGCCGGCAGGCGCCGCACGGCATGTAGGCGGTGGGCGGCAGGCCGGGCGGCGAGTCCGGCAGCGAAATGGCAATGCGCGTGAAGGATTTGTGCCCGGCGGCAACGGCGCTGACGATGGCGGTGCGTTCGGCGCAGATGGTCATGCCATAGCTGGCATTTTCCACATTGCAGCCGCAGATCACCCCGAACGGGCCTTCCAGCGCGGCACCGACGCGAAACCGGGAATAGGGCACATGCGCGCGGGTCGCGGCCTCGCGGGCGGCGGCGATCAAGGGATCGCCAGCGATCAACGGTGTTGGCATCGGTTGCTCCTCAAACGTCTTCGGTACGCTCCACGCCGGGCAGCGATTTCAGCGCCTGCGCCAGCCGTGGTGACACATTGAAGCCGCCCGGCAGCACGATTTCCACATCCTGATCGCGGCCAAGGCGCGGAATCAGCACCACCCGCCCGCGCCCGCGGCCTTCACGGTCCAGCAAGGCGCGGATATGCGGCACGGCCTCGGTCTTTTCCAGCCACACCCGCAGCCCGGCCCCGGCCTGTGCGGCGGCCTGATCCAAGGGGGCTACTTCTTGCGCGGTAATCCGCAGCGCCTCACCTTCCAGCTTGATGTCGGCGGTGACCAGCACCGAATTGCCCGCCACCAGCAACTCCCGCGCGCGGCCGAGCACTTCGCTGAATACGGTGATCTCGTAGCTGCCGCCGGAATCGGACAGCCTGATCCATGCCATGCGGCTGCCGGTACGGGTGATGCGCTCTTTGGAATTTACCACCGACCCGGCCAGCTTGACCCGCGCCGCACCGGATTGCGCCCGGGCTTCCAACTGGTTGGACGGCACCACGCCAAGCCTGCGCAGCGCCTGCGCGTACGCGTCCAGCGGATGCGCGGTCAGATGGAAGCCAATCGCCTCGGCCTCGAACGCCAGCGCGTCCATTGGCTCCCATGCGGGCGTGTTGGGCAGGCGCAGCTTTTCCGGCTCGTTGCCGCCGAACAGGCCAATCTGGCCGCTGGTCTTTTCCTCGGTATTGGCCTGCGCGCGGCGCAGGATGGTCTCGGCCCCGGCGAACACGCGGGCCCGGTTGCTGTCCAGACTGTCGAACGCCCCGGCGCGGGCCAGGTTTTCCAACTGCATCCGGTTGATCTGCTTGGGGTCAACACGTGAGGCGAGGTCGGCCAGATCGGCGAAATTCTGCACACCGCGCGCGGCTTCCAGCGCCTGCATCGCTGCCTGCCCGACCTTTTTCACGGCAGCCAGCGCGTAGCGGATACACAGTTTGCCGTCCGCATCACGCTCCAGCGTGAAATCGGCCCCCGAGCGGTTCACATCCGGCGGCAACACGCGAATGGCCATGCGCGACGCATCCTGCCGCAGCGCCGCCAGACGGTCGGTGTTGGACACGGCTAGGCTCATGCAGGCGGCCAGAAATGCCACCGGATGATTGGCCTTCATCCATGCGGTTTGATAGGCAACCAGCGCGTAGGCGGCGGCGTGGGATTTGTTGAAGCCGTAATCGGCAAACTTGGCCATGAGGTCGAACACCTCCTCGGCCTTCGCCGCCGGGATGCCGCGCCCGGTGGCGCCATCCACAAAGATCTTGCGCTGCTGCTCCATCTCCGCGCGGATCTTCTTGCCCATCGCGCGGCGCAACAGATCGGCCCCGCCCAGGCTGTAGCCCGCCATGGTCTGGGCGATCTGCATCACCTGTTCCTGATAGACCATGATGCCGTAGGTCTCGGTCAGCACGCCGCGAATTTCCTCGTGCGGCGGCTCCCATTTCTCGCCGTGCTTGCGCTGGCAATAGGCGGGAATATTGGCCATCGGGCCGGGGCGGTACAGCGCCACGGCGGCAATCAGATCCTCGAAGCGGTCGGGGCGCATCTGGCGCAGCACGTCGCGCATGCCCTGCGATTCAAACTGGAACACCCCGGCAGCATCGCCGCGCTGCAACATCTCGTAGGTGGGCGCATCATCCAGCGGCAGGCGATCCAGATCGACTGCGATGCCGAGCTTTTTCAGATACGCCACACCGCGCTGCAGAATGGTCAGCGTGGTCAGGCCGAGAAAGTCGAACTTCACCAGCCCGGCCTGCTCGACATATTTCATCGAGTATTGTGTGACCAGAAAGTCCGAGCGCGGATCACGGTAGATCGGCACCAGTTCAGTGAGCTTGCGATCCCCGATCACCACGCCCGCCGCATGGGTGGAGGCGTGGCGGTACAGGCCCTCAAGCTGCAAGGCGATTTCCAGCAGGCGGCGCACCGATTCGTCGGATTCGCGCATTTGCTGCAACTTCGGCTCACCATCAATGGCCTGTTGCAGCGTCACCGGCTTGGCCGGATTGTTCGGGATCAGTTCGGCAACCTTGTTGACCTGCCCGAACGGCAGGCCGAGCACGCGGCCCACGTCGCGCACGGCCGCACGCGCTTGCAACTTTCCGAAGGTGATGATCTGTGCCACGCGATCCGCACCGTATTCGCGGCGCACATAGGCGATCACCTCATCGCGGCGGTCCTGACAGAAATCGATGTCGAAGTCGGGCATCGACACGCGTTCGGGGTTCAGGAACCGCTCGAACAGCAAATCGAAGCGCAGTGGATCGAGATCCGTGATGGTCAGCGCCCATGCGGCGACCGAACCGGCGCCGGAGCCACGGCCCGGACCCACCGGAATCCCCTGCCCTTTCGCCCATTGGATGAAATCCGCGACGATCAGGAAGTAGCCGGGAAA
>CAIPHQ010000057.1 GCA_903864895.1 uncultured Rhodospirillales bacterium
AGCTTCGACGGCATTTCGGCGATGACGACTTATCCGCTGAACGGCATGCTCGATGTGTTCGTCAACGCGGGCGCCTTCAGCCTGTATAACACCGAACTCGGCTTCTCGACCTTCAACACGCCGAAATTCCCCAGCCACAACAAATACCTGTTCGCAGCGCAGGCGGGCGTGAACTACAAGCCCCGGCCGGACGTATTGAACACGTTTGCCCTTGGGTTCTTTGACTACGCCAGCATCGACGGCAAGGGCTCGCAGCCCTGCACGATCATTCAGGCGAATATCGGCTGTAACACGGATGCCTCGCGGGCGCAGGCGCTGCAGACCGGCAATACGCTGTTCGCGATCCGTAACATCAACTTTACCGGATCATCCTCTGCCAACCCGCAATATTACGGCTTGGCGTCGCGCTTCGACATTCTGGATCTGCGTGAGCGGCTGCAATACACCGGGTTCAAGGTGCCGGTGGCGCTGGACATGGAATTCTCCAAGAACCTTGGCTACAGCCGCAGCTACGTGGTCAATCGCAACCCGGTTAACAACATCGGCAACAACAACGCTTATCAGGGCGGCGACACCGGCTACATGTTCAAGCTGGTGGTCGGCAAGACGGATGTTGTCGAGAAGTGGGACTGGAATCTGTATGCCGGTTACAAATACATCGAATCGGATGCGGTTTTGGATGGCCTGACCGATTCCGCTTTCCACGGCGGCGGCACCAACGCCAAGGGCTACATGCTCGGCGGCAGCGTTGGCATCGCCCACAATTTGTGGCTGGTGGGCCGCTATTTCGCCACCACGCAGGTGTCCGGCCCGTCGGAAGCCAATCAGTTGCTGCAAATCGACCTGAACGCGAGGTTCTAGCCATGCGCCGGACCCTCGCCATCTATCTGGCCTCGACGCTTCCTGCTGCCGTGCTGATGGCTGCGCTGGCACAGCCCGCGCTGGCGCAGCAGAGCAACGAGGACCGCCTGCGAGAGGCATTGAAGCGGCAAACCGCCGAATTCCGCGCCTTGCAGGACGGGCAGGCGGCGTTGCAGGCGCAAATCGGCGACCTGACCAAGCAGCGTGATGCGCTGCAGCAGCAGCTTGATCAGGTGAAGGCGCAACTCGCCGCCAAACCGGCGGCCCCGGCCGCACCGGTTGTCGATGAGGCCGAACTGGCCAAGCTGAAAGAGCAGCTTGAGGCGGCGCACAAGGAAAACGCCGGGTTGCAGGCCGCGCTGGTCAAGTGGCAGGCCGCCTACAAGGAGGCCGCCGCGCTGGCGCAGGCCAAGGACGCCGAGGCCAAACGGCTGGACGCGGCTTTGAAGCAAACGACTGCCAGGCTGGGCGAATGCCGCGTGTCCAACACCAAACTGGCCGGCATAGCGCACGACATCCTGCACCTGTACGAGTCACAAAGCTTCCGTTCCCTGCTGCTCGACAGCTATATGCCCTTGGTGGCGATGAAGCGGGCGGAACTGGAGAACATGGTGCAGGATTTCGACGACAAGATTTACGACACCAAACTGCCTGCAACCAAGTCCACGCCATGAAGCGCATTGTTGCGGCGGCGCTGGCCGCTCTGCTGCTAGCAGGCGCACCTGCGCGCGCCGAGGATGCCGCCGACCCGGTTGTCGCCCAGCGCGGCGCGATCACCATCACCGCCAGCCAGGTACGCCAACTCATCCAGTTGGCCGACCCGGATACGCGGCAGCGCATGGAACGCGAACCGGCGTTTCTGGCGCAGAAAGTGCGGGAACGGCTGCTGCAACTGCTGCTGCTGAACGAGGCCAAGGCCCAGAAATGGGACCAGAAGCCGGATATTCAGGCACGGCTGGAACAGGTGCGGCAGGCCGCCATCATTGAAACCTTCGTGGCCGCGCAAGTCCCGGCGGACCCGGCGTTCCCCACCGAGGAACAACTGCAAAAGGCCTATGACGGCAACAAGGCCAAGCTGATGGTGCCGCGCCAGTACCATCTGGCGCAGATCTTCATCGCGGCCCCGGTCACAGGCGGCGTGCAGGGTGACGCGGACGCGCTGCGCCGGGTCAACGACGCCCGCAACCAGATCGTCAAGCAGAAGGCCGATTTCGGCGCGGTGGCCAAGAAACTGTCCGAAGACAAGGCGTCGGCCGTCAATGGCGGCGAACTCGGCTGGGTGCGGGAAGATGCAGTGCTCGCCCCGGTGCGCGCCGTGGTGACCGGCATGGCCGAAGGCACGGTCAGCGACCCGATCCGCAGCGCGGAAGGCTGGCATCTGGTCAAGCTGCTCGGTACCAAACCGGCGGCCCCGGCCACGTTTGCCGAAGCGCGGGAGACTCTGGTGCGCGCGCTGCGGCAGGAACGCATGGTGCAGGGCCAGCGCGCCTATGTGGCCAGCGTGATGCAGGGCGAGGCCATTCAGGTGAATGAAATCGAACTCGGCAAAGTGGTGCCGAAATAGCAGCTTAACGCGGCGCGGCCACCCGGTCGCCGCGCCGCAACCCGGCGAACAACAGGCGCAGCAGCAGTGCCGCAGCTATCAGCACCACCGCAAGTACCGCCGCGCCCAACTGCCAGTTCACCAGCGTGGCACTTTGCTGATAGGCCGTCTCGGCCATCGCGCGCACCTTCACGCCGCCCAGCGTGGCCACGGTAACATAGGCCCCGGTGGCCAGCGCGAACACCATCACTACCCCCACCGCCGCGCCCGGCAGGCTCAGCGGCACCACGACCTCAAAGAACGCGCGGGTTCGCGTCGCCCCGAGATTGCGCGCGGCGCGGATCAGCGACAGGTCGATCTTGGCCACCGCGCCATACAGCGCCAGCACCATGAACGGGAAGAACACCTGCACCATGCTGCTGAGTTCGGACAACTCGTTGAGCAGATGCGACCGGCGCGACAGGTCTGCCTCTACCCGCAGCGTACGCAGCACCAGATTCACCAAGCCGAATTCGCCCAGCACCACCATCCAGCCCATGCCGCGCACGGTCAGGTTCACCAGCGCCGGCGCCACGCGGCCGAGCAGCGCACTGCGGCTCAACCGGTCGGCGGCCAGCCGCAGCCCCCACGCGGCGGGGTATCCCAGCAACAGGCACACCAGCGCGCAGGCCCCGGCCAGCCGGAATGTCTCGGCCAGCA
This sequence comes from uncultured Rhodospirillales bacterium, assembly GCA_903864895.1. GTDB lineage: Bacteria > Pseudomonadota > Alphaproteobacteria > Acetobacterales > Acetobacteraceae > CAIPHQ01. The sequence goes on from CAIPHQ010000057.1 coordinate 3,104, forward strand.
GGCGGCGGTACAGCGGGTCGGTCAGCACGCGGGTGTAGGTGTTGGGCAGCACGATGCCGCTATAGATGCCGTAACTGCCGGCCCCGGCGCGGCGTTGCACATGCTCGATGCCCAGCAGGCCCAAGGGTGCGCCAAAGAACACCAGATAGCCGATCGCCACCGGCGCCAGTACCATCACGGCCAGCAACAGCCATGTGCGGCGGCGCATCAGGAAGCCGCCTCCGGCGGGATCGCCCAGGCATCGGTGCCGTCCCAGTCCAGCCCGAGCGCCACCCCGGGTGCCAGGCCCGGCGGAGGCTGCGCGGTTTCCACAAGGCATTGCCCCGCCTGCGTGCCCAGCGTGACATGGGTCAGCGCGCCCTGAAAATCCGCCCGCTCAACCACGCCGCGCAGCTTGCCCTCGGCCTCGGCGCGCACGCGGTGCGGGCGGATGCACAGCGTCACCGGTCCCGCCGCCATGCCGGGCGGGCAGCACGCCGCGGCGGTCACCCCTGCCACATTCACCACGGCGGCACCGTCGCGCTCGTGCAGCAGTATCGCGGGCAGCAGATTGCACGCGCCGGTGAACATGGCGGCGAAGCGTGTGGCCGGGCGATCAAACAGATCCTGCGGGGTGCCCTGCTGTTCCAGCCGCCCGTTGCGCAGCAGCGCCACGCGCTCGGCCAGCGCGAAGGCGGCAGCGCGGTCATGGGTGGCCAGAATCGCTGTGGTATGGTCTGGCCCCAGCGCCGCCCGCAACACCGCCCGCGCGTCCTCACGGTTCGCAGACGCGTCTGACGCGGCGGGTTCATCCACCAGCAACAGCGCCGGATGTGTCACCGCCGCCCGCGCCAGCGCCACCAGCCGCCGCTCCGCCGGGTCCAGCCGGGCAGGGGGCTTGCCCGCCAGCCCGCCAATACCCAGCACCTGCAACGCCGCCAGCGCCTGCGCCCGCCGTGCGGCACGCGGCACGCCGCGCATCTTCAGGCCGAACGCCACGTTGTCCAGCACCGGCAGATGCGGGAACAGCGCATCGGTGTCGAACGCCATGGCGATATCACGGGTTTCCGGCGCGGTCGCCGTGATGTCGCGGTCCGCCAGCCGTATGCTGCCCGAGGTCAGCCGCAAAAATCCGGCCAACGCCAGCAAGATGGCCGTCTTGCCTGCCCCGGCAGGTCCCAGCAGCGCCAGCGTCTGCCCCCGGCCAAGCCGCAGCGAGACGGCATCCAGCACGGCCCGGCCATGCTGACGGGCTGTCACGCGGTCCATGCTCAACAGGGGGCTGGCCATTGCGTGCATCTCCTGCCCGCACGTCGCAGCGGCAACCGGGAGTGTCAAGGCCGGCACGCGCCGCTGGTGCTGCCGGCGCCGTACGGGCACGGCCCACTGGTCATCGCCCCGAACCGCGCTATGCTGGCGGAAAAGCAGATAGCGAGGGAACAATGAGGCATAACCGCAAGACCGTGGCTGACCTGCGCGCGCTGAAAGGCAAGCGCCAACTCAGCATGCTGTTCGTCGAGAACACCGACGAAGCCGCCGCCGCTGCCGCCGCCGGGATTGATGTATTGTCCATCATCCA
>CAIPHQ010000058.1 GCA_903864895.1 uncultured Rhodospirillales bacterium
CCCTTCAGGCGTGATGCGCGGCATCCTCTCCGCCAAGCAGGACGGCGAGGCCATCGCTGCACGCCCGCTGCAGATTCCGCTGCAAACCACAGGCACGCACACGATCACGGTGATTTTGGGCGGACCCGCGCTCCATGCATAGCCTCACACTCTGCCACGGTTGCCGCTGCGCCGCCTGCTGCCGTCTTGCACCAACAGCGGCCGGCACGGTCCCCACTCAATGAGTACCACAGCAGATACAGCTCTTGCAGTTCCCGCCATCACCGTGGCCGCGCTACGCCCCACCAACCGCCGACGCTGGCTGGCAGGCGGCGTGGCGCTGGTGCTGCTGGCGGGTGCGGGCATTGGGTGGTGGGCAACACACCAGACGGCATCTGTTGAATATGCCACCACCCCGGTGTCGCGCGGCACGGTAGTGCGTACCGTGACGGCCACCGGAACCGTGAACCCGGTACTGACCATCATTGTCGGCAGCTATGTCTCGGGCGTGATTCAGGAACTGTCCTGCGACTACAACACCAAAGTCCAGAAGGGCCAGATTTGCGCCAAGCTGGATTCACGGCCGTATCAGAGTGTCGTCAATCAGGATCAGGCTAACCTTGATGTGGCCCTGGCCCAGCTTGAGAAAGACAAATCGGTCGTGCGCTACTCGCAGCTCAATTACGACCGCAACCGCCAGCTTGCCACGCGCAACTATGTCGCGCAGGACACGGCGGACATTGCCAAAAGCGCACTGGAACAGGCGCAGGCGCAGACGGCGCTGGACGCAGCCACCATCGACCTCAGAAAGGCGGAACTCGGCTCGGCCGTTGTCAACCTTGGCTACACCAGCATCGTCTCGCCGGTCGATGGCACCGTGGTATCGCGCAATATCACCGTCGGCCAGACGGTGGCGGCCACGTTCCAGACCCCGACGCTGTTCCTGATCGCCAGCGACCTGACGAAAATGCAGGTCGATGCCAATGTCAGTGAAAGCGACATCGGCTCGGTCAGCGATGGCGACAAGGTACGCTTCTCGGTCGATGCGTTTCCGGGCCGCCTGTTTCAGGGCGCCGTGGTGCAGGTGCGGCAATCGCCGCAGACGGTGCAGAACGTGGTGACCTATGACGTGGTGGTATCGGTGGCCAACGCCGACCTTGCGTTGAAGCCGGGCATGACGGCCTCAACCCAGATCGTCACCGATGAGCGCGCCGATGTGCTGCGCGTGCCGGATCAGGCGCTGCGCTACACGCCCGCCGGGGCTGCCGCCGCAACGGCGGGCGCGGCGCGCATTTTTGTGCTGCGGGATGGTCTGCCGCTGGCGGTGGCCGTGATAACGGGCCTTGATGATGACAGCATGACCGAGATCGTGTCCGGTGACGTGAAGGCAGGCGACGTGGCCATCACCACCGAGATGCTGGCTGCCACCGCCCCGGCCGCGCCGCCGCCGCGCCTGTAGCCGGGCAGAAGCTGCAATGGCCGGTCCTGTCATCCGAGTCGAGAACGTCACCCGCACTTATCATGTCGGCGGCGAGGACGTGCATGCGCTGGCGGGTGTGAGCCTGGTGATCAATGCCGGGGAATTCGTCGCGATCATGGGATCGTCCGGGTCGGGCAAATCGACGCTGATGAGCATCCTGGGTTGCCTCGACCGCCCCAGCAGTGGGACATATTTCCTCGACGGCGTCGATGTGGCGCGGCTGGATGAACCGGCACTGGCGCGCATCCGCGGTGAGCGGCTGGGCTTCGTGTTCCAGAGCTTCAACCTGCTGGCGCGCACCAGCGCGCTGGAAAACACCGCCCTGCCGCTGATCTACGCCAGCGCCGGTCCGGTTAGCCGCGCAGACCGTGAGGCGCGGGCGCGGGCGTCGCTGGCGCTGCTCGGCCTTGGCACGCGCGAACACAATACACCCGCCCAGCTATCCGGCGGCCAGCAACAGCGTGTCGCCATCGCCCGCGCGCTGATCAACGCACCCAGCCTGTTGCTGGCGGACGAACCGACCGGCAACCTCGACACCCGCACGTCGCACGAGATCATGGATACGCTGGTTGCGTTGAACCGGGACCGGGGCGTGACCATCGTGGTGGTGACGCATGAGCCGGATATCGCCGCCTATGCCGGGCGCGTGGTGACGATGCGCGACGGATTGATCGTGTCGGACGCCAAACCGCAGACCCCGGCCGTGGCGTCCGGCGTGGTGCTGGACACCACGCTGTTCGGCGCGGCCCGGGTGCCTCCCGGCACCGGCCAACGCGAGACGGCCGCCTTCGGCGCGCTGGCGGCGATGATCCTGACCGCCGCCGTGCAGGCGGTGCTGCGCAACCGGACGCGCTCCGCCTTGACCATGCTGGGCGTGTTCATCGGCGTGGCAGCGCTGATCGTGATGGTGTCGGTGGGGCAGGGCGGCAATGAGGCGGTGCTGAAGCAGATTCAGAGTCTGGGCACCAATCTGCTGGTGGTGGTGCCGGGCGCGGTCACCTCCGGCGGGTTGCGCGCCGGGGCCGGCAGCGCCTCGGTGATCACCATCAGCGACGCGCAGGCGATCCGGCGGGAAGACATGGTGGTGTCCAGCGTCAGCTACCTGATCCGGCAATCCGGGCAGATTGAAAATGGCAATCGCAACTGGTCCACCTCCATCCAGGGGGTCAGCCCGAACTATCCGCCCGTCACCAACTGGCAAATCGCCACCGGCCGCGCCATCACCGAAGACGACGACTCCCGCGCCGCACTGGTCATCCTGCTCGGTGCCACGGTCGCCCGGCAGTTGTTCGGCGAATCGGAAAGCCCGCTGGGCCGATTCGTGCAGGCGAAGGGCGTGCCGTTGCGGGTGATCGGCGTGCTGGCGGCCAAGGGGCAGACGGCGTACGGCCAGGACCAGGACGATGTGGTGATGATCCCGTTCCGCACCGGGGAGCGCAAGGTGCTGGGGGTCGCGGCCCCGAGCGCGCAACAGGTGCCGCTGAACTGGGTCTATCCGCTGCCGCCCAACCCGTATGCGCTGACCCCGCGCCTCGCGGGCTTCGTCAACCAGCTTTACCTGCAGGCCGAAAGCGCTGCGTCCGTGCAGCCCGCAATCCGGCAGGTGACCGAAACCCTGCGCCGCCGCCACCGGATTGCCCCCGGCGGCACCGCGGATTTCGCGGTCCGCAACCTCAGCCAGATTGCCGAGACGGCAGCGAGCAGCGGGCGCATCATGGCGCTGCTGCTGGCGGGCGTTGCCTCCATCTCACTGCTGGTCGGGGGCATCGGGATCATGAATATCCTGCTGGTCTCCGTCACCGAACGCACGCGCGAGATCGGCCTGCGCATGGCCATCGGCGCGCGGCGCCTGCATGTGCTGCTGCAGTTCCTGGCCGAGGCGGTGCTGATGAGCGTCAGCGGCGGCGTGGCGGGCATTCTGGCCGGGCTGGCGCTGTCCCAGATCATCGGCCGTATCAGCGGGTGGCCCGTGCCCACGTCGCCGATGGCGATCGCGGGGGGATTCCTGTTTTCGGCAGCTGTGGGGATTTTCTTCGGCTACTACCCCGCCCGCAAGGCCGCCCGGCTCGATCCGATCGAGGCGCTGCGCTACGAGTGAGTCGGGGTGTCTGGCGGGC
>CAIPHQ010000059.1 GCA_903864895.1 uncultured Rhodospirillales bacterium
CCCTTCAGGCGTGATGCGCGGCATCCTCTCCGCCAAGCAGGACGGCGAGGCCATCGCTGCACGCCCGCTGCAGATTCCGCTGCAAACCACAGGCACGCACACGATCACGGTGATTTTGGGCGGACCCGCGCTCCATGCATAACCTCACACTCTGCCGCGGTTGCCGCTGCGCCGCCTGCTGCGGTCTTGCACCAACAGCGGCCGGCATGGTCCCCACTCGATGAGTGCCACAGCAGATACAGCACTTGCAGTTCCTGCCATCACCGTGGCCGCGCCACGCCCCACCAACCGCCGCCGCTGGCTGGCAGGCGGCGTGGCGCTGGTACTGCTGGCGGGTGCGGGCATTGGGTGGTGGGCAACACACCAGACAGCATCTGTTGAATATGCCACCACCCCGGTGTCGCGCGGCACGGTCGTGCGTACCGTGACGGCCACCGGAACCGTGAACCCGGTACTGACCATCATTGTCGGGTAGGCGGGGCAAAAGCCCGGGCACTCGGCGTCAGGCTGGCTGTCCGCGGCAGCGGATAAGATCGGTGAGTTCGGGCACCGGGAGGTGACCGGCGACGCCGAGGCGATCGGCGAGATAGTCCCAGAAGGCGACGCCAAGCTTGTCGCAGGTGTGCATTAGGCCGAGGAATGCATCGCGGCAATCGCGGCCGGCGGCGCTGTGGGTGCCGCCGCTGATCTTGCGCTTGATGACCTGGCAGCGGATGTCGCGCTCCGAGCCGTTGGTGTGCAGCGGAATTTCCGGCCGGTCGAGCACCATCAGCAGTTCCGGCTTGTTGGCATGCAGCCGCGCGAGCAGGCGATCGAGCATGGCGAACCCGGTGCGGCGGGCAAAGATGCGATCGAACCGGGCACGCATCTCGCCGCGGCGGCGGGGACTTGGATCGGCACGATATGCCTTGAGATCGGCGTAGAACCACCAGATCAGCGCGCGCATGCGCACTTGCGCGGCGCGGTGCAGGTCGGTGAAGGTGTCGAGCTTGTGCACCAACCGCTCCGCGTGCACCCAGCACAGGGCGTGCAGGCCGATGTCAAACTGACCAGCATCATCACTGACGATGACCGCATTGCGCAGGAACCCATGCTCCGCCACGGCGCCCCACAGCGCGCCTTCGGTGGCGACGCACACGGGGTCGGGCGTGACCTGCAAATCGCTGATGCCCAGACGCCGCAGATGAGCCTGCCAGGCGCGATCGTCGGCGAAGTGAATTTGCGGCGCCGCCGCCAAACGGCTGATCACCGGACCGGCGAGCGAGCGGGAGCGCATGTAGCCCACCGCCGTGTCGTTGACGACGTAGTCGGTATGGCCGGCGCGCAGCAGGCCGAGGAAGTTGAGGCGGCTCTTGCTGCCCGTCGTGCCGAACCAGGTGAAATCGTCGTTGCCGATCTGCGTGCAGAAGCCGTTGCGGCCGGCGTGCCGGGCACCGGTGTCGTCCACGCTGATCCAGGACGCGCTCTGCAATCCGGCCCGCAGCACGTCTCGGCTTTCGGTGAGGAACGCATCGTGACGGCCGATCAGCAGGCGCATCACCTGGCGTTTGGAGATGCTGAGGCCGAAGGCGCGCAGTTGCGTGGTCAGCCGCTCCACCGTCACTTGCCCATGATGATGCTGGGCGAGCACGAAGCGGCGCAGCTCCGGTCCGAAATGTCCACTCACACCGGATGGCAGCGATGCCAGCACCGTCTGCCCATCCGGCGTCGTCCAGCGTTCCCGGCGATAGCGGATCACTTGGGCCCGCAGCACCAGATCCTGCACGACGAACGGCTCGTAGCCCTTGAAGCGCGACCCCGGCGGCGGAGCCGCCTTCACCACGCGATCCTCGATGCTGACCCGCGGCGCCGATTTGCCGCGCCGGGGCTGCTTGCCGTGGCGCGGCGGCGGCTTTGGCCCCGTCGCGTCGTACATGCCGCTCGGCTTGATGTCGGGACGGCCTTTCAGGCCTTTCAGCCGCACGATCTCCTCGCGCTGTTCCGCCACCACCCGCTTCAACTCGGCCACTTCACCGAGCAGCCTCACCACCAGAGCCTTCAGCTCGGACGCCGACAGTCCATCGATCTCAACCGGGGCAACCACACGCAGGTTGAATCAGAACCCGCCGCGTCGCGGGAATCAAAAAGTCGCTCCCCGCCCGGCCTTTTGCCCCGGCTACATTGTCGGCAGCTATGTCTCGGGCGTGATTCAGGAACTGTCCTGCGACTACAACACCAAAGTCCAGAAGGGCCAGATTTGCGCCAAGCTGGATTCACGGCCGTATCAGAGTGTCGTCAATCAGGATCAGG
>CAIPHQ010000060.1 GCA_903864895.1 uncultured Rhodospirillales bacterium
GAAACGTCAGGCATGCACATGCGGCGCGCCGTCCGGCCCGTGGCTGTGAATGACCGCGGGCACCACATGCAGGTGCCCGAACCGTACGCCGCGCTGACTTGTGACGCTGTCGGCAAACGCCCGCACATCGGCGGCAGCCCCCTTCAGCAGCGCCACCTCCAGACAGGCTTCCGCGTCCAGATGCACATGCATGGTCGCGACCGTCAGGTCATGCCGGTGGTGCTGCGCATCGGCCAGCCGTGCCGCCAGATCGCGGGTGTGGTGGTCGTACACATAGGTCAGTGAGGCCACGCACGCGGCGTCCTCGGCCGAGGCGGCGGGCGCGCGGGAAAAATGCTCGCGCAGGATGTCGCGCAGCGCTTCCGACCGGCTGGCATAGCGCCGCTCGGCCAGCATCGCGTCCAGCCGCTCCAGCAAGTCGGTATCGAGGGTGACGGTGATCCGTTCCATGCGCCATACTCACGCGCCGCCCGCCCGGCGGCAAGCCAGCGCAACGGAGCCGCGCATGCAGGAAGTGTTCGCCCGCAAGGATCTCATCAGCCCCGCCGCGTTGCGCGCGCTGTGCGAAGCGTCGGACCGCGCCGGGTGGGCGCAGGCCGGCTCGCATTTCGGCGCCATCCTGCTCACCGGGGCCGCGCTGTCACAGCTTTGGGGCAGCGTCTGGGCGGTGCCGGTGTTTCTGCTGCACGGCGTGCTGATCAATTTCCTCTACGCCGGGCAGCATGAACTCAGCCACTGGACGGTGTTCCGCACACGCTGGCTCAACGAGTGGATTGGCCGCCTGATCGGGCTGATCAGCTTCTTCCCACGGGATTTCGACCAGATTCAGCACACCGCGCATCACCGCCACACGCAGGACTGGGCGCGGGACGGCGAACTGGCGCGGGACCGTTACACGTTCTGGTCGTATCTGTGGTGGCTGCTGGGACCCACCTACTGGTACACGCGCTGGCGGCGCATCCTGCGGTTCAGCTTCGGCATCGTCACCGAGCCATATATCCCGCAATCCCGCCGCGCTGACGTGATCCGTGAAGCCCGATGGCATCTGGCGATCTACGCCGCCATCGCCGCCGTGTCGGTGGCTTCGGGCAGTTGGGCTGCCGTGCTGTACTGGCTCGGCCCGATGGTGCTGACCAAGGCCGCTCACCAGTTGCAGAACACCATCGAGCATCTGGGCCTGCCGCATGAGGCCAATATTCTGGAAAACACCCGCAGCACACGCACCAATGCGGTGCTGCGCTGGATGTGCTGGAACATGCAGTATCACACCGCTCATCACGCCTTCCCCGGTGTGCCGTTCTACCGTCTGCCCGATCTGCATGCCGCCCTGTTCACTGCGCGCGGCGCCACACCGCCAATGATGACCTATCTGGGTTTCCAGTCCGCCGTGCTGCGCGCCTTCTGGCCGAACCGCACGGAAGCCGACTATCCGGACGACCGCACGTGGATCGGCGGGCGGAAGGTCTAGGTCATGGCCCTGCATGTCTATCAGGCCCTGTGGGCCATGACCGGCCACCCGGTGGATGAAAGCTTCGACCGGGTGAAGGGCGCAGGCTATCACGGCATGGCCATCGACCTCGGCGCGCTGACGCTGGAACAGGCCCGCGCCACCGTGCCGCACTTTGCCCGCACCGGACTGGCCGGGCTGGTCACCGCGTTCCCGCGCTCCATCGAAGATCTGCGGCCGGCGCTGCATCTGGCCAAGGAGGTTGGCTCGCCGTTCGTGAATATCGTCGGGCAGGTGATGCCGCTGCAAATCAGCAGCATGGCGGGCGCAATCCGCGACTGGCTGCGCGTGGCCGCCGAAGAAGGTGTTGCGGTGCAGTTCGAAACCCACCGCAACTGCATCACCAACGATCTATACGCCACGTTGCTGCTGCTGGACGAAATCCCGGACCTGCGCCTGTCCGCCGACCTGTCGCACTACGTGGTAGACCGCGAAATGCCCTGCCCGCCCACCCCCCTGTTGCAGGGCTATATCGAACGCATTCTCGACCACTCGGACTCGTTTCAGGGCCGGGTGGCCGCGCGGGGGCAGATCCAGGTGGCGCTCGATTTTCCGCAGAACGCCAAATGGCTCAACCTGTTCCTGCAGTGGTGGGAGTACGGCCTGCGCGGTTTCGCCGCAAGGCATCCGGGGCAAGACGCCGTGTTCCTGTGCGAACTCGGCCCGCCCGACTACGCCATCACCGGCGCCGGCGGGCACGAGCTGTCCGACCGCTGGGCGGAGGCGCTGGCGCTGAAAGCCCATGCGGAGCGGATTTGGGCCACCGTCCAGCCCTGACGGCGGCTTACGGCCTGGCCAGTATCCCGGCCACCGTGTCGGCCAGTTGCGCCAGCGCACGGCTCATCGCCGCCACCTGATCGGCGACACTCTTGCCGCCGGGCCGGGCTGCGATGCGCAGCGTACGCGCCTCGGCCGGGCGCGTGTCATCGGCGGGCCGCACCGCCACCTGCGCCAGCAGCACCACCTCGCCGCTGGCATCGGCGTCGAAGCGCTGTACATCCACCGCCACCACCTTGTCCGGTTGTGTGGATACCGCGCCGGTTTCGTTGAACACCGCCGTGTCCGGCATCCGCTCCACCAGATCCTCGGCAAACACCCGGCCCAGCATCTTGCCCAGCGGTTCGCCCCAACGTTCAGTTGTGGTGACTTGCAGCCGGTAGGCGGCGGATGAGCGGACGATTTCCGGCCGGTCCAGATAGGCGGCCAGCCCGAAGCGGCGCAGTTCGACGCTGCGGGCCGTGCCATGCACCACCGGGCCGGGCTGCGCGGCGAGCGTGTACAGGTCCGGCGGCGGCGATGAGCAGGCTGCCGCGACGGATGCGATCAACACGAAGGCAAGCCGCCGCATCACTGTTCCCCCGACCGGCCAGACCGGCCACGCAACAGCGCCTCCGGATGCTGGTCCAGATAATCCGCCAGCAGGCGCACCGAGCGCGCAGTGTCGCTGACCTGTTCCAGCAGGCGCTGGATGTCGCGGCGGAATTGCGAGTCCGCCCCGTAGCCCGCATCGGCCGAACCCATGAACTTGCCCGCCCGGTCCACTGCGGTTTGCAGGCTTTGTGCGATCTCCGGCAGGCGTTTCAGCAAGGGCCCGGCGCCCGCATCAGCCTTGGCCATCAACTCCTGTGCGGAGGCGAGCGTAGCCGCCAGCGCATGCAGGCTCTGCTTGAGGTCGTTGCTGGTGGTGATGCCCCGTGCACCCGCCAACATTTCGTTCAGATTGCGCCCGATCTCATCGAGCGGCAGCCGGTCGATCTTGACCAGAATATCGCTCAGGTTGCTGGTAATGCTGTCGAGCCCGCCCGGCACGCTGGGCAGCACGATGGTGCCGTTTTCCTGCCGCACCTCGGCGTGCGGCGCATTGGGGAAGAAGTCGAACGCCGCCACCAACTGGCCGGTCAGCAGGTTGGACGAGCGCAACTGCACGCGCATACCGCGCTCCACCAATCGCCGGGACACGTCGATCGGGTCGGCTTCGCGCAGTTGCGCCTGCTGCATGATGCGCTCCGGCTGAACTTCCAGCCGCACGGCCACGCGGGATTCCTTGCCGGTCGGGTCGAACATCAGATCAATGCCCGTCACAGTGCCGATCTGGATGCCGAACAACTCCACCGGCGCGCCCACCGCCAGGCCGCGAACGGACCCCTGCACATAGACCAGAAATGGTATGCGCTCGCGGTACCCGGCGTTCGACGCAGCGGCCGGGTTCGGATACAGCGGAAAGACCGTTCCAGGCTGGCTCACCGGCATGGCTCTGGCGTCGTCCGGCGTATCGAACGCAATGCCGCCTGACAGCAGGGCCTGCAAACTCTCCAGCCGCACCTGCACGCCCTGCGCGCCCAGTTCGAACGACACGCCGGACGCGTTCCAGAAATGTGAGCCCTTGCGGACGAGCTGGTTGTACGGCTCGCGGATGAACACGCTCACCGGGACGGTGTGGCCGCGCCCCAGGTTCGCCGGTGAGGCGTCATAGCCCAGCACTTCGCCCACCGCGATGTCGCGGTAAAACACCGGTGAACCGCTGGAAAGTGACCCAATCCGCTCGGCCTCTACCACGTAGGCTGTGCCGGGTTCATCCGAACGCACGGCAGGAGGCTCTTCCAGACCCTTGAACTCGGTCTGCGCCGCACCTGTGCCGTCGCCCGGGTCCATCTCGATGTAACTGCCGGAGACCAGCGTATCGAGGCCCGAGATATTGCCCGCCGACAGCCGGGGCCGCACCACCCAGAACCGCGCATTGGCCGTCAGGAAGCGCTGGGCCTCTTTCTGCATATCGGCGCGGATTTCAACATGGCGCACGTCATCGGACAGACGGATGGACTTCACGGTGCCAAGCTGCACGGCCTTGTGGCGAATCTTGGTCTGCCCGGCGGTCAACCCGTCGGCCGTGTTGAAGGTCAGCGTGATGGTCGGGCCGGCGCGCAGAATGCCCTGCACGGCCAGAAACCCGGCAATCAGCGCCGCCACCGCCGGCACCAGCCAGACAAAATTGAACGCGCGCCGGGTCTGCACCCGCGCCTCCGGCGGCATGCCCGGGTCGCTGTCACTTTCCGCCATTCGCGGTCCCTCGCGCCCGGCGCGGCTGTGCGGCGGCGTCCCACATCAGGCGCGGATCAAAGCTCATGGCCGCCAGCATTGTCAGCACCACCACCGCACAAAACGCCACCGCCCCCGGCCCCGGATAGACGGACACCAGTTTGCCCATCCGCACCATGGCCGTCAGGATCGATATCATGAACACGTCGATCATGGACCACCGCCCGACGGATTCCACCACGCGATACAGCAGCGTCCGCTCCCGCAGCCCGGTACGGGCGCGGCGCTGCATGGAAATCAGCAGCACGCTCAGCCCGATCAGCTTCAGCAACGGCACCAGCACGCTGGCAAACAGCACCAGCACCGCCAGCGGCCAGTTCTGCGGTGTTGCCAGCTCAATGACGCCGCCGATGATCGTACTCGGCTCACCGCGCCCCAGTTGCACCACGGTCGTCACCGGCAGCACGTTGGCGGGAATGTACAGGATGGCAGAGGCGATCAGCAGCGCCCAGGTACGCTGCACACTGTTGGTCTTGCGCGGGCTGCTGCGCCCGCCGCAGCGTGGGCAGAACCGGATATGGCGGCTGACCAGCCCGCAACTGTCGCAGCCATGCAGCGGGCGCAGCCGCGCATCACCGGGTTCCGGCACCCGCCCAGCCACCACGCCGCGCCGCTCCAGCCCTTCCCACACCGCCTCATGGTCCAGCGCGAAATCCGCTGCCGCGTTGGCC
>CAIPHQ010000061.1 GCA_903864895.1 uncultured Rhodospirillales bacterium
TCTGAGGTTTCGACGCTGCTTGGGCGTATGCCTTCAGCCGTCGGCTACCAGCCGAACTTGGCAACGGAAATGGGCGAGTTGCAGGAGCGCATTACGTCGACCAAGAAGGGCTCGGTAACTTCGGTGCAGGCTGTGTACGTGCCTGCCGACGACTTGACCGATCCGGCGCCTGCCACCTCGTTCGCCCATTTGGACGCGACGACCGTGCTGAACCGTCAGATCGCCGAACTCGGCATCTACCCGGCGGTGGACCCGCTCGACTCGACCTCGCGCTCGCTCGACCCGCGCATCGTCGGTGAGGAGCACTACACCGTGGCGCGCGAAGTGCAGCGCGTGCTGCAGACCTACAAGTCGCTGCAGGACATCATCGCTATTCTGGGCATGGATGAACTGTCGGAGGAAGACAAGCTGATCGTGGCGCGCGCCCGCAAGATCCAGCGCTTCCTGTCGCAGCCGTTCCACGTGGCCGAAGTGTTCACCGGCTCGCCGGGCGTGTTCGTGCCGGTGGCCGATACCATCCGCAGCTTCAAGGCGATTGTGGCCGGCGAATACGATCACCTGCCGGAAGGTGCCTTCTACATGGTCGGCACCATCGAAGATGCGGTGAAGAAGGCCGAGAGCATGAAGGCCTCGGCGTAACAGCCGGGTACAGGAGCGCACGCGATGCCAGTCGATCTGGAAATCGTCTCGCCGGAAAAGCTGCTGCTGTCACGGCCGGTGGATATGGTCGTGATCCCGGCGGCCGAGGGTGAGATGGGCGTGATGGCCCAGCACTCGCCCATGATCGTGCTGCTGCAGGGCGGCACCATCCGCCTGTATGAGGGCAATCAGGTGGTCGAGCGCCTGTTCGTCTCCGGCGGTTTTGCCGAAGTCACGCCCACCCGCGTGACCGTGCTGGCCAACGAGGCGACGCCGATTGCCAGCGTCTCGCGCGCCGAGGGCGAAACCCGCCTGTCGGCCGCGCAGGCGGATTACGACAAGACCGACAAGAACGACGTTGCCGCGCTGGATGCGGCGATGGACCGGATGCAGTCGGCGCGGGCAATGATCGCAGCGGCTCAGGCCGCATAGTGTTCCCGGGCGGGTTCGCCCGCCTTAAGCTGTTTTGGAGCGCCCGCTTGATTTCAGGCGGGCGCTTACTCATGTGTGGGGCATTGCGGAATTTCTTGAATTCGGCAATCCTTCCAGACGTTTGGTGCGCGCCGCGTGCCGGCGCGCCCGAGAGTGGCGGATAGCAGAAAAGGGCGCGGGACGGTCCAGTATGAAACACTGGCAGATCGGCGATATTGCCTGGGACCGGTTCGATCCCCGCAAGGTCGACCCGGCAACGGTGCCCATCATGAAGGCCGCCGCCATGGTCGAGCGGAATGGCACGGACTACGCGGCCTACCTGAAAAGCGTGTTCCACGACGACCCGGATTTCAGCCGCGCGGCTGACAATTGGGCGCTGGAGGAAGTGCAGCACGGCGACGCGCTGGGCAAATGGGCCATGTTGTGCGACCCGTCGTGGGACTTCATGGCGGCCTTCACCCGCTACCGCGAAGGCTTCCGGCTGAAACTGGACGCAGACCAGTCCGTGCGCGGGTCGCGCACCGGCGAACTGATCGCGCGCTGCATGGTGGAAACCGGCACCTCCAGCTACTATTCCGCCGTGGCCGACGCCGCCGGAGAGCCTGTGCTGCAGGAAATCTGCCGCCACATCGCGGCCGATGAATTCCGCCATTTCAAGCTGTTCTACGACCATATGCGCCGCTATCTGGCGCGTGAGAACATCTGGTTCCTTGAACGCCTGCGCATCGCCGCCGGGCGGGTCGGGGAGACCGAGGACGACGAATTGTCGTTCGCCTTCCATTGCGCCAACAGCCCGCCGGGCGCGGAATACAACCACGACCGCTGCCTTGCCGCCTATTTTGGCGCGGCGTTCTCGTTCTACCGCGAACGCCATATCGGGCGTGGCATGGGCATGATCTTCAAGGCGGTGGGCCTGCCGCCGCGCGGGCGGCTGTCAGACTTCTCCACCAAACTCGCGTGGCAGTTCATGCAGCGCCGCCAGCGCCGGTTTGCCGAGCAGTCGGGAACCGTGCCGCCGGATTATGCGCACGCGGCCTAGCGTGCGGGCCTCTGGTGCGGTTGCGCCTGGCTTGCCATTCTGGCGGCCCCGATTCCGGCACGGAACTGAATGCGCATGAGCGGCCGATACCTTGTCACCGGCGGCGCCGGCTTCGTCGGCAGCCATCTGGTCGCAGCCCTGCTGGATCGCGGCGACGAGGTGGTGGTGTTCGACGACCTGTCCACCGGCCACGCGCAAGCGGTGCTGCCCGGCGCAAGGCTGGTCACCGGGCGGCTGGAAGATGTGGCCGCTATCGACGCCGTGCTGGCCGAAGGCCCGTGGGATGCGGTGCTGCATTTCGCCGCCCTGTCCATCGTCGGTGATTCGATGCGCGATCCGCTGGGTTATCTGGCGGTCAACGCCGGGAACGGGTTGCGGCTGATCGAGTCCTGCGTGCGCCACGGCGTCAAGCGCTTCGTGCTGTCCTCCACCGCCGCCCTGTTCGGCTCGGCAGGCAGCGAGCCGATTCCGGACGATGCGGTCATCGACCCCGGCTCACCGTATGGCGAGAGCAAGGCCATGCTGGAGCGCGCGCTGTTCTGGGCCGACCGGGTCTATGGGCTGCGCAGTGCCTGCCTGCGCTACTTCAACGCCGCCGGGGCCGACGCTGCCGGGCGGCTGGGGGAGGATCACCGGCCGGAAAGCCACCTGATTCCACTTGTCATCGACGCGGCGCTTGGCCGCCGGGCCGAGGTGACGGTGTTCGGCCAGGACTACCCGACACCGGATGGCACCTGCTTGCGCGACTACGTGCATGTAACCGATCTGGCCGGCGCGCATTTGCGCGTGCTGCCACTGTTGGCGGACCGGAGCGTGCGGTTCAATCTGGGCAACGGGCGCGGCATTTCGGTGCTGGAGGTGATCGAGGCGGTGGGCCGCATCGCGGGCCGGCCGGTGCCGCATCGCATCGCCGGGCGGCGGGCCGGTGACCCGGCGGTGCTGATTGCCGCCTCCGCCCGCATCACCGCCGAGACAGGCTGGCGGCCGGTGCATTCGGATCTGGACACCATCGTCGAGAACGCGCTGGCCTGGCGGGTCGCGCACCCGCATGGCTATCGCACCGGCACGTAGCAAATAATGGGCGCGCCGCCTGCATTGCCGCTGCCGGCGGCATTGACCGAGGCCGAGGCGGCGCGGGTGGCGGATCTTGTGGCCAGCGTGCTGGCAGCGCCCGACCCGAAAGACGCCATGCTGGCCGCGCTGGCGCAACTGGTGGACCGTGAGCAACTGCCCGCTCTGGCCGCGCGGTTGTTCGAAACCGTCGTCTGGCGCGCCGACCTGCGGCATTACTGGATCTATTTCCGCATGGCCCGCGCCTATGCGGCACTTGGGCCGTCGCGGGACGACGCCACGTTCATGATGGCCGCCCTGGCCGCGCAGATGCAGCCGGACTGGGGCGGCACCAACCAGATGTTCGGCGACCTGTTCGCGGTGCTGCGCCGCCGGGGTGAGGTGCAGGGAGCGGCGGAGGTGTTTCTGGCCGCCGCCGACCTGATGCCGGAGCGTCCGCCCGCCGAACCGTTTGACGCCGCGCCGGTGTTTGCCGCTGCCGGCATGGCGTTGCCCGGCAGCGGCTGCCCGCCGCCGCGCCCGGACAGCCGTAAGACCCATCGGGTCATCGAAGCCGAACCCCGTCCGGCATGGACCCCGCGCGTGGCTGGCGGTGCCATGCCCTATGCCTTGCGCCAGTTGGCCACGCAGATGCCGCGCCTGCCGATTGACATAATGGAACTCGCCAACGCTGAGGTGTTGTTGTGCGACGACACCACCGTGGTGATCGACCGGGACGGCACGGTGCATCCGGATTTGTCGGTCAGCCGCTACCCGGAGTTGGTACGCCGCAAGCTCGACTGCCTGATGGGCAGCGCCAGACCACCCGAGATCATCGAGGTGGCCGAGGCCGTGGTAATCTCCGACCGGTTTCCGCCGCCCAATTTGTGCCACTTCCTGCTCGACCAGATCACCCGCCTGGCGCTGTACCAGCGCGCCGGGGTCGATACCGGCACGGCGGCAATCATCGGACCGCATCCGGAAGCGGCGTTCCAGACCCGGATTCTGCAGCGCGCCGGGGTTGACCCGGCGCGTGTCATCGGCAGCCGCCGCATTGCCCGGGTGCGAGCGGCACGGCTTTGGGTCAGCAGCAATTGCTGCAACCTGCAACACGCAGCCGATCTGGGCGCACCGTGGGCGGTGCAATATGCCCAGCATGTGCTGGGCGGTCAGGGCACCCGCGGCTGGCGGCGGCTGTATGTGTCGCGCGGCGACGTGGCCGGGCGGCGCGTGACCAATGAGGCCGACGTGATGGCGTTGCTGGAGCCGCTCGGCTTCGAGGTGATTCAGCCGGGCACCATGCCCTATGACGCGCAGGTGGCCGCTTTCCGGCATGCCAGCCACGTCATCGCCCCGCATGGTGCCGCGCTGACGCACATGATCCTGTGTCCGCCGGGTGCCGAGATTTGCGAAATTTTCCATCCGCTTTACGGCACCGCAGCCTTTGCCATGCAGGCGCAGACAGCCGGGGTGAATTACACCGCGATGCTGGGCCGCGATTTTCAGTTCGAAACGCCGGACTGGAACGATGCCGACCGGGGCGCTGCATCGCGCGGGCAGTTCCTGTCCCGGAACCTGCGGGTGGATCTGGCCGTGCTGCGCAGCTATCTTGACACGGTGACGCAACGGGGCGGGCGGACGGGATGACCCATCAGGGCGGTATGGCGGCGCCGTTTCCGCGCAGCACGGACCCGGTGGCGGCCACGGATGCGCTGGCCGCACGCGCCGGGTTACCGCAGGGTCACAGCCGCATGGCCGCCGCCGCCGCCACGCTGGCTGCCGCCGGGGCGGCGCTTGGCCCGGCCAGCAATGCGGGCATTGCGCTGCGGCCGAGCCATGACATTGCCGGCGTCGCGGTGCGGCGGGTGTATGGCCGGCAGGTGCGCACGCTGAGTGCGCCGGTGCATCTCAGCGGCATGCCGGACTGCTTCACGCCGCACAGCGCCGTGGCGCACAGCCCGGATTTCGACGTGCTGGCCATTCCAGGCGGCTATCTGATGAACTTGCCCAACCGCCCGGTGATCGTGACCGGGCATGGGGACACGGTCGTATCCGACTACGGCACCGTCTATGCCGGGCTGTTGCATTACTACGATTTCGACCTGCGGCAGACGCTGGCCGAGGCGCAGACGGTCAATGGCACGCTGATCAGCATCGCCGATGACGTGTGGCCGCTGAATTTCTGCCATTGGATGGTGGACTGGCTGCCGCGTCTGGCCGCCCTCGGCGAGTTGGCGTCGCGGCCCAGCACCTTCGTGGCGGTGCCGCCGCTGGATGCCGCGTATCAGTGGGACACGCTGCGGCTGTGCGGCTTTCCGCCCGAGCGCGTGGTGCAGTTGCGGCCATGGCAAGCCGTGCGGGCACGGCATCTGCTGGCACCGAGCGACTTGCAGGCCATTCCGCATCCCGGCCACAAGGCCGCGCCGTGGCTGCTGACATGGCTGCGCGCCACGCTGGGCTATGGCGCGCTGGTCGAGCGCGGCGCCGGGCCGCTGCCGCGCGGCAAGCTGTATGTGTCTCGCGGCAGCGCGCCGGGGCGGCGGGTGGTGAACGAGGATGCGCTGCGCGCGGTGCTGGAAAAGCACGGCTACCGCAGCATCGACCCGAACGGGATGCCGATTGTCGAACAGATTGCCGCGTTCGCCGGGGCGACGCATATCGTGGCCCCGCATGGCGCGGCGCTGGCCAGCGTGGCGTTCGGCCAGCCCTCGGGAAGCCTGCTGGAACTATTCCCGCCCAGCTATGGCACGGCGGCGTATTACGTGCTGTCCGCCGGTCTGGGTGCGTCCTACGCCTCGTACATCGCGCATGACATCGTGCCCGGCGCACGCAGCCAGCTTGATGATTTGATCGTCGATATTCCTGATTTTCTGGCACGCTGCGAGGCACGGCTTTAGCGGAGGCACGCGTGATCCGGCATCTTGCCCTGCCTGTGGCATTCGTTCTGCTGGCCGCTGCCCCGGTGGCGGCGCAGCAGATCGTGGTGCGCCCCGAACAGGACCCGCATCTGGACCGCTACGAGGCGCGGGCCATCGTCACCGGCACCGACATGCGCGACCGGCCCAAGGGCATGGCGCAATGCCTGATGGACGTGCTGGTCAAGGTCTCCGGCGATCCGTCGCTGGCCGATGACCCGGCGGCGGTGGCACTCGGCGCGGAGGCGCCCGGCATGGTGCTGGGCTTCGACTACTGGGACCGCATGACCGCCTATGAGCATCACGATGAACAGGGCAGCTACGACCGCCCGTTTGACCTGACCGCCCGCTTCGACCCGGCGAAGATCGACGCGGCGCTGCACGATCTGGGCCGTGCGCCGTGGCCCGATCCGCGCCCGGTACTGCTGCTTGTGGCACATGCGCAGGGGCGCGGCGCACCGCTGGACGTGCTGTCCGATGAACCGCGCGCCGAAGACATGCGCGCCGCCCTGACCGATACCGGTCAGAAATACGGCATCACCATTGCGCTGCCGGGCCAGCGCGAGCGGGGCACATGGCGGGCGCGCGGCCTGCCGCCGCAGGCGGGGCGGGTGGAACTGGCAGGCGCACTGGTGTTCAACACCGCAGCCCAAGGCTGGGTAGCGGTGTGGCACATGGACTGGCAGGGCCGCGCCTATGACTGGGACATCGGCGGCGTGGGGTTCGACGAGGCGTTCCGGGCCGGGGTGCGCGGGGCCGTCACCATCCTGTCCGGCCACGGCGCGCCGCGCGACTGACGCATCAGACTCACGCTTCAGACTGACGCTTCAGACTGGCGCTTCAGACTGGCGCTTCAGACTGGCGCCTCAGGCGGCCTGGCGGCGCACCACCCCGGTAATTTCGGTCTGCCGCGTCACACTGCGCACGCCGACGGTCTGCGCCAGATTGCCCTCCACAAGATGCACCATCTCGGCGGGCATGGCGTGCATGGCGATGTCCACCCGCAGCGTTTCACCGCTGCGGCGGCATTCGAATACGTCCGGCGTCAGGTCGCGCTTGGCGAAGGGCTGCAACAGCCGGGGCAGCAGGCCCGGCTCGCAATCGGCGGTGACGGAAAAGCGGACAGAGGCGTGCTGACCCACAAGGGTCCACGGGCGATGCGGCATGGGACTATGACTCCGGCAGACAAACTCGACAGCGGCGATGCAAACGGCCCGGCTGCTCAGGCAGCCGGGGCACTAATTCGCGCGCTGGAGGTGCGGAAGGTCATGGCGCCACGCTAGCGGGTTCAGCCCCGCTTGGCCAGACCAGTTTTGACCAGTCCATCTCGGGCAGCTTCAGCAAGGGAATACGTCCCATGCTCAGCGTGCGGCCCGCGACCGTCACCGGCGCATCCACCGCCGGCGGGCCGCCGCCATCCGGCACCGTGGCCAGCAGTGACAGCACGGCGGCGGCGGCGCGGGCGGCGTTTGGGGTGATGACATGCGCGGCCGCCATGGCCTGCAACGCGGCCTCATAGCCCACCAGATGCAGCTTGGCGGTCAGCGCGGGCTGCAATTGCGGGTCCAGCGACAGCGCGCCGGTGCCGGACAGGCCAAGCGGCCCCCAGCCAGCCGCCATCCTTGTCAGTTTGATCTCCCCGCCCGCCTGCTGCCACGCGGCGGCGGATTGCGCCGGGGTCATGCCCGGCTGCGGCTGCGGGCCGGTGATCTCGGCCTCACCGCTGGCCGAAGCGATATGCCCGCCCAGCGGCGGCTGCGCTGCGGGCGGCGGCGGGAAGTCGATGGCCTCGGCGGTCATGCGCAGCCGCACTGCGCCCGCCTCGGCCTGCTGCGTGATCTGGCCTTCCAGCAGGCCGATGGTGGCGCCGCCGTCGATATGCACGCCGCGCGCGTCCAGCCCGGCCGCTTCCGGTTTGGCAGAGATGGGCACGCTGACCTCAAAACGGTCTGCGATGAAGCCGAGCGGCTTCTGGCCTGCCATCTGCACCTGCTGCGCCCCGCTGACGGACGCCACCGCCAGCGCCGGTTGCAGCAGCGATACGCGCAACGTGACCCGGCCGGCGCGCCACGCCACGCCGCCTGGCAGGGCCGGGCCGATGGCGGCAAACTCCGGCAGCGCCAGCGTGGCGGCCAGCGGCCAGCCGCCGCTTTCCGGCGGGGCATGGCGGATCGTCCAGCCATGCGCCTGCTGCGCTGATTCCCACTGCACCAGCTGCGCCTGCATCTCGCCCACAGCCCAGCGCCACGCCAGAAAGCTGCCCGCCAGCAGCACCACCAGTACGGCAGCGGTGAGAATGATCAGGCGGCGCATGGCGCGCCCGGCAACTGGATTGGGGTCATGCGGCGCTTATACGGCGCGGCGGTGCCACAAGGTATCCCCAGCCACCGCACAACATCATCCACAAAAGGCCTGCACGCCAAAAACCGTGCTGTGACAACGGGTCTTTGGGATAGCTTCGCACACTACGGCAACTGTGGCGCGCAAGTTCCCACAGACTTATCCACAGGCATGCCAAGCTGCGCCGCGCCTTCGGCGTAAACCTCCGCCAGCCGTTGCAGCACGGCCTCTCGCCCCAGCCCGGCGGGCAGCGGCGGGGCGATGGCGACATGGATCACGCCGGGCCGCTTGAAGAATGCCTTGCGGCGCCAGCGCAGGCCGGAATCGGTCACTACTGGAATCACCGGCAACCTGGTGCGCGCGGCCAGTGCCGCCACGCCCGGGTGCAGCTTGGCCTGCACGCCGGGGGCGACGCGGGTGCCTTCCGGGAAGATCACCATCTGGCGTTCTTCGGCCATCGCGCGATCCGCTTCCCGCAGCAGGCCGCGCACTGCCGCCGCCCCGGCCCCGCGATCCACCGCGATCATGCCGGACTGGCGCAGCATGGGCCCGAACAGCGGAATGCGGGTGAGCTCCAGTTTCAGCACATAGGCGAAGCGCGGTTGCAGCAGAATCCACACCAGCGTGTCGAACGCGGACTGGTGCATGGAGGCGATCAGCGCCGGACCCTGCTTCGGCAGATGCTCCAGCCCGCTGACCTGCCAGGTGATGCCGCACAGCACGCGCAGTCCGCCCAGCACCAGCCGCGCCCATAGCCGCCCATAGGCCAGCACCGGCGCTTGCCCGCGCCCGCGCAGCGCCAGCGAGCCGATCAGCATCACGGTCGTCAGCCCGTAGAACCAAATATTGAACGCCGCCGAGCGCAGCCAGATCATCCGTGCCGTTCCGTCCCGCCCGGACGCGCCGGAATCAGCGCGGACAACCCCGCTTCGGCGGCCAGAAACTTGGTATATTCGCTGGCCAGCAGCCGCAACACGGCGGCCTGATTGCCCTCACGCAACCCATTGCGCAGGCTCGCCGGCTGCACCGGGGCCGGATACAGCACCACGCCGGGCAGCGAACGGCCGAGTTCGGCCAGCGCGCGCGGCATGTGATAGCTGGCGGTGACGACGATCAGCGAGTGCAAGGTATTGGTTTGCGCCCATTCCGCCGTCTCGGCGGCGTTGCCGTGGGTGGAGGCCGCGGCGCGGCCCAGTGTGACACGGGCCTTCAGATGGGAGTCCACGCCGGCGAGCCGGGCCAGATCGCCGAACCCGGCATCCCCGCCAACGCCGGAGACCAGCAGCAGCCTTGCCCGCCCATCCGCCAGCAGCCGCAACGCCAACTCCACCCGCCCGGCCCCGCCGGTCAGCGCCACGATGCCGTCCGCCGCCGGGGGCGGTGGCGCTTCTGCCAGCGCCGTGTGCAGGAACCACGCGAACCCGGCTCCCCACAGCAGGACCACCGTGAGCGCACCGGCCAGCAGGGCCAGGGCAAATCGCCGCAGCGCGTCCCTGCGCGCGCTCATGGCAGGCGGCGCAGCCAACCGCGCACAGTGGCCTGCGCGGTCACAAAGCCGATCAGCGCCGCACCCACCGGCAGCAGCGGCAGCCCGGCCAGCAATTCCGGCGGCATGGTCCGCGCGATGGCCAGCAGGTGCGCGCCGAATGCCGAGGCGCCTGCGGCCATCAACGGGGCTGCGGCGAGTGGCACGCCGCCGACAAACGGGGCGGCCAGCGCCGCGAGTGCCAGCAGCACCGGCAGCGATGCCACCATGCCGATCAGCCCGCCCAGCCCTGCCAGCACCGTGGCGCGGGCGGCGAAGCGGTTGGCGATGTAGCCGTCCGTCGCGCCAA
>CAIPHQ010000062.1 GCA_903864895.1 uncultured Rhodospirillales bacterium
CAGCCCGAACCCGCCGGAGGGCAGCGGGGCGGCCAGCACGATCTCGCCGTTCACCGCGCCGTTGTCCTCGCCAATCGGCACCGTCCATTCCGCCTTGGCGCGCCGGTCGGTCGGCACAATGCGCCCGCCGCCGCCCGCCGGGTTGGGGCGATACACGCCCAGCACGCGGCCCGGTGCGTCGGTCAGGCGTTTCAGCGTGCGGCCCTCGTATTTGCCGGGGCCGAGCGGGCGCAGGCGGGCCAGCACGCGCTCACCGGGGGCCAGCGCCGGTTTGCCCTTCGGCTCCGGGGCCATCAGCACCATCGGCGGCGGGCCATCGCCCTCCCACTCCACCGGGCGGGCAATGGCGTCACCATCCGGGTCGGTGCCGGTCACCTGCACGATGGCGGCTTCGGGCAGCTTGCCGGGCGCGCGGAAGCGGCGATGCCCGGCGGGGGCCAGATTGCCCTCGGCGGACAGCGCCTTCAGCAACTCGCGCAGTTCGGTCTTGTGCTCGGGGCCAAGCCGGAAGGCGCGCGCAATTTCGCGCTTGCCGATCCGCCCCGGCTGTTCGCGCACGAAGCGGCGAATTTCGTCGCGGCTCGGCAAGCCGGGCGGGGCGCTGTCCGGCGGGCGCTTGCGCGCCACGTCAGCCGGCGGCCTTGCGGGCCGGCTTTTTCGCGGTCTTGGCAGCGGGCTTCTTAGTGGCGGCCTTCTTTTTCACGGGTGCCGCCTTCTTGGCCGCAGCCGGAGCCTCGGCCTTTGCTGCGGCATTCCTGGCCGCAGGTTTCGGCGCATCGGCCTTCGCCGCAGCCGCCTTGGGGGCCGCAGCCTTGGCCGCAGGCTTCTTGCCGCCCTTGCGGGCGCCCGGCTTGGCCTTCAATGCCTTGCCCTTGGTGGACAGCAACGGCACCGCCAGTTCCATGGTCATGTCGTCCATGGTCAGGTCGCGCGGCAGGTTGGCCACTATGTTGCCGTGCTGCACATACGTCCCGAACCTGCCCTTGCGCACGATCACCGGTTCCTTGTCCGCCGGATGCGGCCCCAGTGTACGCACCGACGCCAGTTTCTGCGCCAGCACATCCACCGCCCGGTTCAGGCCGACCACCAGCAGATCGTCGTCCTTGTCCAGTGAGGCGAACACGCCGCCCATCTTCACATAGGGCCCAAACCGCCCCAGCCCGGCTTCGATAGGCTCCTTCGTCTCCGGATGGATGCCCACGATGCGCGGCAGGCTCAGCAGGCCAATGGCCTGTTCCAGCGTGATCGACTCGCCATCCACGCCGCGCGGCAGCGATGTGCGGCGCGGCTTGCGCTTGGCGTCCTTCTCCTGCTCGCCCTGCTGCACATACAGCCCATACGGCCCGCGCCGCACGGTCACGTCCTCGCCGGTGTCCGGGTGATGGCCGAGTGAGCGCATCCCCTCTTTCAGCGTATCGTCCGCGCCGTCACCGCTTTCGATGGCCAGGCGGCGGGTGTATTGGCAGGCCGGGTAGTTCGAACAGCCAATGAACGCGCCGTGCCGCCCGAGTTTCAGCCCCAGCCGCCCATTGCCGCAGGCGGCGCACACGCGCGGGTCGGTGCCGTCCTCACGCGCCGGGAAGAAATGCGCGCCCAGATCCTCGTCCAGCGCGTCGATCACATCGCCGATCTTCAGATCGCGGGTCTGCTCGACCGCCCTGGAAAATTCCTTCCAGAACGCATGCATCACCGCCCGCCACTCGGCCCGCCCGCCGGAGATGTCGTCGAGTTGCTCCTCCAGTGACGCGGTGAAGCCGGTATCGACGTAGCGTTCGAAAAAACTGGTCAGGAACGCCGTCACCAGCCGCCCCCGGTCCTCGGGGATGAAGCGGCGCTTG
Organism: uncultured Rhodospirillales bacterium; assembly: GCA_903864895.1. Taxonomy (GTDB): domain Bacteria; phylum Pseudomonadota; class Alphaproteobacteria; order Acetobacterales; family Acetobacteraceae; genus CAIPHQ01. Next base: position 1,839 of record CAIPHQ010000062.1, read on the forward strand.
TCGAGCTTGACGTAGTTGCGTTCCTGCAAAACCGTCAGAATCGAGGCGTAGGTGGAGGGGCGGCCGATGCCCAACTCCTCCATCTTCTTGACAAGGCTGGCTTCCGAGTAGCGCGGCGGCGGTTGGGTGAAATGCTGTTCGGCGTCCACCTGCCCGCGCTTCAGCGGGTCGCGCTCGCCCATCGGCGGCAGCATCTTGTTCTCGTCGTCGCGCGCCTGCGCCTCGTCGTCCAGGTCTTCGCGGTACAGCTTCAGGAAGCCGTCAAACGCCAGAATGGACCCGGTGGCCCGCAGCTTCGGCCCGTTCGGCTTGCCCGGCTCGGCGGCTTCCACCGTCACCTGATCCAGTTCGGCAGACTGCATCTGGCTCGCGACCGCACGCTTCCAGATCAGGTCGTACAGGCGGCGCTGGTCCGGGTTCAGATAGCGGGCCACGTCTTCCGGCGTGCGGCCCACATCGGTGGCGCGGATCGCCTCATGCGCTTCCTGCGCGTTCTTGGCCTTGGTGGTGTATTCGCGCGGTGCGCCGGGCACGTAATCCGCGCCATATTCGGCCTTCACGTGGTCGCGGATGGCGAACATCGCCTCCCGCGCCATCTGCACGCCGTCGGTGCGCATGTAGGTGATCAGGCCGACCGTATCGCCCTGAATGTCGATGCCCTCGTACAATTGCTGCGCCAGACGCATGGTCTGCTGCGCGCCAAACCCCAGCTTGCGGCTGGCTTCCTGTTGCAAGGTCGATGTCGTGAACGGCGGCGGCGGGTTGCGCTTGACGCGCTTGCGCTCCACCGAGACCACCGAGAACTGGCCGGCTTCCACCTGCGCCTTGGCGCGCAGCGCCAGTGCGGCCGTGTTCAGGTCGAACTGGTCGAGCTTCTTGCCGTCCAGATGCGTCAGCCGCGCGGTAAACGGTGCCCCGCCCGGCGTGGTCAGGTGGGCTTCCACAGTCCAGTATTCGCGCGGCTTGAACACCTCGATCTCGGCTTCACGCTCGCAGATC
>CAIPHQ010000063.1 GCA_903864895.1 uncultured Rhodospirillales bacterium
GCTTCGGGCACGGTCCAACAATGCGGTCACTCTGGCGCGTGTACCAGCCTGCTCGGTTGGGCTTAGAACGTCCTCCGCGACTGACCGACCGTCGATCGTTGCGTACGCGGTGAGTTCGCGAAGTGCTGCCGCGTAGGCACCAAGCTGGAAGTCGGTATCACCGAAGTCTGGTTCATCCTTCGGGTTGAGTTCCCGCATGCCATTCAGCTGTCGTTCGACGGCCAACTCCACTGGACGCTGTAGGCGAGAGAGGAAAGCGCCATTTTCGCCTGTACGCTTGCGCAGGACTAAAAGTACGGTTCCTTGTACGTAGCTTCCATCGCGTGTCGCACTGTCTGTTTCGGTAACAATGCACCATCCTGCGGTCACTTGCAGTCCGGCTGCCCATAAGATCGCGGCCAAGTCGGCCCACACCGCAGTATCCTGGTGCGTAAACATAACGACTTGCAGTCCGTTCTCCGGCATATGGCGCGCCATAGATCGGTAGGCCTGCACCATATCTCTCCGAAAAGTATCACCACTTCCCTGAATCGCCAGAGAACGTTTGCTATCCCACGGCTTCCACTCATCAAATGGTGCAGGTGGGTTTTTGCGCAGCCACGCGATGAAAAATTCGGTAATCTCGTGATATACTACGGCGTCGGCATACGGGGGGTCACTTACCCAAATGTCGCAATCCTCTTCTATCTGCTCGGCGGGCAACGATTTAACCAAGGCTCGACCAGATACAGGGGACGGGACGTAATCGACAAATAATTCCTTCGCAGATAACCATGAACGCGAAGCATATGTTACATTCGTGTTGAGTGCCTGGTTCGCAAATAAATGAGCATTTGCGTCCCGACCCATTGGGCCGCGCCAGATACACAAACGATTATTCCAATCAAGCATCCGGCAGAGGGCAATCGCAAACGCTGTTGCTTCATGCTCGAATGATTTTGCACAGAGTCTAAGCGTAGCAAAAAGCAATAGCTCGCGCGGTGTGAACAGGTGGTGCCAATGAGTCCATCCGCGTTCCCTGATCGGCTGAGTGGTATTAAAACCTGGCTCTATCGGCATATCCGGGACTAAACCGTCGTTTTGCCAACCTCGAAGATTAGAGCGTACGTGAGCTAGGACTCGCGCCTCACGTTGCTCATCATTCTGGTCAACTGACGCATATAAAATTTGACCGTCTGGTCGTTCCCAATTGATACAATATAGGCGCTCCTGGAGTATATCGTCTGATACTGGAACTACATCAGCACCCTCCCAGCGCCTTAAACGATTAGCTGAGTCTACTGCATATTTATTTGTCGCAACAGAATACAGAGAACGGTCGGCTGCTTCTTCCACTGAGGATGTGTAGCGACGCTTTATAGTAATGTCACCGCGAAGCGTCGACATAGGCGTCACGTGGCGCTCACCGTCAAGCTGATAGTCCAGCGCGCGGTCTGTGATAGTTCCACATGACCTGGCGTTTGCCATTTCCGCTGCACTCACACCATTTTCCACCTCGATACTGAAGCGTTTTTTCGCATGATCGGGCTGCAGGTGCATGATTGCGTCTTGCACCGTGGACACAACAAAGTGAGGCAATAACGGGACTTTGTAGCCGGTTCTCGGACAGGTGACTTCGAGACAATAAAGGAACGCCCTGGCCCGGTTCGCGATACGTATGCAAACAGCGCCGGTCCCCGGATCGTGGCGTAAGGTATGATCTGTTCCGTCCCATACGACTGTGCCGGTGGCAGCCGCCTTCCAGCCGGCCTCGTCGTGAGCACGTTCGGGCTGGAGTCTGTATGTTCGCTTTGATGGATCAGGGACCAATTTCAAAATGGTTTGCGTTGGTTCATGGACCTGGCGCGTTACTATCATGGGCACTCGCCAGCCGGTTTGCGGACAAATAACAGAGTAAGGTGCTTCAGGCGCAGGAATCGGCTCTCCGCCTCGGGTTACCCTCCAACCATGCGGCCATTTTCTCGGTGCATCAGCTGGCAAGCGCAAATCACCAGGAGTTCCGTCGTGCTCGATACCCATCTCGGTTATCACAGCATCGACGGCTCGGGCGACTTGCCGTTGAGCTAATGCTATCCGGTCACATACGTCAGAAGTTGTTCCGATGACATTGATGGCACCCCAGGTCAGCATGCACGCGATGGGGTTCAAATCGCTTGCGTAGACGTCGCATCCGATGCGAGCTGCCTCAAATGGAATGGATCCACCGCCACAGAAAGGATCACCAACGCGTGGTAAATGTCCGAAGCGAGCTTTACCCAGCCCCTGGACGAGTTCTGGCAAGCTGGCAGCCCGAACACCAAAACTAGCAAGGTGGTCATTGACCTCAGGCCAAACTGGGTCCCATGCCGAAGCCGGCATTTCTTCCGTGCGGCTACAGAGGTCTAATTTCTCGTCGGTGCCCATCAACTCAAACGCCTGAAGCTCGAGCTCGTCGCGTTGAACTCGCGGCATGCTGCGACGCCAACGCAGCCTGCCTTGATAATCTTCAAAGGCCTGCGCGTGAAGACTGAGCGGCAGGAGCTGGGAAGCTCGGTCTGCCTTGATCGACACGCTTTTGCGGCGACGCAACCCTTCCAAATCCATCAACATCAATTTCAAAAAAATGTCGCGGTCGCGGGCAGGATTGTCGGTCGAGGGTAGTAGTAATCCAAGCACAACGGCCCGCACGAGGACTAGGGGTTTCCTCCCTTTCCAATAGCTTCCCAGAGGCGTCAGAGTTTGAGTCTGGCCAGAGACCCGTTCCCGATAGCTTTCTTTCGAAAGCAGACTGACGGGGAGCTGCCGCTCAATGAACGATGGTACGCCGGCCATGCAAGGTCGGATGATCTCATCAGTCTGTGTCGTAAGCTGATCCATAATCGTTCAAACCTTGTCTTCATCAGCGGGAAGAGACTCGAGAAGACTTGGCTGCCCAGGTGCGGGGCGCGCGCGCGCGAGCAATCGCGCTTCTTTTCGCCGCTCCGCGCTTGTGGGCGCAGCGGTTCCGCCATGCACCGGATTTTCGGTCAGTGCAGCGCGCACTGCTTTCCGCCAACCACGATTTTTCTGGGCGTGGTGGCCGGTCTGCGCAGCTGTCATGGTATAGAGCCACCAGCGCTCTTCCGGGGCCAGACCGCGCCAATTCTGGATTGCGGTATAGGCCAGTCCGGGTTCAGCGTCTTCGATGGCCCAAGCCAACAAAACGAGCTCTTTGCCAAACAGACGTGCGACCGGGACATGGCCGGTTTTCCATTTTCCGGGCCGCAGGCTAACGGCACGAAGGCGGGTGTTGAACTCATCCTCCAATGCGTCGGCGATCTTCAGCCAGCGATTGGTGTCCAGAGCGACCCGCAAGTTCCGGCTTTCGAGCGCCGGCCCCGCCATGTCCGCCTCATACACCTCATAGACCTGCACTATACCGCCCTGGCTGCGCGGCAGCGAGACCAGGAAGTGATGAAGTTCCTTGTCCGGCTGATGCCCGAAGCCCTCGGACACGGCGCGGGTCTGCCGGGTCTGCGGGTCCTGTTGCCATCCGCTGGCTGCGCTCATTGTCGGATCTCACCGGTGTCGATGCCGATGCTGAGTTCCCGCGCGGCTTCAAGCAGAGCGCGACCGGTCGGAAAGGATAGGCGAGCGGCAAAGAGCTGAAGATTCGGTTGCTCCGGCGCACCGAGCTTCGCCTCAAGATCCGCCGCGACAGCCTCAATGTCTGCCGGTTGACGGAAAACCGCCGGCCCGTGCGTCAGCTCCAGGAACCTAGTTGAGTCACCCTGCACCTGCACGTTCAAACGTGCGCCGCCGAGTTGGCCGCCGAGGCGCTTGAGACATTCCAGCACGGCAAACGCCTTTCGGCGTTCACCAAACATGAACCGGGCCGACCACTCCGCGGGCCGCGCGGGGTCGATGGCTGGGCCGCTATCACCGATAGGACCAGGCGCATCGGGTAGGTCGATGCGCTCGACACGAGAGTAGATTCCTGCATTTTCCGCGACGGCCAGGATGATGCGCGTGCCTGTTGGCATCTGCACTTCACCATCATAGATACCGCCGCCGAGCTTGGGGTCTGACCCATCGGTAGTGTAGCGCAAGCTGGATCCGCGCTCGGGCACGGCCTTCAGCCGCAGGCGGTATGTGCC
>CAIPHQ010000064.1 GCA_903864895.1 uncultured Rhodospirillales bacterium
CCGCACTACAGGCTCTGGCCAGTTCGTTGGGCATTGCCCGGCATGTCCGCTTCGCCGGCCACATGCCGGCCACCGAAGCGGCCTATCGGGAATTCGACATCTTCGCGCTGCCGTCCGACACCGAGCAGATGCCGATTTCGCTGCTGGAGGCCATGGCGTCGGGGCTGCCTGTTGCCGCGACCAATGTGGGCGATGTGGCGGAGATGCTGGCCGAGGCCAACCGCCGCTTCGTGGTGCCGCGTGATGATGCGGCCTTGGCTGCCGCGTTGCGGGAGCTGAGCGCCGATGCAAGGCTGCGTGCGGCACTGGGGACCGCCAACCGCATCCGCACCGAGGCCGAGTACGGGCAGGACAGGATGTTCCGGGCCTATGCGGAGCTGTTGCTGCCGCGCGCGGCAGCCTGACCGGGAATCTCGGCTGGGTCATCCTGCTCCGGCTCCAGATCGGCCCGCGCCCGCCGCCGTCTGCGATGCACGGCCTGATGTTGCTGGGCCACGGTTTCCGGTTTGGTCAACTGCCGCAACTGCGACATCAGCGCGATGATGAGCAGATACTCGTCGGCGTAGGCCATGCTGAGCGCTGCTCCGCCGATATAGAACGCCACAAGTGCGATCATGCTCATGTCGGCAAGGTCGTACGCCCAGCGCAATCCGGGTTGACCGCGCGACTGCCGCCGCACGATCAGCGCATTGCGCAGGCCAAGCACCAGAATGCCCAGATAAAGGGACAGCCCCAGAAATCCGTGTTCACCCAGAATCTGGAAGTAGATGCTGTGTGCTGCATGGGCTGCTTCGCCCGGCAGGTAATAGTTGAAAACCGACTTGATCTGCGGCGCATAGAACCCCGCCCCGATCGGAAAGTGATCTACGGCAAAGCGATAGGCAACAATCCAGGCATTTACACGGCCCTGGAATGAGTCATCCGTATTCAAACTGTTGACGGTATGTAGCCGGTCAAAAAACGCATCCGGCATCATTTGCAGACCGCCAGCCACAGCGGCCAGCCCAAGCAGGCCGTATAAAATCTTGTGCTCACTGCGCAGCCACAACATGCCCAGCATGGCCGTCAACGCCAGCACGCCACCGCGCGAGTAGGAACCGAACACCATCAGGATTTGCAGTACTATCGCCACTAGCATCCCGGCGCGCAGCCACCATTTTTCGGTGTGGACCCATAGATAATACAACAGAGGTATTTCTGTTACCACTGCGAGCGCCAGTTGGTTATTGTCAGAATAAACGGTATCCGGCGGGCCATAAACGATATTGTGACCACCGTGCAGAATGGTGAAAACACCGCCTTTTACGCCGTAGAACCCCAGCGAAATCACGATTGTCCAGACAAGTGCATGGATGCGCGACTTGGTGGTCATCAGGAAGAACACCAGAAACACCAGCGCAAAAATGCGGATGATCCGGTCCCAGTACACCCAGGAATAACTTGGCGCCACGCCGAACGGGGTCTCGATCGTGGTCCAGGCAATGAACGCCACCAGCAGCAATGGCACGGCGTCGCGGGTCCAGCGTTTGTTGCCGGGTGCTACCAGCCAGCCCACCAGGGTGGCAACGGCGATCACGCTGTTCAGCGGTTGCCCGAACGCAAACCCGTACACCTGACGGTGCGGGCTCATGATCGAAAACCACGCCCAGCAGATTACCCCGGCGGCGGGATAACGCAGCGCGATCGGCAGGTAGACCAGCATGCCGGCCACGAGGGCAAGGTCGCGCATCGGCGGCTCAGCCTTGCCGGGCCATATTGGTGTTCGACGCAGCGCGGCGTTTACGGCAAGCTGGCACACGCTGTGCGGGGCCTGTCGCAATGGATGGACTGTTTTTCCTCATGTCGATTGTCGCCATGGGGTTGATGATGCATTGGCTGGCGTCAAACGACAACGTGCCGCCGGACAAGCCGACTCATGGTCTGTTCAGCATGAAAGAGGTTCTCTCCGGCGCCAAGCGCAAGTTACGCGCCAAGAACCAGCCATTTCCGGTGTATCGCGACACTGACCAGCCGCCCGCTGCCCGCAAGGACTGAACCGGCCTCACTCCGGCATACGCAGGGCATGGCCGTGGCGGTCGAGCCACTGGTTCAGCGCTTCCTTCACAAGCTGGCTCAGCGTCATGCGGCGGCGTTTGGCCAAGATGCTCAGTTCCATATGCGCCTCGTCCGGCAACGCCACCTGCAGCAGCGCCTTGCCGCGCCGCCAGGCGTTGTGGTCCTTGGCAACGGCCACTGATGCTGCAGGTGGCACCTCTTTGCCCTCACCGGCCGTGCGTGCTGCACGCTGGCGGGTGAGGCGTTCGGCCAGCCCGTCCTGCTGCGCCAAGCCCTCGCCGACGATATCAAGCGCTGCCAGTGCGGATGTCTTGCGTGCCATCGAACTGCTCCGTCACACCGTCTGGACTGCGCGGGTCAGCCCAAGCTCACCGCGCAGCCAGGACCACACCGCGCGAATTTCCTGCGCCGCCGATTGCCAGGATTGATACTCGGTCACGCCCTGCCCCTGCTCCAGTGCCAGCCGGTAATCGGCCCGGTGGGTATAGGCGGCCGGAGCCACCCGCCCCCCTGCCCGCTCGATCGCCTGCGTGGCATCCTGCCGCCGCCGCAGGGCACCTGCCGACCAGTCGATCAGCAGCACGTAATGCGGTGTCTGTTCGGCGCGCAACCGCGCGAAGGTCGGCCCCAACGTGGACAGTTCCAGGTCGGTCGGGTGGCACGGGATCAGCACCAGATCGGCGGCTGCCACGGCGGCGGTAATGGCGTTGTTGTCCCGCCCGGCGGTGTCCAGCAGCACCAGATCGGCCCCGGCGGCGCGCAGTTCCGCCAGACGGTCCTCGATATCGATCGGCACGCAGGTTTCCGCCAGCGGCCGCGGCGGCAGGTGTTCACGCTTGCGCATCCGCGCCCAGCGGCCAACCGAAGCCTGCGGGTCCAGATCGAGCACCGCCACCTCATAGCCGTCCTCGACCGCCGCACAGGCCAGATTCACGGCGGCAGTGGATTTGCCCATCCCGCCCTTGTCGGAGGTGAACGCGACGACCTTCATCGGTCAAGCCTCAGTTGCTCATGAGCAGCATATCTCATGACAGGAAGATATCAAGAGATACTGGGATCATCAAATCATAACCTCATGAGCGACTGACAGCGATGGGTTATTCGGTGGGTGGGGACTTTTGCGGGAAGCTGGCTGATCCGGCGCGTTGCACCTCAGGCCGCTAGCGCCCGGCGGGGACTTTAGCGGGATACCGAGGGCGCGCGGGGCGGCACCGGCGGGCGGGACGGTTCCAGCACCAGTCCCTTGACGCCGATATCCACCTTGGCGTCGCGATACACGGCCAGCGCCAGTTGCAGGTTCTCGATGAAGCGCGGGCGGAAATGGTCCAGCCGCAGGAACCCCGCACCGAACTGCGCGTGCAGCGCCTTCCAGCCGATGCTGCGCTGGCCCGGCAGCACGTGCAGCCGGTAGGCCAGCCAGCAATAGATATCCAGCGCCATCGAGTTGTTGTTGATGGCGCGGATGGCGGCTTCCTCGATCGGCACCGGATGGCGCTGCAGCTGCTCGAAGAACGTCTCTGACAGGCGCGCGGTTTCCAGAAACAGGCTGCCCTGCTTGGGATCATCGCCATCCAGGAACAGCGCCGTATCAACGATATGCTGGTTGAACAGCCCCGCGCGGCCGCCCTGCTGGATGTGAAAGGTCAGCCGGCAACGGGAAATCCGCTCGGCCTGCTCACGCACTTCCTTGATGGATTTGCCACCGTGCGGAATGCCCATGCGCCCGAGCCAGCCACGCAGACTGCGGCCGAGTTCCACCTCGCGCGATCCGGTGCGCAGTGCCTCGGTCTGCAGATACAGCATGATCAGACGCGCCCGTGAGCCATACGGAACGCCCACGGATACCGGCTTGCCATCAGCCACGATACGTTTGCCGGGCTCCACCAGCAGCGTCACACGCTCGGTCTGGATCTGCCAGGTTTCATCGTCCGGCAGCCTGCGATGGGGCAGGGCCGCCTGCGCCCAGCCGCTGTAGACGAAGCCGACATCGCCGTCCTCATCGCTCATGTAGCGCATCGCGGCATCGACCACACGGCGGTCGAAGTCAGCTTGCAGCGCGGCCTGCTTGCCGCGCGCCTCGATCAGTTCGTGCACCGTGCCCATGCCGATGGGTCCGTTCGTCCAGACAGCCTGTGTCGCCAACCCGAAACACTTTGGCGCAAAGCCGGGCGCGAGTCGCCGGGGACTTTTGCGGGATCAGGTACTAGAGAAGCTATTAGTGATTCTACTATTAGTATGTCCCGCTAAAGTCCTCGGGACAGATCGTGCGACTCGTGGACTATCCGTGTTTGTGCCCCCGCAAGAGTCCTCGGTGTGCCCGCTAAAGTCCCCGCCTGCCTGTGGACAATCGGATTTGCCGTGGCGCTTTCCGGGCCGCCGCAATGCCTGCCCAGCGCCGCACCCGATCCCACAAAAGTCCCCACATCCGCGAGCCGGATTTCATCATGATCCCATGCGATCATGAGATACAAGGATCATGAGATCATGGGGTGGCGGCCGCCCGCAACGCCGCATAAAGGGCGGTCTTGCCGACTTTCAGCCGCGCCGCCGTCTCGCGCACCGTCAGCCCGCGGCCCAGCAGTGCCTGGGCGCGGGCCAGCTTGTCCGCGGTGACCACCGGGGTGCGCCCGCCCTTGCGCCCGCGCGCCGCCGCCGCTGCCAGCCCGGCGCGGGTGCGCTCCCGGATCAGGTCGCGCTCGAACTGGCCCAGCGCCCCGAACAGATGAAACACCAGCCGCCCGCCCGGCGTGGTGGTGTCAATCGCCTCGGTGATGGAGCGCAGCCCGGCGCCACGCGCCTCCAGCGCCGTGACGGTTTCGATCAGGTGCGGCAGCGAGCGGCCAAGCCGGTCGAGCTTCCAGACCACCAGCACATCGCCCGCCCGCAGATAGGCCAGCGCTTCGGCCAGTCCCGGCCGGTCGGCGCGTGCGCCGGAGGCCTGATCCTCGAACACCCGCTGACACCCCGCCGCCGCCAGCGCATCACGCTGCAGGGCAGGGGATTGATCCAGCGTACTGACCCGCGCATAGCCCACCAGACTCATGGGTGTGTCCGTTTTGCCGTCCGGAAATCAATCTGTCCGGTTTGCCGTGTGTTGTCCAGATCAGACGGACACAGCGGGCCGCGCCGCCAAACCATCGTTTGGCGGACAGGCGGCACGGGCGCCGCCTCGTTGCATCATGAGAAAATGAGGCGCACGCCGCGCGTTCTGACCGGTACGCCCACACCTCAACCCTGGAGGGTAGATACGTTAAGAACATTACTTTCGAAAATACAACACCATATAAATTCATATTACAATAAATTGTCTTCCAGAAATTTTCACCTGCCGCACGCCCAACGTTCGCTTCACCATCAATATGTAATCAGATGTTCGGCCCTGCACCCCGGCAACCGGGCCGCGCCGGGTTCGCAGAATGACGGGGCGACGATGGCAACGATTTCCTGGAAGCTGACGACGGGCGGCGGCTTCGGCAATGCGGCCAACTGGGTGGGCGGCGGGTCGATGACCATCAACGGCGCCGCCACGCTGGCAGGCGGCCTGACCTAGACCAGCGGCACGCTGGCGCTGAAAGGCGCATCGTCCATTACCGGCACGGTCACGGCCACCGGCGGAACGCTCGGCGTGGGTGCTGCTGTCACGGCCACGGCCTCGGCGGGCGGGTCGTTGAACGGTGTCACACTGATCGGCTCCGGCACGCTGACCACCAGCGGCACGTTCAGCGTGGCGGGCACTTCCACCGTGTTCGCCGGCAAGGGGCTGACCTGTAACAATGGCGGCGTCGCCAATGTGGGCGGGTTGATCTACACCGGCCTTGCCACGGGCGACACCGAAACCATCGTCAATCAGGCCGGTGCCAGCTTCAACCTGCTCAATGATGCCGCCGGCACGGTGACGAATAACACGGCTGGTGCGTTCACCAACGCGGGCACGCTCACCAAGACCGGCGGCACCGGCACCAGCCATATCTATGCGGCGGTGACCAATACCGGCACCATCTCCGCCACATCCGGCACGCTGGAGCTTGATGGCGGTGCCACGCTCAGTGGCGCCATCGGCAGCACCACCGGCGGTAGCGTGCGGCTGGCCTCCACGGGCACGTCCTCCGGCACGCTGACCATTCTGGACAATTCGGCGAGCGTGTCGTTCGCGGTTGCCGCCAGCGCCACCCTGACCAATAGCGGCACCGTGCTGGATGCCGGCGTGTTCACGGTGGGCACCGCCGGGACCACCGGGTCGCTGACCAACGCCGCAGGCGCGGTGTTCAACCTGACCAGCAACGATGCCAGCTGGAGCGGCAACGCCACCGTGGCCAATGCCGGCACCATCGCCAAGACCGGCGGCACCGGCCTGTCCACCATCAACCTTGCTATCAGCAACACCGGCCTGATCGACGCTGCCGTGGGCACGCTGCGGCTGAACAACACGGTCAATGGCGCCAGCGGCACCATCCGCGTCGATGCCGGGGCCACGCTGGAAATTGCCGGCACGGCCGCCTCGGTCGGTGCCAAGCAGACCATCGCCTTCAATGGCGCCGGTGCCACGCTGAAGCTCGACAAGCCGATCACCTTCACGCTGCCGCTGTCCGGCTTCGGCATCGGCAGCCGGATTGATCTGGTGGGCCAGTCCGTCACCAGCGCGGTCATCAGCGGCGCCACGCTCACGGTCACCCCCTCGGTAGGTTCTGTGCTGACCTATGTGTCATCTGCCAGCCTCACCGGCGATCTGGTGGGCCTGACCAGCGATGGCGCGGGCGGCACCTTCGTGGGGCTGTATCGCGGCGCGGTGGCCGGGGCGCACACGCCCGAGCCGCTGGCGTTCGGCAGCGTGCATGTGGGCGCGGCGGCCATCCAGGCCGTGGGCATCAGCAACACCGCAGTGGCCGATGGCTATTCCGAGGCGCTGGACGCCTCGCTGTCCACCGCCAGCACCGGCTTTACCGTGGCAGGCACGCTCACCGGGCTCGGGGCGGGCAAGTCCGACAGCAGCACGCTGAAAGTCACGCTCAAGACCGCCACCGCCGGGGCGGTATCGGGCACCGCCACGCTGGCGCTGTCCAGCGACGGCACCGGCATCGACGGGCGCGGCATCACGGCGCTGGCCAGCCAGACGGTGAACGTGACCGGCGCGGTCTATGCCTTTGCCCAACCCAGCGTGCCCTCGCCGGTGGTCAATCTGGGCGTTGCGCGCGTGGGTGGTGCGGCGTTGACCGGCAGCGCCAGCGTGGTCAACACGTCCGTGGCACCCGGCTATCAGGAAAGCCTGATCTATGCCGCCGGCAGCACGCCGGCCTCGCTGTCCGTCAGCAATGGCGGCGGCACCATC
>CAIPHQ010000065.1 GCA_903864895.1 uncultured Rhodospirillales bacterium
ACGTCTACGAGCGCCTGCAGGGCTTCGGCGTGATGAACCCGCCCATTCGCGGCCAGCGGCACATGGATGCGGCGTGGGCAGCGGTGCGCAACGGCATGGTGGACACCATCGGCTCCGACCACGCGCCGCACCCGGCGGCGGCCAAGCTGAAGCCGTGGCCGGATTGCCCGGCGGGATTGACCGGCGTGCAGACGCTGGTGCCGGTGATGCTGGACCACGTGAACGCGGGCCGCCTGTCACTGGGCCACATGGTGGAACTGATGGCCGCCGGACCCGCGCGCATTTATGGCGCGGTGGGAAAAGGCCGCATTGCGGCGGGCTACGACGCCGATTTCACGCTGGTGGACCTGAAGCAGCGCCGCACCATCACCAATGACTGGATTGTCACGCCCTGCGGCTGGAGCCCGTTCGACGGCATGGCCGTGACGGGCTGGCCGGTGGGCACCATCGTGCGCGGGCAAGCGGTGATGCGCGACGGCGAAGTGCTGGGCGTGCCGGCCGGGCGGCTGGTGGGGTTCCGGTAGCTACTCCGCGTCCCACGGCGGAGCTGAAAGCAGCGTCCGTAACCCGTCACCAACGGCCTGGGCTCCGACTGGCCCAAGGACGGCGGCGACTTCCGCATCGAACGCCTGGGCGGCGGTGTCTGCTTCCTCAAGGGCCGCGCGTCCTTCCACGGTCAGCGTCAGCAGCACAGTGCGTTGATCCGATGGCGATGGCGCGCGTGCCACGAAACCGCGCTGCTCCAAGCCACGGGTCAGGTTTACCACGGTCTGTGGACTGACACCGATGGACCGGGCCACCGCGCGGACATGGTCCGTGCCATGGCTCGCCAGATACGTCATCAGACCGATCTCGGCCGGAGCAAACCCGAGCGGACGCATGCGCGCTTCGTAGGCGCGCGCGACCAGCACACCGGCCCGGTAGATCAAAAAACCGATCCGCTGACCGGGGGGCGCAATCGTCTGCGAGGCGGATTTTGTCATGCGGTCAGTTTGTCATCTTGTCCATAGGTTGACAACTTCGGGCGATTTGTCCATATATGGACAATCTCAACAGGAGACCCGCCATGACCGCCACCGCCGCCCTGCAATTCGCCTATACCGTTGTTTTCGTGCCAGATGTCGAAGAGGCCGTGGCCTTCTACAGGCGGGCCTTCGGGCTTTCGGCGCGCATGGTGACCAAGGCTTTCGCGCAACTCGACACCGGCAGCGTCTCGCTCGCCTTCGGCGCCGAATTCAACGAGCGCAGAGAGTTGCCGGACGGCTTCGCGTTTCACGAGAACCGCCCGGCATTGCCGGCCGCCGGGGTGCAGATTTCATTCGCTGCCGAGGACGTGGAACAGGCCTTCGCACGTGCGGTTGCCGCCGGTTGCACACCGGTTGTGACCCCGGCCCGTCAACCCTGGGGCCAGACCGTCAGCCGCGTGCGCGACTTGAATGGCGTGTTGGTGTCAATCGTCAGCCCATTCCGGCCGGAAGCCTGATACGGCAGGTCAGGAAATCAGCCCCAGCGCCGTGTAAACCCGCTCGCTCGGCGGCCATGCTGCCATGATGTCGCCGCGATACGTCACCGCCGCCCACCCGGCGCCCCCCAGCACGGCCAGACTCAGCGCCCACGCTACAATTGCCACCCACAGGGGCGCCCCGGGCGGTTCGGGTTGCTCGGGGGGCAGATGCAGCGGCACGCGGGGTTCCGCAATGCGGGGCGCAGTGATGGGGGCAGCGGCTTCATGCTGTGGTGGATTCGGTGGCGGCGGCGGG